>CAZVHE010000067.1:0-12975 GCA_964627705.1 uncultured Chthonomonas sp.
CATCCCGGTTTACGTGGCCGAACTCATCAACAAGGTGATGAAGACGGCCAACCAGCTGCAGCAAGAGCTGCACCGCGAACCGACGCCGGAAGAAGTGGCCGAGCGCGTGGGCATGAGCCCCGACCGTGTGCAAGAAATGATGCGCGTGGCCGTGGAACCGCTTTCGCTGGAAACCCCGGTGGGCGAAAAGGACAACTCCTCGATTGGCGACTTTGTGCCGAGCACGAACATGCCGACCCCGAGCGATGTGACCTGGTCGCTGATCCGCCGCGAAGAGATTGACAGCATTCTGGGCCGCCTGACGAGCCGAGAGCGCGACGTGGTTCGCCTCCGGTTTGGGATGGACGATGGCCGCAGCCGCACCTTGGAAGAGGTGGGCGCCGCGCTCAACGTCACGCGGGAAAGAGTGCGCCAGATCGAACTGCGCGCCATGAAGAAGCTGCGCCACATCGGGCAAGAGCTCAGCGCCAGCGGCTTCACCATCACCCCCAGCCCGAACTAAGCGGCTCTCTCGCTTACGTTCTCAAAAAGAAATCCCCCTCCGTCGTGTGGCGTGAGGGGGATTTTCTTTACTCACCAAACTTGCTGGTTTCCGGTCGTTGTGGTGATGATAAAGGCGAGCTGGCCATCAACTGCCAGTACAACCTTTACCGGTTTCGTCGGATCAGCATCACCGAGTTGAGGTGTATCGCGCACCATCTCAAGGTAGAACGAGTTGTCGCCTTCGTAGGGACCCTCTTTACGAGCTCGATTGTGAGTCGCCATTGCCACTTGATGAGTCGCACTAAGAGGAGCAAACTCCTTTTCAATGACTGGCCCTGAATCCGTCTTTGCACGAAAGATCTCATTGAATTCCTGATCCGAAAGTGAGTTCAGAAGTTCGCTGTAGACTGCCTCCTTCCCCTCTATGAACCAGTTGGCCAGGCGCTGGCTTCTTGTCTTTCGAAGTGCACCATCGAGCATCCAGCGAGTAGCTCGCTTTCGGCTGACCTCAAAATTACCGGATTCATTAAACTCCAAAGGTGAGCACATCTTCCTCATTTCACGGAACTCGGCTCTCGTAATGTCGATACCCGCAATGGCCACGGTACCGTCCTTTGACACCCAGTGATCGGTGGTGGAAAAGAACCCCATTGCACTTGCTACAATGGCGCTTCCATGATTGCCTGATGTAAGCCGTAAACGGCCGTCCTCAATCAACACTTGACTTTGGTCCGCTGCTGGATATCCCAGTGCAAAATCTCGCCAAAAGTTCAGATCTCTTGTCACCCGAGGATAGCCTGATTGAGGACGGCCAATCCGAATGCCAAAGGCCGATGAGTCCGGAGAGTAGACCGTATCAAACACCACACCTTCGCGCTTCAATTGACTGGTGATGAGCCGGCCAACAAACGCGCTTTGAGATTCGTCTGGCTTGCGTTCTTGCGTAAGATCAATCGAAAAAGCAGGTACCGCGCCGAACGTATTCACCATAACTGGCTCTTTGGTTAGCCCGTAAATCCAAGCGGCGGCTTCCTTCCCCGTACCGCCAGGGAAAGAAGCCTTGCCGTCAGACACAGGCCAAAAGGCCAGTCCAAGGGCAAGGCAAACCGTCACGGCTGCACCAGACCGATGGTCTTGCTTAGCGTTATCGACGAGTCGTGGAATACCGAAGCTGGGTGAGCTGTATCATCGTAGGTGATGATGATCTTGCCAAAGCCTGAGGCTGTCATCACGGAAGTGACTTTCACCGCAGCTTGAAACCGTCGGACTCCCCCCGGTTCTTCTTGTTGCAGGGACCAATCCACCAGAGTTCCAAGGCCAAAACCCTCTTCGTCAAGGACGATCTCACTAGCGTTGTGATTATAGCTATCAACCACATCGAAGCGCTCCGGAACTTCGACTGGTTGCCCAGTTTCAGGGTCGATGTAGACGTATCCTGGTGTGTAAACCGTGTCCTGGTCCTTGCCCATGACATCAATCACAATGTTCGCCCCAAGATTGGCCGAACTTGGCCCCGTAATCGTTCCGTACACTTGGGGGACCGCCGAGCCCTGCGACGAAGGTCCGCCTTGTGCCGTGGAAATCGCGGGTGCAATAACAGCCGCAACAACGAGAGTAGTTGTAGTAGCTAGGGTTTTCACCTGCATACTATTTATATACAGTAAAAATTCTCAAATCCGCCCCCCCCCCGCACGTTATAGGTCTAAATACCTACAATTGAACCTAAGAAGCCTGCGCTTACTGCCGCTCGATCTTAACCGTCATGTCTTGGTTGGCCAGGGCCGGGCCGCCGTCAGTGCCAATCTTCAGCCGGTACTCGGCCGTGCGCAGCACCCCGGAACTCAGGTCCAGCGTCGCTGTCCCCGTCATGGACATCGTCATCTTGAACGTCATCGTACGGGCTTGCGTTTGCGTGTTGCCGTCGGAACCTCGCCCGCCCGCCATCATCTGGCTGCTGATGCTCGGGTTGCCGGTGGCATTGATGCTGATCACCGCGCGGTCGCCGTTGCGGTCAATGCTCTTGAGCACGTAGGTCACCGTCATGTCGGGGTTCTTGACCTCCACGTTCGGCGGCAGACCCATCTGCTTGGCGATGTCCACCTTGTTGGTCCACTTGTCGCCCACCTTCACACCATCCTTCGGGAAGACGATGCCCATGAACCCGCTCTGCAGAATGGAATCACTGCTGCCCGGAACGCCGCGCAGGACGCTGCCCGTTTGCGCACCGGGCTTGCCCAGAGCGTCGTAGGTGAAGTTCATCGTGCGGGCGTCACCGCCCAGCATCTGCACCACCTGTTGGGCGGCTTCGTCGGCCTTCACCACTTCCGGCTTGTCGGTGCGGATTTCGACGTCAAACACGTCGTTCTTCACGTCCGAGATCGTGTAGGTTTGGCCGGTGGCCACGGTGTAGTTGGCGGGCTTGGCCGTGCCGCTGCCCATGGCGGGCAGGGTCAAAGTTGCTTCCGTCGTCTGCTTGAAGCGGAAGGTTTCGCCCTTCTTCACGCCCAGGCGCAGGGCCACTTCCCCTTCTTCCACCTTGGCGGCGGGGGCTTCGACGGCGGTGCCGGTCGGCGATCCACCCGCGACCACGCCCCCACCGGCGGCGGCTCCGGGCGTAGCCGACGTGGTTCCACCGGGGGTAGTCGCCGGAATGCCGCTTTCGCCGGTCGGCGAGGTTTCGTTGTCCTTCAGGGCTTTATAATCGCTGTTCAGACCCGTGACGCCGGAGCTACTACTTTGGTTCTGGCATCCAGAGAGGATAAGGGTTCCTGCCAGCAAAGCCAGCGCGGCCGGAGCGTATCGCGTCATATCGCTACGATATCAGACGAAGAGAAAGGTTGAACAGTGTCCAAGGCCTAAGGGCTAAATGCAGTTGCCAGCGCATCGACCAGCGCCGCCGCCTCTAAATGCGGGTATTGGCCATATGTCACCTGCGCGCCAAAGAGGTTGGCCACCTCGGGGTCCGGCAGACGCACCGGCAGGCTGCACTGCACCAGCACCCCACTTTCCCGCAGGGCCAGGGCGCACCCGCACACCTTGCGGCCCGTTTTGGGGTCCACAATGTCGTTCGGCGCAATGTGGGCAAAGCAGTCGGCCACCTTGCCCGCGCTACGCACAAAGGGGGTCTGCTCGGCCAGGGCCGCCGCCACGCCCACCTGGTTCAGCGCCTGCACCAACGGCTCCGCCAAGCGGCGATACACCAAGCGCACGCTCCGCCGCTCGGCTTCGCTCCAGTTCGCCCATTCCCAGGGCACCGCCAGGCCAATGGTGAGATCGTGGCCGTGCAGCACGGCCTTGCCCCCGGTGGGGCGCACGGCATGAGGCAGGTGCGGGTGCGCGGCCATCACCCGGGCGGGGTCTTGAAACCGGCCGAGGGTCACGGCCGGGGCATCCCAGGTGTAAACGCGCCCGCCATACACCAGAGCTTCATCCGCCGCCATGTGCTCGCGCGGCCCTTGGGGGGCGTCCACTCGCCAGGGCATCACAGGTTCCATAAAGCATGATGCCCTCACCTCATGGATGAGGTGAGGGCCAGGTGCTTACGCCGGCTGGTAGCGGACGTCGAGGTTCTTCACCGCTGCCGCTTCGTCCAGTCGTCCGACGATGGCCTTGGTCGGCGCGGCGTGCAGAGCATCCGGGTCGGTCTTGGCCTTTTCGCAGATCTCGATCAGGGCATCACAGAAGGCATCCAGCGTCTCCTTCGCTTCAGTTTCCGTGGGCTCGATCATAAACGCTTCCGGCACGATGAGCGGGAAGTAGTTCGTCGGCGGGTGGAAGCCGTAGTCAATGAGCGCTTTGCTCAGGTCCAGGGCGCGCACGCCGTACTCCTTGTACTGCTTCGCCGTCAGCACGCACTCGTGCATGCAGGGGCGGTCGTGGGCGGCCGGAAGCACATCCTTCAGGCGCGCCTTCACGTAGTTGGCGTTCAACACCGAGTACCGGCTGATGCTGCTCATCCCTTCGCGGCCATAGGCCAGGAAGTACGTGAGCGCGCGCACGGCCATCAGCGATTGCCCGAAGAAGCCACTCACGCGGCCAATGCTGTGCGGACGGTCGTGGTCCAGCACGGCTTGTCCGGCGTCATTGCGGGTGATAACCGGGCCGGGCATGTAGGGCGCGAGGTGCGACTTGAGACCGATGGCACCGCAGCCGGGGCCACCGCCACCGTGGGGCGTGCTGAACGTCTTGTGCAGGTTCAGGTGCATGCAGTCGAAGCCGTGGTCGCCGGGGCGGGTGGTGCCCACCATGGCGTTCATGTTCGCGCCGTCGCAAAAGACTTGCCCGCCTGCATCGTGCACCATTTGGCACACCTTGGTGATATTCGTTTCGAAGAGCGCCAACGTGCTGGGGTTGGTAACCATGAAGGCGGCCGTGTCCGGTCCGAGTTCCTTGGCCAGGGCTTCCAGGTCGGTATTGCCATCTTCGGCGGTGGGGATCGTCTTCACCACGTAGCCGCAGCGGGCCGCACTGGCCGGGTTGGTGCCGTGGGCCGAGTCCGGCACCAGCACCACGCGGCGCTGGGCACCTTCGCCTCGGCTTTCGTGATACGCCTTGATCAGCATCAAGCAGGTCAGTTCGCCGTGGGCGCCGGCCACTGGCTGCATGGTGATGTCATCGAAGCCCGTGATCTCCTTCAGGATGTCCATGCACGAGGCGTAGACTTCGAGGAAGCCCCCGATGGTCTCTTCCGGTTGCATCGGGTGGGTGTGGGTAAAGCCCGTCAGCCCGGCCGTGCGCTCGTTGATCTTGGGGTTGTATTTCATCGTGCAGCTCCCCAGGGGGTAGAAGCCGATTTCGATCCCGTAGTTGCGGTGGCTAAGGTTGGTGAAGTGGCGGAGCATATCCAGCTCGCTCACCTCCGGCCACGCCACGGCCTCGCGGGTTTCGCCCAGGATGGCCTGCACGTCCACTTCGGGCGTATCCGCCTTCGGCAGGTTGCAGCCGATGCGGCCCGGGCGAGATTTTTCGAAGATCAGGGGGATTGGTTTCATCCGTTCAGCACCTCGCGCAGGGCACGGGCAAAGTCGTCAATTTCTTCTTGAGTGCGAATTTCGGTGACGGCGACCAGAAGGTCGTTCTCGCCTCCCGCCAGGTAAGGGCCGAGCGGCAGACCCGCCAGGATGCCGTGCGAAAGCAGCGCGTCGCGCACTTCGTTGGCCGGCTTTGGCAAACTCAAAACAAATTCGCCGAACACGCGGGCATTCGGGAACTTGAGCTTCCCTCCTGCTTCGGTGAGTACCTTCATGGCGTACTGGGTGTTTTGCACCGTGCTGGTGGCCACACTACGGATGCCGTTCTTGCCCACCGCGCTCATGTAGACCGTGCTGGCCAAGGCCATCAGGGCTTCGTTGGTGCAGATGTTGCTGGTGGCCTTCTCACGGCGAATGTCTTGCTCGCGGGTGCGGAGCGTCATCGTAAAGCCCGGGCGACCCTGCGCGTCGTGGGTGCGCCCCACGATTCGACCGGGGATGGAGCGGACGTATTCCTGCTTGCAAGCGAACAGACCGAGCATCGGGCCGCCGAAGCCCATCGGGATGCCGAGCGGCTGGCCCTCGCCCACCACCACATCCGCGCCGTAGTGACCGGGGGGCTTCAGCAGGCCGCAGGCCGTCGGGTCGGCGCTCACGACCAGCATCGCGCCTTGGCTGTCGGCGGCGGCGCGGGCGGCCGCGAGGTCTTCAATCACGCCGAAGAAGTTGGGGTTCTGGATCAGCAGCACCGCGCCTTCCGGCATTTGGCTCAGGTCGGTTTGGCCGTCCTTGAGCGGGAGCGTGCGCACTTCCACCTCGTTGGACCACGCATAAGTTTCCATCACCTGCCGAGCGTGCGGGTGGATGCCTTCGCTCATCACCACGATGTCCTTGCGCTTGAGCGAACAGGCCATCAGGGCGGCTTCGGCCAGGCTGGTCGGACCGTCGTACATGCTCGCATTGGCGAGGTCGCAACCATAGAGCTCCGCAATCATGCTTTGGAACTCGTAAATCGTTTGCAGGTAGCCCTGGCTGACTTCGGGCTGGTACGGCGTATAAGCCGTCAGGAACTCGCCCCGGCTGATGACTGCGCCCACGCTGGCCGGGATGTAGCGATCGTAAATGCCCGCGCCCAGAAAGCACGTGACTTGGCTCAAGTCGAGGTTTTGGGCGGCGAGACCCGCCATGTGCCGCATCAATTGATGCTCGTCGAGTCGGCTGGGGATGCGGAGTTCGCCCTTCAGGCGGAGTTCTTCGGGGATATCCGCGAAGAGCTCATCAATGCTGTTGACCCCAATGGTCGCGAGCATCTCACGCACATCGGCATCGGTATGCGGTACGTAGGTCATTGAATCGCTCGGTGAGGGTCGAAACTCGTCCCTGCTTCCCCTACGATTTTGCATGGCGGACGTTGGCCGCACCCGGACAATTTGGGCCTCCCCGGGGAGGCCCCGGAAACCTTAGAGAGTGGCTTCGTATTCGCTGGCCGAAAGCAAGCCTTCGGGTTCGCCACTCAGCTTCACCTTGATCAGCCAGCCTTGGCCGTAGGGGTCGCTATTGACCAGCTCACTTTGCGCGCCGAGGGTGCCGTTGGCTTCCACCACTTCCCCGCTGACCGGGCTGTAAATGTCGCTGACGGCCTTGACCGACTCTACCGACCCAAAAACTTCTTCGACGCCCAGTTGGCGGCCTTCGTTGGGCAAGTCTACAAACACGATGTCGCCGAGTTCGCTTTGCGCGTGGTCAGTAATGCCGATGGTGGCGATATCGCCTTCAATGCGGACCCATTCGTGAGACTTCGTGTACTTCAGATCGCCGGGGACGTTCACGGACCAGAGAATACCTTTGCCTATGCGCCACACTTCACGGGTGCGGATTGATTTCGTGACCTTGTTTCCGGAGATGATCCAGGAGGCGCTCTCGCACAGCATGATGGCGCGGGCGGCGGGTTCGGGCGCGGTTCAATTTCAGTGCGCTAACCCTCGCGATTTCGCCACCGATGCGCACCGCACGGTAGATGACTCGCCCTACGGCGGTGGCCCCGGCATGGTGCTGCGGGTGGACCGCGTGGCCGATGCCCTGCGGAGCCTGCCCGGCTACCAAGAGGCCGTGGTGGTGCTGACCGACCCGCGCGGACCCCGATTCACCCAGGCCGATGCCGAGGCGTGGAGCCGGCACGGTCACGCCATATTCATCTGCGGGCACTATGAAGGCGTGGACGAGCGTGTGCGCACCCTCTTGGCCACCTGCACCCGCAGCATCGGCGACTTTGTATTGACCGGCGGCGAACTGCCCGCCCTGATGATGGCCGACGCCATCACGCGCCTCCTCCCCGGCGTACTCGGCGACCCGGAGAGCCACCAGGACGACAGCTTTAGCCACGACGGCCTGCTGGGACACCCGCTTTACACCCGTCCGCTGGAGTTTGAAGGCGAAACCGTGCCCGAGGTTCTGCGGAGCGGCAACCATCCAGCGGTGGCCCGCTGGCGACGCCAACAGCAATTGAGGGTGACTCGCGACCTACGCCCGGACCTATTTGCACGCGCAGACCTTACGAAGAGCGACCTCGATCTGCTACCCTAGCCTGGTACTGACCGATCATTATCCGGGATGTTCTCCGGGAAGATCTCTGGGGAGTCGAACACGATGAACAAGCAAGCTATCCTGACCAGCGTCGCCCAAGCCTATATGAAGGACGACCTGCCCGAAATCCGCCCGGGTGACACCGTGCGTGCCCACGTGAAGGTGCGCGAAGGCGGCAAGGAACGAATTCAGATTTTCGAAGGCCTGGCCATTGCCGTCCGCAACGGTGGCATCGCCAAGAATGTGACTCTGCGCAAGCTGAGCAACGGCGTGGGTGTGGAACGCACCCTGCCCCTGCACAGCCCCAACGTGGCCAAGTTCGAAGTGCTGCGCCACGGTCGCGTGCGCCGCGCCAAGCTGTACTACCTGCGCGACAAGGTCGGTAAGGCCGCCCGCATCCGAGAACGCCGCTAAACGTGTTCGGTCTCCCCGGCATCTATCTGGCTCAGGTCTCCCCCACGGTCGAAACCATTGACCGCTTGGCGCGGACGCCCATGAGCCAGATTCTTATCTTCGCCGGGATTTGCACCTTAGTGCGCCTGGCCGTAAGCCCGACCCTTGCCAAGACTCCCCCTCACCGCCGGGGCGGATCTTACAAGTTTCTGAAGTTCTTGAACGAATCCGGCGACGCCCTGGTTTATGCCGCCATTCTGGTGTTCCTGCTCGTTCGTCCGTTTGCCATCCAGACGTTCACCATCCCCACGCCTTCTATGGTGGACACGCTTAACGTGGGCGACGCCATCGTGGCCAACAAGTGGGTGTATCGAACCACCGATCCCAAGGTGGGCGAGATCGTGGTGTTTTCGCCGCCCGCCGCCGGTGTGGATGAGCGCACCCCCAACGCGGACTACATCAAACGGTGCGTGGGCGTGCCGGGCGAAGTCATTGAAATTCGTAACTCCAAGCTTTATCGCAACGGTGTGCCCGTGGATGAGCCTTACGAAATGCGCACCACTCAGATGGCGACGCAGCCCGTGCCCAAGGCCAACTTCGGCGATTATCCGCTCCCGGATTACAAGTTGGTGAACGACAACGGCAAGTACATCCCGCTCACCATCATGGGCGACTTTGCCAACGCGAGCCCGCTCACCGCGCCGGCCTACCAGATTAGCGACCCCGCCGAAATGAAGCGGCTGATGGCGTTGCCCCCGGCGGCCATCCCGCCCGGCTACTACATGATGATGGGCGACAACCGCAACGGCAGCTACGATAGCCGCGCCTGGGGCCTGGTGCCCCGCGAAAAGATTGTCGGCCGATGCGAGTTCATCTGGTTGCCCTTCAGCCGCGCCGGCCGACCTAAGAACGACTAATTAGTCGTCGTCTTCGTCGTCCATCTCTTCGCTTTGGAAGAGGGCGAACACGGCGCCCGCCGGGTCCTTCAAGATCGAGAGCACCAGCGTGCCGTCTTCTTCGCGGCGGAGTTCGACTTCTTCCCCGCCGTTGCGCACCGCTTGCTTGGTGGCGGTTTCGATGTCTTCCACGATGAAGTAGGGGATCCACACCGGCGGGATGCCGGCGTTCATGCCCCGGCGGTGGCAGATGCCCGCCACGGGCTCGCCCGTGTCATCCAGCATGTTGAAGTCGTCGTAGCCGCCCATCTCCACGCCTTCGGGCTTCCAGCCAATGACGCGCGAGTAGAAATCACGCACTTCGGGGGCCGCAACGACAGTGAGGTCGAGCCATCCCAGGCGGCCCGGCGGAATCATTTCCATGCGGGCACTATACCGGGCATGGCGTTCCTCACGGCTGGGCTTTCGCCAACGCTTCGCTGAGCGCGGGGTCCACCTCAAAGAAGACGCCCTTGACTTCCAGGAGCCGTTCGGCGGCGTAGAAGGTGCCGACGAGGAGCCGATTGCCCCTGGTGAGGCTGCGTTGCACGCCTCCCTGGCTGGCCTTGCGGTCGGTGGCTTTGATCAGGCCCTTGGCTTCGCCAGACTGCCACTCCCCGTCAATCTGGTAGCCGGGAACGGGCGAACTCGGACCAAAGCCACCTCCAGATCGGTTTTCATGCAGGACCGCCTTCGTGTCAGGGTCCATGACGATCTGAATGATCGCACTTCGTCGACCAAGGTGATTTAGCTCGGTGCACAGAAGCTCCCACTTCGGAACCAAAAGCCAAGGGTTTTCCTCAGTAGCGGTGTAGATCAAATTGCTCTGTCCAAGCATATAGTGACCACTGCCAAAGCGCGTCGCAAGTCTCTGAGTTAGGTGCGCTCGGCTTTGCCCAAGCTCATTTGGCAGCAACGCCCTCCTTTGAACTTCTCCTACCGTACCCAGATAGGTAATCAGAACTCCGCTTTGCTCATCGAGTTCTACGGTAGCGGATTGTGCGCCGCCGACGCTCCGCCCGTCGAGAATCCATTGGTAAGTCAACAACAAGTGTCGTCTCGTATTATTGTCTTCGCCAGAATTTCCAGTCTGGACTGCACTACGGAACTGGATATTCGCACTAGCGGGGAAACAATGTTTCACGAGAGTCTCGGCAACAAACCTCATGTACGCCTGACTTGCAATCCATCCCGTTCGTCTCCATTGATCCTCTGCATCAGGAACGAAATGCCAAGATCTCAACCGACCGGTCGTTGAATCAATTGAAACTGTGAGTGACGTAGCATTCCCATTGTCACTCATGGAAACGCTAATCAGGCGATCTGAACGTGAACCCAGTCCACTACGCCGAACGCGTACCGACCCTTCTCCCTTTTCTAATCTCTCAAAAAGGGAGGGAGCTGAATCGCTACTCGCAAACCCAACCTTTTCGAAAAGCACATCCAAGGGAACCTGATCAAACAACTCGCGTTGGTTTGAAGGTACACGATCACGAACGATGTAGTACGGGACCTGCTTACTAGCCCCTTTAAGCCCTAGAGTCAGCAAAATTGAAGTTATCATGGTCACTCCGTCATTTTAGGGGGCCCATCTGACTTTCTTCCAGTCAGCATATGGTGCCCCCGCAAGCATATCGCGTTCATAACGAGGAAGATAAACCCACTTTGCGGTGTCACATCCGTCCCCACGAACGGCCATCGGCCGAGGGCGCCATATAAAGCCCTCCGGACTTTCATCGTCATCCTCCGGCCATCCTGTGATATAGAGCCTATTCGCCTCATCAACTGCATCTTCAATCGAGTGGCCGTTGAGCAACCAATCTCTTATGACCGCAGCATGTAGTTCATTGCTTACCCCATTGACGGTACCAGGCACAAGGCACTGAGACCATATTGGATCCTCAAACCCACAAAGGGCTCCTCCGGTCGCCATGGTCTGAAGCGCATTTAAAGCGTATGTTTCACTGTTGGCTGCAGAACATGCATATGCGAAGTGCAAATGGGTCTTTGGCAACTCGTTGTCCAATCCTCTCATGCCATAGTAGTTAATCTTCGCTGTCTGATCATTCCAGTTTAGCCGATCTCCATACAGCACCAAGCCATCCGAGTCATATAGGCCATTAGTGCTGCCATGAGTGTTGGCTATGACCCCGGTGATCTCCTTATACCGATCCAGAATTGTGTTCCGCTGTAATACACCCAGATCAACCAGCGACACATCATACTTAGCCGCAGAATACAAAGCTTTAAGAGTGTTTACGACATCACTTATGTATGTATTGTCTGGTTCTGGCCAAGGGATGCCAGGCCCTGACGGGTTATCTGGGTCAAACTTTATATGTGTTCGCCATCCCACGACTTTGTTGTGCACAGTTGGCTTAAGGCGAGCATAGTGCGTCATCAATGGCCCGGTTGGAATTCGCACCCCGTTTTCCAGCGTGTAGGCCTGGAACTGACCTTGCAGCTTTATCTCGCATTCCAACCCGTGATCGAAGTGGGTGCTGGCAAAAGTGAAGTTTGGCGGACGATTAAGATATCCCTCATTGCAAACGCCATTAAGGTCCCATGATTGGTTCACGATACTCTGACCGCCGACGGTGATCTGCACGTTCATTAACGTGTATCCTTCAATCACGGTTTGGGTCCCTGGCCAGGCGGCGTTGGGAACAACTTCGGCTTGGCATGATACGGCAGTATTGGTTCCGCTAATATAGTCCTCTACCGAGTCAACGCCCGGAGTGGAAACGATCACTTTGATCCAAGCGAAAGGTTCCCCGTTGATGGTCTCGCCGGTCGGCAATTCCGTGTACCCATCGTAATCGCCCTCGGCTGGATTCAGATTGGTTCCGCCACCACCTCCACCTCCTCCACCGCCAGGGGTGGTTTGGGACAGGGACAGGCAGAAGCAAGCCGCCCAAAGCAGGATGAGGAGGAGCCTCATAACTGCATGATAAGACCTATTGCCCCCCCCAAATGGGCCTAATGGCCCATGTGCTGAATTCAGCAGGTTCATTCCCAGAATCTACCTCGCTTCAACTCCAATTGCACCTTTCGCGAGTGCTTGAAGCATGGGCGCTCATCGTTTCAGACGATTGAGCGTTGAGTAAGGAATGCGCCGCGTGCCAAAAACGCCACGCACGGGAACGACTACAAGTCGCTGAACAAAGTGCCACCCATGTGCCCGGAACGGACGGCGAATGAATAGACTGAGATTGGCGCGCTCGAGAGGACTCGAACCTCCGACCCCCAGCTCCGCAAGCTGATGCTCTATCCACTGAGCTACGAGCGCGCGCGAAACGACGTTATACCCGGCACCGGCCCGGACCCACCGTGCAAGACGGGACTGAGGAACCCCCGCAGAATTGCCGATACATCCGATAGGCACCACGTGTGCCTGATTGGGCATGAACACCTTCACCAAGATGCTGCGTCACACCGACCTCATGGTCGGCTTCGGGCTTCTGCTCGTGGTGGGCATGTTGATCATGCCTCTGCCCCACTTCATCCTGGACCTCGGTCTGGTCATGGCCATCGGGGCCTCCATCCTCATCCTGCTCACCGCCGTGAACGTGGACGAGCCGCTGCAGTTCAGCGTGTTCCCCTCGCTCCTG
>CAZVHE010000068.1:0-2105 GCA_964627705.1 uncultured Chthonomonas sp.
CTGAGTTCGCTAAGGCCCTGCTGGAGAGGGCGCACGTGCTGTGCATCCCCGGCAATGGCTACGGCACCGCCGGCGAAGGCTACGTGCGGTTCTCGTTGACCCTGCTGGGCGACCAGAACGGGGAGCGATTTGCCGAAGCCGTGCGGCGCATCGCCGCCTCCGGGTTGATTGCCGCTCCCGTCGCATGAGCCTGAGCTACGAAGAGGCCCTGGCCGCGCTGAACCACTACCCCCGCCGCGAATGGCGGCTGGGGCTGGACCGCATGGCGGCGTTTTGCGAGCGGCTGGGCCTGGCCGGGCGGCTGGGCGAAACGGGCACGCCCGCGTTCATCCACATCGCGGGCACCAACGGCAAGGGCACCACTACGGCCTTTGCCCAGAGCCTCCTGGTGAGCCAGAGCTACCGCACGGGCGCGGCGTATTCGCCCTACGTCTACGATGTCCGCGAGCGGGTGCAACTCGGGCGGGATTTGATCTCGCGCGAAGACTTTGGCGAGTGGGTGGGGCGGCTGCTGGAGGTGGCCGAGAGCATGGAGAGCGACCCCATGGGCGCGCCCACCGAGTTTGAGTTCAAGACCGCGTTGGGCTTAGCGTATTGGAACGCCCAATCTTGCGATGCGGTGGCACTGGAGGTCGGCCTGGGTGGCCGCCTGGACGCCACCAACGTGGTCACCCCCGCGTGTAGCGTCATTGTCAGCATCGGCATGGACCACATGGAGTACCTGGGCGACACCCTCGCCAAGATCGCCACGGAGAAGGCTGGCATCATTAAGCCCGGTCGCCCGGTGGTGGTTGGCCCGATGGCGGATGAGGCGCGCGAGGCGATCGAGAACATAGCCAGAGAGCGGGGAAGTGAGCTGTGGCAATTTGGCCGTGAGATTGAGCTGCGGCCCGAACCCGCCGGGTGGACCGTGCACACGCCGGTTGGGGAAGTGAGTGGCCTGCAGCCACGCATCAAGGGCGCCATGACCCCCACCAACATGGCCCTGGCGGTGAGTGCCCTCTACGCCGGGGGCCTACGACATGACAAAGAGGCCCTGCGCGAAGGTGTGCGCCTAGCGACCATCCCCGGCCGATTTGAAGAACGAGCCGTAGATGGCCAGCGCTGGGTGCTGGATGGCGCGCATAACGCACCGGCGGCGGCGGCCTTGGCGGCCGGCTTGATGCAGGAGGGGTACCGGGAGGTGAACCTAGTGACCGGGATGCTGACCGGCCACGATCCCGAGCACTTTGCCGAGACCCTGGCCCCCTGTGTGCGCCAGGTCTTTGCCGCCCCCATTGATTGGCCGCGTACCCAACCGGCGGCAGAGGTGGCCCAAGCATGGGAGAGCCTCGGCCGCCCGGTTACGATTTGCGAGAGCGTAGCCGAGGCCGTCCATCGTGCGCAAGCGACCGCCGGCGACGTGGTCGCCACCGGTAGCTTCTATCTGCTGAGCGAAGTGGACGCGGCTTTACGCGCGGAATGAACAGTCGATCACGACGTCCTTCACGCGGCCCGTCTGCTTGAGATAGCCCGCGATGTTCTCGCACTCCTTGCGCAGGTCCGGCGGGCCACCTTTGTAAGCCTTAAGCGAACCTCGGATGTACGCCACGTGGTGCATCACACGCAGGTCGGCTTGCGTCACGTCAATCTGGCGGCGATTGAATTCGCGCCGCAGGTACTTGGTTGCTTCTACGTCTGCCGGATCGGCCATGCCTTTAGTTTAGCGAAAAAAAGCGGGCTCGCACTCAATGGAATGCGAGCCCGTTTGCCTTGTGAGGCTGGGAAGGCGTTTAGCCTTCGGTCTTTTCTTCCGGCTTGGCTTCTTCGGTTGCTTCCTCAGCAACTTCTTCGGCCTTGGCTTCCACCGCCGCCGGAGCTTCGGCCTTGGCCGCCGCATCCGCCTTGGCGGAGTCTAGAGCCGTGCTCATGCTGCCCCTCTTGCTCTGCCAGATGGCGAGAATCAGAGCCGCCGCCGCCGCCAGGGTCACCCCGCCGCGCAGGGTCGCTTCCATCGGCTGGATCACCACCGGCACGATGAGGAGCGCGATCAGGTTCATCACCTTGATGAGCGGGTTCAGGGCCGGACCAGCCGTATCCTTGAATGGGTCACCCACGGTGTCACA
>CAZVHE010000068.1:2139-3016 GCA_964627705.1 uncultured Chthonomonas sp.
CGTCCGTGCCCTTGCCGCCGTGCATCCCATCTTCGATGAGCTTCTTGGCGTTGTCCCACATCCCGCCGGAGTTGGCGAGAAGGACGGCCATCAGCTGACCCGATAGGATCGTACCGGCCAGGAAGCCGCCGAGCGCTTGCGCACCCACCAGGTTGTAGGCCACACCGTCAATCAGCACCGGCTGCTTGCCCAGGCCAAAGCCGAAGGCCACGAGGACCGGAAGGCTGATGGCGAGGACGCCAGGGCCGAGCAGTTCCTTTTGCGCAGCCGCCGTCACGATGGCCACGCAGCGGCCGTAATCCGGCTTGCTGGTGCCCTTCATGATGCCAGTATCGTTGCGGAACTGGTCGCGAACGTCGTTGATGAGGTCGAAGGCCGCGCGTCCCACGGCGTTGATGGAGAAGGCCGAGAAGAGGTACGGAGCCGCACCACCCACCAGAAATTCCTTGATAAATCGGTAGAGCGTCGTGTAGAGAAAGAGTGTAGCTTGGCCGCGTCCACATAGGCGTGGAACAAGGCGACCGCTGCCACAACCGCCGTCGCGATCGCAAAGCCTTTGGTGAGGGCCTTGGTCGTGTTGCCAGCGGCGTCCAGGATTTGGACCGCGCGGGCACCCTTCGGATTGTCGTGGCCGGCGCCGGACATTTCGAACACGCCCTGAGCGTTATCCGAAATCGGGCCGAACGTGTCCATCGCCAGGATGAAGCCCGTGGTGGTGAGCAAGCCCAGGCCCACCAGAGCGATCCCGTAGAAGGAGAGTAGGTAGCCGCCGAACTGGTCGGACGGGAAGATGAGGAGCGGAGCCATCAGCGCCGCCACAACGGCGAACACCGAGAAGACCGACGATCGGGAAAGCATCGTGTAGGGAAAGAGTGTA
>CAZVHE010000068.1:3041-7171 GCA_964627705.1 uncultured Chthonomonas sp.
GCACCGGCTTCTTCTTGAAGGAGACGAAGTAGTCCGTCAGCTTCTCGAAGAGGAAGGCCATGCAGATCCCGAACAGGATGCAGACAACGAAGCGCCACCATTCCACGTTCTTGTGCGTGACCAGAAGCGGCTCGGCCGTGGCCGGTTGCGGGGGCATGCTGCCGTCCTTCGGCGGGTTGGAGACTTCCTCCGGCGACACCTTGTAGTAGCCCAGTACCGGGGCCACTTGGTCGAATCGGGTTTTGCCGTCCGAATCCAGGGCCACGTAGAGGTTGTTCTTGCCGTCCACGTAGATCGTGGCCGGGAAGGTGGCTTCTTCCTTCACTTGCGTGCCTTGCTTCTTGACTTCTTCAAACTGCTTGGCGAGGTACTCCTTCGTGGAAGGGCCGACAATGAAGGTTTGGGCCGGAGGGTTCTGCTGGCCCGGAGCCGTTTGCTGGACGCTGACCTGCATGTAAATCAGCTCCTTGCCGCCAAAGGCTTCCTTGAGGGTCACGAACTGCGGGGCCGGCGGGTTGGCCGGGTCGCCCGAAGTTTGGTCCGGCTTCTGCACCGCAAACGATGCCACCTTGGCAAAGTTCGGGTTGTTCAGGTCTACCTTGGTCAGACCTTCTACCTTGCGCGGTTCCGGCAAGTTGTTCGGGTCGAACTGGCTGAACGGGCTGATGTAGTTAGAGACGAAGCGCAGGCGATCGTCTTCGCTGAAGCCCGGAGTCGCGGCCACAAACCCCGCGGACTTGGCCACGTCTTCTGCCGCCACTTCCTTGAACTCCTTCTTTTGGGCAGTCGCCAACTTGTTGCCTTCGGCGACCATTACGTCCAGGATTTGGCGCTGCCATTGCTCGCGCGTGATCTTGGTGGACGTTTGGATCACCGGGTTGCTGCTGGGCATACCACCCATCATCCAGTAGGCCAGCACTACGGTGAGGATCGCCGCGATGACGCCCGAGCCGTAGAAGCCCTTCTGGATCGAGTGCAACGGATCGGACTCTTCCTCCTCGTCGCCCTTGACCATGTAAATGCCGATGACAGAGGCTACGATCCCAATCCCGCGAGCGAGAAGGGCAAACATAACCAGGCGCATCCACGTGGCGGTGTCGAAGATTGCCGCCGTCGCGGCGCCCAGAACGATGGCGGCCACGAGGGTGACTTCGTAAGATTCAAAGACGTCAGCGGCCATACCGGCGCAGTCGCCGACGTTGTCCCCCACGTTGTCCGCAATGACGGCCGGGTTGCGCGGGTCGTCTTCGGGAATCCCGGCTTCGACCTTACCCACGAGGTCCGCACCCACGTCCGCGGCCTTGGTGTAAATCCCGCCACCGACACGCATGAAGAGCGCGGCCAGCGAGCCACCAAAACCGAAGCCAACCAGCAGCTTCATGGCTTCAGCAGGGAACAGCAAGAACACAGCGGTTGCACCGAGCAGGCCGAGACCCACGGTGTACATACCGGCGACGGCGCCCGAGCGGAAAGCCGTTTCGAGGGCTTCCTTCTTGCTGTTGAGAGCGGCGGCGGCGGTGCGCACGTTGCCGCGCACGGCGGTCACCATGCCCAGGTAGCCCGCGCCATAGGAAGCCAGCACCCCAAGGACAAAACAGACGGCTACGCCGGTGCCCACGGTTTGGCCGAACTGTCCTTGGTAAAGGAAGTACAGGCCAACCGCCAGGACGATGACGAAGATGCCCATGAGCTTGCGCTGCTGAGCCAAGTACGCCAACGCCCCGGCTTCGATGGCTCTCGCCACCTCACGCATTTCGTCATTGCCCGTGCTCTTGGCAAGGACCTGCTTTTGGAACACAAAACCCATGACAATGGCGAGGAAGCCGAGGCCCAATGACAAGTAAAGATAAATCTTGTCTTGGTCGGAGAACTCAAGCTTGACGTTCTCACCCCCAGCAGCCATTGCAAAGGTTGGAATGAGTAGCGCGGCCAGAACCGCGATCAGGGTCGTCCACCGACCCGTCTTCCACCATCGCAAACACATAGTGCGGAAATTGACTCCTTTGATTCATGAAGGGAGTCAGGTCGGAAACGACCTGACCCCGTCCAGTAGCTCACGATACCCGAGCCGCGAAGTGAACCGGTAGGTTACTTTTGGCTGGGGCGGATTTCGACGGTAACGTGGTGCCCCCGCAATTGTCCCTGGATGGCTTCTGCCTTCATCTTCGGGATTCCTGTGAACATCGTGACGGGCGCAGCCTCCATCATTTGCTTCACCTGGTTGCGGTTCAGCGACATGATCTTTTGCAGTGCCGAGATCAGTTCTTCACTCGACCGCTGGACGCCCAGCAGCACCAGATCGTACTTCTCGTTGTCTACGTGGGCGGCGTAGGCACCCATCGCGGCGTGCCCCAGGCCGCCATCAGCGGTGGAAATCGGGATTTCACGGTCGCAGTTCTCGCAAATGAGGCCGACTGAGCGCTCGTTGTACCAATTTAGATGTTTGCAAAAACCGCACTGCACTTGGAATACCTTGAGGATTCGCCCATCCTGGATCGGCACCAAACGCCCGCAACCCGTACAGCGCACGTCTTCCATCGGCTTCTCGGTGAATCCGTTGCGGGTTTGGCAGATCGGGCAGATGATGTCAAAGGAAGTGACCTTCTTGATCTTCGATATCGACACGATGGCCATGATCACGCCGACAATGCCAGCCAGCGCCAAGACAACGGCCAGGCCAATCATCGCGCCGCCGTAGTAGATACCAATGCCGCCCAAGAGGAGCGCAATCACGCCCGGGATTCCGAAGGCCATGGCCCTTTGGGCGTGGATCTCCTGAATGTCCGAACTTCGTTTGGCGGAGCTCATACGTACCTTTTAGTATAAGGGACGATGGTCCCAGAATGCCACCTTTCGGTGGAGGGGCATTCTGGGTGAGGTTCGGCTCAGCGCGAGATCGGGCCGCTAAGGCCGGGGTTGCTGTTGCCGGTCGGGTCGGGCAAGCCTTGGCCGGTGCTCATGTTCGGGTCATGCAAAACGGGCGCGTTCGGGTCCGTGGCCGGTACGATCAGCACCTTGCGGTTGCCTTGGCTGAGCGGTGTAAATCCGTTGCTTTGGCCCAGGGTCTTGAGGATCGTCATGGCGGGCACGTTGACGTACCGCACCGAAACGGGGCCGTCCGGGAATCCCGGCGCAAACTCGATTTCCAGCCCGGCAGCGATCCCAATCTGCTCAATCACACTTCGGAGGGAAGTGCCCTCATCCTGGATGGTGATGGGCAACATCGTGGGGTCGGCAGGCTGGGTCGGGGCGAGGGGTTGCGGTCCGGTAGGGACTTGGTTGGGGGTTCCCGGGGCGGTACTGCTGGCGGGGTCCATGCCTTCCGGCGACCCCTGTCCCATGCCTTGGCTTTGAAGCTTGCGGTCTCCCAAACTCGCATCCCCTTCCATTTGGCTATCCCCGGTGGCACTGATGCTTGGTCGCCCGGCATCCGTCGCCAAGGTTTGGGGTTGCGGGCGCGTGACCGCGTAGTAACCCAGGGCGAGGCTAAAGACCAGCAACGCAGCGGCTACCCCCAGGCTCCAGCGCGGCATGCGCACCTCGGGTGCGGGCTTCTCGAGCAACACGTGGGGGGCCGGGATGATGGCGGGACCCACGGGCTTGGCGGCCGTAAGTTTGCCCAGCATGGCGGCGCGGCTTTCTAGCTCGGCCACATCTTCGGGGTAGCGCTGGCGGTACTGTTGGGCGGCCTCCGAGAGCGGGTCTCGGGCCAGTTCCCACAGCAACTCGTCGCGGTCTTCGGGCAGCGGGCTCATTGGTCACCTCCCTGATAGAACTGGCGGAATCGTTCGCGGGCGCGGAACAGGCGAGTTTTCGCCGCGTTTGGCGTGCATTCCATCGCCCCGGCGATCTCATTCAATGAAAGGTCTTCCCAGTAGAACATGACTAAGATGGCGCGGTCTTCGGGCTCCATTTGCCGCATGGCGCGCTCAATTTCGGGGTCAGCAAGCTGCGGGGTCCCCTGCGGATCGGTGATCCGGTCACTGACCGCCTCCAGCGTCACTGCATGGCGATCGTGGCGCGTGCGGCGGGTGGCCTGGATGGCGGTGTTCACAACAATTCGGTAGAGCCACGTGCCAAAGCTGGCCCGGCGATCAAAGCGTGTGAGATTCTTGAACGCCTTGGTCATG
>CAZVHE010000068.1:7188-12664 GCA_964627705.1 uncultured Chthonomonas sp.
CGGCTTCGGAGCGGTGCAGCACAATGCCCTGGGCCACGCTCAGGCTGCGGCCGTAGTGCCGGTCAAACAGATGCCGGAACGCCGCGCGGTCCCCCGCTACCACCCGGGCAATGATGTGCTCGTCGGTGTCGTGGTCCATGGGAAGCTGAATTTGGTTCGCCAGTGTCACGGTCTCTTCGCTTGGACGCGGATCAGTTGGCATTGGTAACTCCCGGGGTTTCAGGTCCCGGCACCTGGGCCGAGGTGGCCTGAATCGCTTGCCCCATTTCTATACGACGTGCAAAGGCCGGGCCAAGTGTGCTCCAGCTCACAAAGGCGAGGCCTGCCATCACCGCCGCTACGCTGACCCAGGCCCACTGTTCGCGCTTTTTGAACCACAACGTCACGCCCATGCCCATCAACAAGGCCAGGGGAGCAAAGGCCGGATACAGGTACCGCGCTTGCCCTTGGAAGTACTGCAAGTTGAAACGAAGGAACAAGGCCACCACCACCAAGATGGCGACCGCCCCCAAGGCGTGCATGGCCGGTTGCGGCTTTTTGCGATCCTTGGCCACCGCGATGAGGCCTGAAAGCAGGGCCGCCGCAAGGAAGGCCAAACTCACCCGGTAAAAAGTCTCCACGGCTTTGGCCCCATAGGCTTCTAGTGGCGAGATGTCCATGTAGCCGAATGTGCCGACAAAGCTTTTGGCGGCGGTCCACCCCACCCAGTTCATGAGGTACGAGCCCATACCAATCGAGTCAATGAACATCTTGGCCTGGGCGGTGCCACCAAACGATTCGGTGAAAGCACGCAGCGCAAAGGGGTCGCCGTAGACCTGCACGTTGCGGATCATCCAGGGGGCCGCGACGAGGAGAGGGCCAATCGCCATCGTCAGGGCGACGGTGATTTTCGACTTCTTGGGCGCGCCAATGAGACCGGCGACAAAGCCGACCGGGATCAGCATCAGGCCGGTGGTCTTCGTCCATATCGCGGCTCCCGCCACCAGGCCAAAGAGAATCGGATAGGCCGCCCCCGATCCCCTCGCGACGATGGCCGCCAACACCATCGCCCAGGCGATGAGGCAATAAAGAAGCGGGTCGTTGCTTACGGCGCCGTGGAGGGCGAGGTTCATGGGCAACAGCCCGAAGGCCATCGCGGCCAGCGCAACCTCGTCCGACTGCGAGACATTGCGGGCAAACGCAAACACACCCAGGAGCATCAAAACGCCGATGCCCGTATTGACAAAGCGTAAGTAGCGTCCACCCTCATTGGCCTGCGGATCCCACCCGGCCGCTTTGGCAATCTGCCCCGCCACAAAGTAGTAAAGCGGTGGCTGGTGCGCCTGGTAATTCTCGTACAGTTCAGGGTCCTTGGGGTCGAGCACGGCCGGGCCTTCGCCCCGGGCCATGCGGGCGACGTAGTTGGCATGCTGGCGTTCGTCGGGCGCCCCGATGTCGGGCGCGGTGGCCGGTTGCCCGGTTTCCGGATTCCTTTGCGTGACGAGAGCCCCCGCCGTCCGGTAGGGCGTGGCGTCATTAAATGCCGTCGCTCCACCCACAAACAGAAGCAAGATCACCAAGATTCCGAGTGCCCGCATGCGCTCCTATTGTATATGAACAACAAAAAGCACTAGACTATCGGCGGAACTCCTTCCCAAAAGGGCGGAGTAAGAAAATCACATGCGACGATCCTTATTCTCCATGATGGCCCTCGCCGGCGGAATGGTGAGTGCGTTCGCCTTCGCGCCGCCGAAGCCGCTCGAAGGTCACTTCGAGGCTCTGCAGCGGGCCAAGTCCCTCAACGTGGAATACACCGTGACCGTGGTGGGCGGGGCTCCGCGCACTGTGAGCCTCTCGCTCCAAAAGCCGAACCTGCTCCGCATGGAATCGGGTGACCAAGTGGTGATTGCCGACGGCACCACCATTGTCACCTACGATAAGGCGGCTAACCAGTTCTCCAAGATGGATCAGTCCATGGAATCGCTCCTTGGCCTGTTCGAAGAATCGGATATGCGCTTCTGGCGTCCGTTCTTCGATGCCAAGGCATTCGATGGGATGACCGACGTGGTCAAGGGTGGCAATGTGGAGCGTGCGGGTCGCCGGCTGACGACCGTCACGGGCAAGATGGGCATCACGAGCTCGACCATGTACCTGGATTCGCGCGATGCGTTGCTCCGCCAGGCTGAAATCAGCCAGCAAATGGGCGGCACCACGGCCCGCACGGTCGTGAATGCGACGAAGGTGGAACTGAACGGGGAAGTCGCCTCGGATCTGTTCGCGTTCAAGGCTCCGGCCGGCGCGACGGAAATCACGTTCGTGGCCAAATGGCACTACGACTTCGAATCCGCCAAGAAGCTGGCCAAGCAAACGGGCCGCCTTCTGATGGTGGACTTCATGGCCGACTGGTGCGGCCCGTGCAAGATGCTGGACGCGCAAGTGTTCAGCACGCCGGAGTTCAAGAAGGCCGCCGGTGAAATGGTGTGGGTGAAGGTCAACATTGACAACTTCCCGGCACTTGCCTCGCAGTACAAGGCCACGTCCATCCCGCTCGTAGTGTTCATGAACGGCGACGGTCAGGTCATCCACCAGTCGCTGGGCTTCAAGCCAGTCGGAGAATTCCTCAAGGAAATCGCTGCCGCCAAGAGCAAAGGCTAAGGGCTCGCATCAACTCAACGGAATCCCCGTTTCGCTTCGGCGGAGCGGGGATTTTCTGTATTCCCAGTAACCCTCTCAGGTGGTACCTCCCTCTCCGGGGCCGAAACCTAACTATCCCGGAGGGGGAATCATGAAGGATCGGCAACTCAAAGTGGTGCGGCTCATCGAGCCGGAACTGTGCCTGGAATGCCGCTTCGCTCAGATGGCCGATGTCGAAATGGCCGATGGCTCTCAGCAGCGCATGATCCACTGTCGCCGCCTCGATTGCGACAACTGGGATTACCAATCGGCGGCCGACGCCAACGCACTCGACCTCGACGATGCGGCCTAGTAAATCGCGAACGGGTCGCCCTGCGCTTCCAAATCTACGGTGAAAGGAACCGTACTCCACGGGGTCATCACGCGCATCGCCTTGTTCAGTCGCCCCATATATTCGTGGTGGCTCAGGGTGAGTGCCCCCAGGCTCTCCAAGTGCGGATTGATCACCTGGGCGTCAAACAGCACGAATCCTAGTTCCTGACATTTCTCGTGCAGCTGCCACAGCGCGATCTTGCTGGCGTTGGTGTGGCGGTGGAACATGCTCTCCGCGCAGAACACGCCTCCCACCGCCACGCCGTACACCCCGCCCACCAACTCACCCTTTAAATAAACCTCGCAAGAGTGCGCCCAACCCTCCTCGTGAATCCGGCAGTAGAGATCAATGAGAGTCGGGGTGATCCAGTTGTCCTTGGGTCGGCGGCACGCCGTCATGACCTCGCGGAAGGCGGTGTCGAACCGAACTTCAAACGGCTCCCGGCGAAACGCCCGCTTCAAAGACCGCGAAACGTGAATCCCGTCCATCGGGAAGATGGCCCGCTCGTGCGAGATGTAGAACTCGATGGCGTAGGGGTTCTTGTTCCGGTCGTTGCCCATGGGGAACATGCCCATTTGGGTGCAAAACCGGATGCTGTCGGGTGACAACTTGCGCCCATCCACCATCTCCCCTCCATGATACAAAACTTCGGCGAAGGGGAACCGTCCAGAGGTAAACCTGAGGCCATCATGACCGCAAGTGAACTCATCCAAGCGCAGATTGATATTCTGACCGCCCAAGTCGAAGCGTGCTACGCCGGACTCGCGCCTGAAGATTTCGAGCGAGACATTGTGCCGCAAATGATGAAGCCCGCCCGCGTGCTGGACCACCTTGCCGAGTGCGTCCACGCCTTTCTGGCCAAGAAGGACGGCGCGGATTACGATCAATGGGGCGTGACGAGCCTCACGGGAACTCTAGAAGAGCGCATGGCCGCCTACCGCGAGCTCCGCGAGCAAGCCAAGGCCGGTATCGCGGGCCGGGAAGACGAGCAGGCGTTGATGGCCGCCAGCGACTTCCTCACCGCCCACGACGCCTACCACGTCGGGCAGCTCGTGACGATGCGCCTCACGATTGATCCCGAGTGGAACGCCTACAGCATTTACGGCCACTAGTCCGCCCGCTTAACCCCCAACGAGTCGAGGCCCTAAACCGGACTGTACGGGGCGCGGTATCCTTTGCCTTCGGCGAGATCACCATCTCCGGTGATCTCGCCAATCCACACGGAGTGGCCCTCGTCCACGGGTGCCTTGCTTGCGTGCAAGGTGCGGGCGAACCCAGGGCGCTCCGGCGGATAAAACCCGGAGACAAGAAGAATGCCGCAACTGAGCATGAAAGAGTTGCTGGAAGCCGGAGTCCATTTCGGCCACCAGACTCGTCGTTGGAACCCCAAGATGCGCCGCTACATCTACGGCGCACGCAACGGGCTCTACATCCTCGACCTTCACCAAACCATCAAGCTGTTTGAAGACGCCCTGAACTTCGTTCAGCACCGCGTCAGCGACGGGGGCACCGTGCTCTTCGTTGGCACCAAGAAGCAAGCCCAAACCGCCGTGAAGGAAGCCGCCATCCGCTGTGGCCAACACTTTGTGGTGGAACGCTGGCTGGGGGGGATGCTGACCAACTGGGAAACCATCCAAAGCCGCATTAGCCGCCTGAAAGAACTCGACCGCATGGAAGAGGAGGGCTACATGGATCGCCTGCCGAAGAAGGAAGCCCTGAAGCGCCGCGAAGAGCGCGCCAAGCTCAGCCGCTACCTGGAAGGCATCCGCACCATGGACAAGTTGCCGTCCGTGATGTTCGTCGTGGACATCATCAAGGAAGCCAACGCCGTCGCCGAAGCCCACCGACTCCGCATTCCCGTCGTCGCCATCGTGGACACGAACTGCGACCCGGACATCGTGGACTACGTGATCCCCGGCAACGACGACGCCATCCGCTCCATCCGCCTGGTCACCAACAAGATCAGTGAGGCCGTGACCGAAGTTCGACCGGTGGACGTTGAGTTCGCTGAAGGCACCGGCGCTGCTCTCAGCGAGGACGATGAAGAAGGCGTGGTGCCGGTGGACGAAGAGTTCCTGAGCGCCTTTGGCGTGAATGCCGATGCCGAAGCCCCGGTCGCCGTGAAGGAAGTGGTGGTCGAAGAGGCCCAGGCCGAAGCCTCATCCCCGGCTACGGAAGCCCCCGCCGAGGCGTCAGAATCCGCCGTGGCAGAAGAAGCTTCTGCTGAAACCAAGGAGTAAAAGATGGCAATTAGTGCAAGTGATGTCAAGCGTCTGCGCGAAGAAACCGACGCGCCCATGATGGAGTGCAAGGTCGCGCTGGAAGAAGCTGGCGGTGACTTTGAGAAGGCCAAAGCCATCCTCCGTGAAAAGGGTCAATCGGCCGCTGCGAAGCGTTCCGGTCGTTCTACGAGCGAAGGGGTGGCCAAGTTTGTGGTCTCCGCCGACGGCAAGAGTGCCGTGGGTGTGGTGTTGGAAAGCGAAACCGACT
>CAZVHE010000069.1:0-8303 GCA_964627705.1 uncultured Chthonomonas sp.
CCCTCAACCGGGGCCGCAACCCAGTCACGGGGGCCGTGGACTTCAACAACTGGCGCTACAACAGCTTTGGCGCGGTGCAAGATGCTGGCTACCGAGGTGCGATCAAGTTCGCCCTGAACGTGGTCGCGCTGAATAGCGACTTCAACGGCAGCCGAGGCGGCAGCCGCAACACGGGGGCCAGCGCGGTCAATCTCAGTGCGCCGCTTCTGCGCAAGTTTACGGAACCGTTCCCGGGCGGCTTCACCAATGCCAACCCGCCTTCGATTGCGGGGGGCTATATGGTGACTACCAACAACGGCGGCATCCAAGTCTTCGACTCGCAGACCGGCCGCGACCTCAATCGCGATGGGAACGATGACGATGGCATCGAAGATCCGCTGAACGCCCAGGGCGACCTGGTGTGGGAAGTGGTGGGTCTGGGGCGAACCTCCCCGGCGACGATCATCGAGAACGGGGCCACCACCTTGGTCAACAGCCTCGGCAACTTGGCGAGTTGGCAAGTCTGGGTGACCCTGGCCAATGGTCAAGTCCAGGTTTACGACCTCACCACCGGCGACCTGCTGGCAAACGTGGCTCCGCCCACGCCCAGCCTGGCCGACCCTGACGGGCCTTACGCACCAACCGTGCACGAGAACCTCGTGGCAGTGGCCGACACCCGCGCGAGCGACCAAACCGGCCGCGTGTGGCTGATTGACCTCAATACGGCGACCGGCATCAACATCGGGAATCCGTGGCAGATCACGGCCGCGCCGCGCCTCAAGCAGCCGGGTGCCAGCCCGACCCTGGGCTACATCCCGATTCAAGACTCCTCGGGGGGCCTGGACCGCGTGGTTTACGTCAGCACCAAGCCGAACAACTTCGGCGTGCCGACGCCCGCCGGCCTCACCAGTATCTGGCTGGGCGCCCGCAGCGAGCCGCCGGTACAGCGCCGCGTGCTGGGGCCGTTCATTAGCCTTTCCACGCGCGCCAGCCTACAAGGGCTGCCGGTGGTCATCCGATCTTCGGCCCTGCCAGCTTCGGAACTCGGCCTCAAGATCACCATGCTGTTCCCGGATGGTTCCACGTTCTCGGATGCGGGTATGGCCCAGTATCTGAACGGGACGGTTACGCAGGGCGCGAATGGTGAGCTCCGTGTTGGTCTCACGGGTCTCAACCCGTTTGCACTGGACCTCGATGGTACGTCCACCCCGGGTAACCCGGCGGACGACATCGGTTGGCGCATTGACTACACTGTGGACTGGGGCCAAGCGGGTGCCTTTGGGGGCGTCCCGGCCGACAGCTTCGTGCGCGGCAACCTCGAATTCCCGGACGATGCCTCCAACACGCGACGCGTGCTGGGCGCCCCGGTGCTTACGGCGACCGGTAACGTCCTGGTGAACACCTCCGCGGCGGCCGGAACCACGGGCGGCACCTTCTTCAACCTGAAGGAAGTCGGTCGCGGTGATTTCCGCCTCGTCTACCGCTGGGATATGTACGACTTCCACTCGTACACGGTCAACGGCAGCACCACGGTCAACTTCCCGGCCACGTTCGTGGACTACGAAGGGCTCCTCAATCTCATCCCGTTCCTCCAGCGGCCCATGCGACGCATGAACCTGGTGGGGAACCCGGTGGTGAAGGGTGACACTGTGTTTATCACCGCGCGCGGAACGAAGACGATCTTTGGCCCGGGCTCCGATGCGGACTGCACCATCTTGGTGGCGCTGGAAGCCGATCCGGGTCCGCTGGAGTTCACGATTACGAGTGCCTTGCCCCAAAACGCGCAGCTCACCCTGCGTCAGCAAGACATTTCGCGCAGCACCAATAAGGCGATCCCCGAAGTTTCGAGCGTGATTGCCGGAGGGCAGTTCACGTCGCAACGCCAAAGTGATGGCACCACGCGCATCACGCTGGAATCGGCGATGAACGTGCGCGCCGGGCGCATCTTGGATTCGATCTCTTCGAGCCTGCCGGTGACCCTGGTGGTCAACGGTAGCCAAGAAACCGTGATAGAACCGGAAGCTTTGAGCGATGATTCGGCGGCGGGTTACGTCACGGGTCTGGCGGCGGGTCGCTTTAGCCCGCTCCGCTGGTACGCAGTGATAAACGGTCTGCGTGCAGAGACCGGTCCGGTCCTGGCGGGTCAAACCGTTTACGTGGGCGGCGCCAGCGTTTTGCCGGGCTTGCTCACGGCCGGATTCAGCTTCCCGCTGGCGGAAAATGGCCTCCTCTACGCCTTTGATAGCGCGGTGGCCAGCAACGACCGTTTCCTCCGCTCGGCGGAAGACTCGTCCTTCCCGGCGACCTATCCGCGCAAGCCGTGGATGACGCAGCTTTCGGCGTTGAACCCCACGGGGGCACTGGAACAAGCCGAAGCCATCCGCTGGCCGCAAACGCAAGGCATTCAGAGCTTTGATGACCTTCGTGTGCGCCTGCTCCAAGCCGCCCTGCCCGACACCAATGTGGTGGGCTTGGCCGCTGGCAACGGCACGCTGGGCGTGACCTCGACCAACGGACTGTTCGCCTTCCGCCGCGCCGACTTTACGGTGGCGGACCGAGGCCGCGTGGGCCGCTTTGACGGCGTGGGCAACCCGCTGTGGGCGACCCTGACGACCCTGAACACGGGTTCGCAGCAACCGATTGGCAACGCGGGCCGCGAAGTCCCGCTGAGCGATCCGTGGCGCGCCTACCCGCTGGGGGATGGCTCGACGCTGGTGGCTGACTCCGGCAACAACCGCGTCGTCCGCATAGACGCCTCGGGCCGCGAAGTCCGCACAATCCGCCGCATGTTGGTGGACCCGAACTACATTCCGGACGGCTTCGTGGCCACGCAATCCGTGGACCTGCGCACGCCGCGCGACGTTGTGACCTTCGAGCAATCGGTGGATGCGGCGAACAACCCATTCAGCAACCCGCAACCGCGCGAGCGATGGGTGCACTACTTGATCGCCGACACGGGTAACAACCGCGCCGTCGAACTGGTGGACCGCTACGCTCAGGATCCGTTCACGGGTCGCATTGGCGATGTGGTGCAATACAACTCGCCGGAAGGCGTGCAGCGCGCCCTTGGTGTGCTCTACTGGCACACGCCGGAAGAGCTGAGCGGCAAGCGCTTTGCCTATAACTCGATTGGCCGTGTGATCCGTGGCAGCGGGGTGAACCGACGCGTCGTGGTGGCGCTGGGCTTCGGCCTGGTGGAACCCGGTCGCGCGGGCTTCGGTCTCGATGCGACGTTCCAAGCCACGGATACTAACAGTGGCAACGGCGGCGTCGTGGTCTATGACGGCACCAACACGGTGGTCATTAGTGACTTTGCCATGCCGCAGATTGAAGCCAATACGTACCTCGGCCCCACAGGGGCTCCGAATACGTGGAACTTCAATACACCTCCGGCTCCGATCCCGGCGGGTCGCAAGAAGATGGCGGGCCTCACCTCCGTCACTCTGCGCTACGTCACGGTGGGCGGCAACGACCAACTGGCCGTGATGCTGACTGATGCGACGGGCGTGTACGAAATTGCCCAACCGGACCCGGTGGGCGCGCCGGACAACTGGGCGGTGCGCTGGATGCTGCCGAATGATGCCTTCATTGGCATGCGTCGGCCCCGAGACGGGGCCGAGAAGCCGGCCGTGATTGGCGACATCAATACCGGCCAACTGGGCAGCAACCCGCAGCAGTTCCGACCCATGTACGCCCGCCGTATGGATAGTGGCGACGTGCTGATTGTGAACGGCTATGCCGGCAGCAGCCGCACGGGCGCCCTCTACAATGGCGAAGTCGTGGTGGTGGATGGCAGCTTTGCCTCCGCACCGAACACTCCGGGCTTCAGCCTGGCTCGTTATAACCTTGGCTTCAGTTCGCTGAGCGTCAAGTTCGAACTGCCCCCGGTGCAGGGCATTCGCGGCATCTCGAACCCCGTGTTCGCGGAGACCGACTGATGGCATCAATGAGTGAGTTCTCGATGAACGATTGGAAGAAGAAGTGGACGCGTTGGGGGGCCGGAATGGCCCTTCTCGCCCTGACGGGCCTTGCCGTGCCTCAGGACTATCAAGGCCTGATGAGCACGTCCGGTCGCTCAGGGTTGCCGAGCTTGGCTCCCAGCACGCCGGGGGCCACTTCGAGCCAGGTTTACAATGACTTTGGCCGCGGCTTCCTCCGTTGGTGGGATCCGGCTGACCTCAGCCGCATTTCCATCGATAACGATGAAGCGGGCGCGGCCGGGGTGCCGCTGGCGAACTGGAACCAACCGTTGCCCACCACCCTGGTGCGCGCGAGCTTCGCCGTGATTGGCACGGGTCCGGCGTATCGTTACGCCACCACGCAGGCTGCAACGAGCAACACCGACCCGACCGCCGGGGCGACCTCGACTTACACCTGGAACTTCACCGGCCTCACCCCTGGTCAAGAATACGAACTCCGCGTAAACCTGCCCGTCGGTCCGACCGACCTGGGCGGCGGCGCGCCGCTGAACCTGTGGTTCCCGCAAAAGTATTACGTCTACCGGGTGACCGGGGCCGTGGGGGGCGCTTTCACGGATATTGTGGACGCCGACCTGTTCAATGGTTCGGTGCGCCTGGGTAACGGCGGGGCCGAGACCAGCGTGGTGTTTGTTCCCACCGGAACCACGCTCACCCTCACGCTTTACAACACCACCCCGCGCCGACCGGATGGCGGATTCCGCGACCCGAATGCGCAGCCGGGCCAACAGTTGGTTTACGCCGACGAAGCTTCGCTGAGCGGAGCCGGTCCCCTGGCCGGGCGCTACGTTGCCCAGCCGGTGGTGCACGAAGTTCAAGTGAACCCGCTGGGTGGCGCGCCGCAATACCCCCGACGGGTCTTTGCCAGCCGCATCGAAGAATCCTTCCTTGGCGCACTCAACCGAACCTACAACATGGGCGTGGTGACGAGCTACACCTACGACAGCGAGCGCGTGGACCTGCCGGGCAACTACGGCGAACCCAGCATTGCTTGGTCGTGGCCCGTGCAGCGCCCGCAGAATAGCAGCACGACGGAACGGCAACGCTACGCCAATGACCTCAGCACTTATGTGAGCGGCCCGATTCCGGCGAACGTCGGCATCCGGCGCGGCGACCAGCGCATAGTGGTAGATGACCTGAACGGGGGAGCCACGGCTTCGTCGCAGTTCGCGCCCGCGGGTCCGGGCGTGCTGACGGGCTTCTACGGCGTCAACGCGCAAATTTCTCCGGTGGCGACCGGTCCGGGCACCCTGGGCCGCGTGGCTTACTTCCCGAACCTGCGCCCCGCGACCTACCAGGTGGATGTCTTCATCCCGCCGGGGTCGTTGAGCCCCCTTGCGCGCAATGTAGACATCGAAATCTACCAAGGCGCAACCCTCATTGATACGGTTCAGATCGACCAGACCGCCGCTTCGGGGTGGGTCCGTCTGCCTTCGCCGGGCGGGCTGGGCTACGAAAGCCTACTCACGCAGCCGCTGAACGTGCAGATCATGAACTCGTCGACGGGCGACGCGGGCCGCTTTGTGGTGGCTGACGCCGTGCGCTTCGTCACGCAGTCCGATCTCAGCATCTCCAGCACTCCGCTGGCCCGATTCACGCAAGTCCGGGCACCGGGCCTGGTGAACCGCGACGTGCTGATCGTGGCACGCGAAAACGGCACCATTGCCGCGATTGATGCGCACGGGGAAGTCAACACCGGCAACGCGCCGCAGACTTACTGGACGTACCCGCGCGAAATCCCGGCGGGTGACCCCAATGATGACACGACCCAAGACGGTCCGGACCGCATCGCCGAAGCCCCGACGGGCTTTGACGCGAGCTCGCCGGCCGTAGCTAACATTGCGGGGCAGGATGCGCTTTTCATCACGGCTCGCAACGGCAAGGTCTACTCGCTGGATATGGCCGGGCGGGGCGATGGCTCCACCACGCGCCGCTGGACGTGGCCGGATGACTACAACCCGACCAACCCGACCCTGAACCATCAACCGGGCCTCCCGGTGGCTCCGGGTCAGCAGTTCGGATCCGTGGCGATTGCCAACGCTGGCATTGGTGACCTCGTCATTGTCCCGACTCCAGAAGGCCGCGTTTATGCACTGGACGCCGTGGGCAACACCACCACGCGCACCACCACGGTGCAGTGGGCGCAGCCGCCGCTGGCAGGCACGCCCTACGGTCCGATCGAATCGGCACCGGTGGTGGACCAAGCCAATGGCCGCATCTATGTGACTTCGGCCCGCGGCCAAGGGGCCGGTGATCTGGCCTTCGGCCGCGTGACAGCCCTGGATATGGACACGGGGGCGGAGCTGTGGTCGGTGACGAGCACTACCGTCGGCACCACCGTGGACTTCGGTGCCTTTGGTAAGGTGAGCCCGCTCTTCGTGCCGGGTTCGCAGATCACGGGTCCGGGCGGCGCGTTTGTCGGCCAAGACATCTTGTACGTGATGGACCAGTCCGGTCAGTTCGCGGCCCTCGATCCGGCCACGGGCAACACCCTGTTCCGCACGTTCGAACTGGCCGCCGCCGGCGGCGGGAACATGACGTTCCTCTACGGCACGGTCTACAACAACGTGGGCGCGCTCCAAAACGACGTGCCCATGGTGATGGTGCCGCTGAGTACGGGCCGCATTGTCGGCCTGCTGTGCGACGGCAGTGTCAACCGCCAAGGCAACCGATCGGTGACCTCCACGACGCTCACAGGCACGCTGAATGCGGGCCTGGCAGCGGGTGGCTGGCAGACCGGCGATCCGCAGTCGTGGATGTATGCCAACGACGAATCGGGCTTCCTTTATGCCTTCAACTCGATTGATGACTTCAACATCTTCGGCTTGCGCCCCGGTACGCCTCCGGCGAACCAAGACATCAGCGAGAATGACCCGGACTTTGAGAATCTGCGCGATGCGATTCAGCCCGGTAACTTCAACCTGATCACGCCGCAAGACTTTGAAACTCTGCAGCAGGCTTACGAAGCCGGCACTTTGACGCAAGCACAAGTGGACGCGGCCAAGGCCAACGTTACGCGCCGAACGTTCGAGTTCGGGGAAACCCTGTACGTCATGATTGACAAGCTCCCGGTGCTGGGTGGCCAGCCCTACACGGTGCAGTTGCGCCACCAGGGCAACGCCAACGCGAGCAACCAGCGGGGCCTGGCCATTCGCCAGATCGTGCCGGGCGTCTATAACGCCGGGACCGACCGGATCGTGCTGGAGCAGATCCCGCTTCTGCCCACGGGCGGCCTGAGCGTGGTCTCGGGCAAGAACTTCTTGCGAGCACGCGCGGTGTTTACGGGCAACGCGGCGGGCTCCGGTCCGGAAGTGGCGCTGCCCAAGCCGGCATCTTTGCCGGTCGACCCGACCTACGATTACATCGTGGCGAACCCGCTGGCGATTGCCACGCTGAACAATGCGTTCGGCGTGCAGTTCAGCGCGGGTCTCAGTACCGACGTGACGCAGCCCCTCGTGACCCGCAACGGCACGCGCGGCACCGACCAGTTCCCGACTGGTACGGCGTCTGATCTCCAGCCGCTCGCGCCGCTCGGCGCGGTCGGCCCGGCCAAGAATGCCAAGGGCGACGTGGTCGGCCACGGCACGCGGGGCCTGGGTGAGCTCATTGCCACGGACCGCAGCCTCTTGACCTTGCTGTTCGGCCCCACGCGCGGCCTCGGTGGCGTCAAGATAGCGCCGGACGATACGCGTTGGCGCAACGATGGCTCGCCCACGGGTGGCGTTTTCCGTCCGCTGACGGCCAACGCCGGTGTCAACTACCTGAATATGGAGGACTACCCGGTCTCGAACCCGAACCGAAGTCTGGACTATCCGGACATTCGACGAGACAATCTGTCGGCGGCCAAGGAGATCAACGGGGAAACCGAGAATCCGATGTTTGGCAACGGCGTGACGCTCAGTCCACCGGCATACTCTGCCGCCAACTTCACGTCCTATCGCTCTACGGACTACAACAACAACACGACTCTGACGCGCACCCTGGCGCCGACTGAGTTCGACCTGTTCTTGGATGTCCCCAACTACCAGCCGCCCTCGGCGCTGGGTTACCGGGGCGACCATGTGGTCTTCGTGGACAACGGTAACCGCACGGGCTTCTCGCCGGCGGCGCAGTCCTACCGCAACTTCTTCTTGCAGTTGAACGTGGCGGTGGACCAGCGCGTGGCGATGGCAACCCCGACGGTGGACCTGGGGGCCCTGCCGACCGGCTCGGGCTTTAAGAACGGGGCCGTGGCAGCCAACAACTATCCGTGGGCGGCTGGTACCGGCTTCACGCCGTGGAACAACGAGTTCAATCAGAACCCGTTGGCGCCTCTGGGTGGCTTTGCCTCGCACGACCAGTACGAAG
>CAZVHE010000069.1:8351-8592 GCA_964627705.1 uncultured Chthonomonas sp.
ACCTGCGCGTGGCCAAGATGTTCACCGATGCGGCGGGCCCGCGCCCGGTGGAAATGTTCGGCACCAACCTGCAAGACATGGGCTGGTTCGATGCCGCGACCATGGTCATCAGCACGCTCGATCCTCGATATGCGCCCTCGCGGCTCATTCCGGTGACAGATGCAGGCTCGGATACCCTCGGCCGCGTCATCCTGCAAAAGCCGCGCCCGGGTGATCCGGGGCCGACGCGCCTAAGTATGAA
>CAZVHE010000069.1:8745-12531 GCA_964627705.1 uncultured Chthonomonas sp.
AGACGACGTGACCAACAACATCGCCGACCCGGTGAGCGGTCTCACCCTGCCGGTGATGGCGTCCACGGAAGTCTTCTCCCAACCCGGCTTTACGTTCTCCTTTACGGTGCGCGAAGCTCGGGTGACGAACACGGCTACGACCAAGGGCTCGACGATTGTGGAGCGGCTGTTCAATACGGCACCGAACTTCCAATGGACGAACACCCACCCGTCCGTGACACGTTTCCTTGATGGATCGGTGTTCCTGGCGTGGGCGTCGAACCGCAAGGACAACGGCAACAACCCGGCCTACACGCCGGGTCCGGTGAACCCGGCCAACCTGACGGTGGCGGATACCTCTCGCATTTACGTGGCCAACACCACGCCGGGCGCGACGAACTATCCGGGCTACACGGAATCGCCGATGCGCGACTTCATGGACTTCCTGGCGGTGCCTTCGTTCATGCAAGACAGCACGGGCGTGGCGCTCCCAGTGGCTCCGGTCACCACGGTGTTGCCAGTGCCGACGGGCTTCACGCTCAACGTTCCGACGGCTACGTTTGATGCGGCGGCGTTCCCGTCATCGGGCACGCTTACCAACCGCATCCCGCTGGCCTATCGTGGTCGCGGTCAGTTCACGGACGGGGCGGGCAACACCCGCAACGGTAGCTGGATTGTCGTGGATACGATGGAGCGCAACGGCACCGGCCTGAGCACGGTGAACTCGGCGACGGTGCCGGATGATCCGCAGACCGACAAGTCGCGGCCCAGCATCGTCATTGCCGCTGGAACCACGGTGGTCTATTACATGACCTCCAGTAACAACGGCGCGGCACTGAACTTCTCCGTCCTTAATGGGACGGTGATGACGCCGCCGTCGCGCATTGAGCTGCAAGATGTCTTCAGCCAGATCGGGGCACCTGCGGTGACCACCCGAGTGGTGCAAGGTGCTTTGCGGCACGAAGTGGCCTTGACGGGCGTGGTACGTGGTCGCCAAAACTCGGACGTGTACTTCGGCCAGATTGCCACCCGTGGGGGCGGCCTGCCTGACTTCCGGGGCGGCTTCCGACCGTTCAGCACGCGGGTCGAGCGCATCACCCTGGACCGCAACAGCGGCAAGTTCTGGGCGCCGGGCATCCTATGGAGCCTGGACCGAGGCGCGATCACGCCGACGAATGGTGGACGGATTGACATCTTCCGCCGTGATAACACCGGCGCGTTCGTGTCCATCCTGGATCCGGCGGGCGACTACACGGGCGACCGGGAAACTGGCCTCGTGAAGGCGGACACCGTCCTGGGCGGGGAAGTGCTGATTGACACCCGTGCGGGTAGCGTGACCTTCAGCGGTGCGACGATCCCGAGCAACATGGCGCTCTTCGTTCAGTACCGCCCGACCCTGGTGCGTGTGAACGCGATCAACGGCGCGAACTACCGCTCGGTGGCTTCGGTGCACGACGCTCGTTCGCCGTCCTACCAGGTGTTCCCGCTCAATCCGCAGCGCAACCGCACCGCGGAACTGACCTACTGGCGACAGCCGGGTGGAACCCAAGCCGTGCCAGGCGATGCCATGCGCATGGACCGCACCACCCTGGGCGTAACTCGCACCAGCAACGACGGCACGGGCACGACCCGACTGTACACCTTCACCCTGCGACCGGGTGTGAAGCTGCCCACGGATATTGCGACTGCGCCGGATGGCACGCCGCTCTTCGTGCAGGTCAACTTCCCGGGTGCAGTGCCGTTTGGTGAGCGATTCCATCAGCTCGATCCTTCCGCCGGAAAGATCTACATGATGGGTGGCGCCGAAGGCCAAACCGTGCAGGTGACTTACCGAGGCGTGGACGCTACCGGTAACGTGCTTGCGACCAACATCACAGTGGACCTGGTGGTGGAACCGCTGCTGGAAATGGATGAAACGGCGGTGCCGATTGACCAAGCCTTGGGTGAAAGTGCGCTTTCGCTCGGCCTCGATAACTTCGGGGTCCCTGGTCAAGGGCGTCCAAACCTGATCTGGATGGCGTGGGCCAGCACCCGAGCCGGAACTCCGGACATTTACATCCAAACGTACGGTCCGCGGTACGCCCCCTTAGTTCCGGGTAACTAAACGGGTCCAATCCGCATCAAAGGCGCTGAGAGCATCGCTCTCAGCGCCTTTGTCTTGGACCTAGCAAAAACGCGGGTGTCGGACATTCCTGTCAAGTTCAGTTGACACTAGTAGAATGGCTGTGGCAAGATTCAATGTCGCGCAAGAGCGGGCGTACGAAAGTCTCATGGCGAAACGTTACTCAAGCGTCGTAGGAATCGACGTGGGCAGCCACACCATAAAAGTGGCGGAGATCCGATCTCAGGGTGGTCGACCGGCGATCACGGCTCTCGGCATCATTCCCACTCCGATGAATACGGTGGACCAGACCGGAATTCTCGACCCCGAAAATGTCGGCGCGGCGGTGCGCCAAGCTTGTGCCGAAAGCGGTGCGGGCATTGCCGAATCTGTCCTGAGCCTGGCCGGCCAGCAAAGCGTCCTGGTGCGCACGCTCGAAGTGCCCCGGATGAACGAAGCGGAACTCCGCCAGCACATGGATTGGGAAGTGCAGCGCAACATCCCGTTTAGCGAAAGCGACGTGGAGCAAGATTTTAAGGCCTACCCGGCCTCCGATGCGGCCTCTCAGAACCTGGACGTGGTGATGGCGATTAGCCCTCGCTCCGCCATTGAGAACGCCGTGGGTGTGATCAAGAAGGCGGGCAAGAAGCCGGTGGCTCTCGATGTGGAGCCGCTCGCCATTGCGCGTGTGCTCAGCACGGCCTACGCCGGCGACATCAACGGGCAAAGCATTTGTGTGGTCGAGATCGGCCACCGCACCACGGCCATCAACATTTACAAGGATGGCCAACTGATGATGCCGCGCCAAGTGCCCATGGGCGGCGAAATGTTTACGCGCGAAATCTCCGAGCGACTCGGGGTTTCGATGGACGAAGCTGAGCGCCTGAAGATCGAGCAGGGAGAAATCCCGAGCGGTCCGGCGGCCCCGGCCTACAATCCGTTCGATGTGGGTGCCACCATGGCGGCTTACAATCCGTTCGCCGAAGATGCGACCCCGGCCGCGCCGGAACCCACGGAAGAAGTGGCCCCGATGCCGGCGGCCAGCACGAGCGACGAAGGCATGCGGGTCTACCAAGCCATGGCCCCGGCCCTGGACGAACTGGTGGCCGAAATACGACGATCCGTGGACTACTATCGAGGCAAGGGTGGCGACGTGAATCGCCTGTTCCTGACGGGTGGTGGCTCCAAGCTGCGCGGTCTGGCTCCGTTCCTCGGGACGGCCTTGGGCCTCAGTGTGGAAATGCTGGAAACCATGCGCGGGATCAACGTCCAAGCCAAGACGATGGACAGCAACATGGTCGACTCCATGCAAGCGGACTTCTCGGTGGCGGTTGGGAACGCCCTCCACATCTTCTTCTAATAGGTACAGGACAGACGAATGAAACTGAATTTGCTTCCGGCCGAGGCTTCTCGAGGGAATCTACGCCCGTTGCTCATCGCAATGGGTGCTGTGATCGCCCTGGGGGCCATTGCCGCATCGTTGCTGATGTCCTCCCACGCCCGGGGGCAGCTGGCCAAGGCGCAAGAGCGCGCCCTTGCGCTGGAAGCGCCCTACCAGAAGGCGGTGGCGATTTCCGGCGATGCGGACAAGATCATTGAGAGCGCTACGGACATCGACCGGAATCTCAAGCTGGCCAACGCCATGCTGGAACACAACCCCAAGCATGTGCGGCTGGCAGACGAAGTGCTGTCTTACGTGCCGAGCT
>CAZVHE010000070.1:0-12458 GCA_964627705.1 uncultured Chthonomonas sp.
CTACAACCGCGCCCGGGCCAGCGACCCGATTTCCGCCTTCGGGGGCATTGCCGCTTACCACGGCCACCTGGACGTCGCAACGGCGAAGGCGATGACGGCGAAGGGCAACTTTTTGGAAGTCATTCTGGCCCTGGGTTACGAAGACGAAGCCCTGGACCTCATCGCCAACCGCAGCGGCTGGGGGGCAGATGTGAGGGTGCTCACGGTGCCGGCGCCGAGCGCCAACGGCGGGCTGAGCTTGCGCACGGTGAGCGGCGGGTTCCTCGCCCAAAGCACGGACACCAAGGGCGAGGAAGCGGACTGGCGCGTGGCTACCGACCGCCAGCCCACCGAAGCCGAATGGGAGGCCCTACGCATGGCCTGGCGGATTGTCCCACACGTCAAGAGCAACGGCATTGTGATTGCCGGACCGGAAGGATTGCGCGGCGTGGGAGCCGGGCAGATGAACCGCGTGCAGAGCGTGCGCCTTTCCATCGAACAAGCCGGCGAGGGCACCCGCGGAGCGGCGCTAGCTAGTGACGCGTTCTTCCCCTTCCCCGATAGCATCGAAACCGCCCATGCGGCGGGAGTCACGGCGGTGATCCAGCCCGGGGGCAGCAAGAAGGACGGGGACGTCATCGCCAAGGCTAACGAGCTAGGAATGGCAATGATTCTCACCGGGCGGCGACATTTCCGTCACTAATACCGGTACACTAGACTGACTGAGAGGTTTGTATGGCCGTTAAGAACCAGAATGACCTGATTGTGTCCGTCACTGCCGGCGTGCTTGCGCTTGGCACGGCCGCCGCTTTCTATTTTACGAAGCCCGAACCGGAAACTAAGCCGGACCCGGCGCCGGTTGTGATCACGAACGCCGAAATCAAAGCGGCCAGCGTGGTCTACACCAACAGCATTTCGCCTTCGGGTGCCAATGGTGGCCAAGCGGCCGGCGGAGGAGCTCCGCGCAGCGGCTTTGGTGGTGGTGCGGCCCCGGCAGGCGCTGGTGCCGCCCCGGCTGGCGGTGGTCAAGCTCGCCAGCGTCCGGGTCTGAGCGCCACGTCGGGCGGCTAATTTTCATCTAGGCTAGGCCTCCGGAACCCGTTGGGAGACCAACGGGTTTCGTTTCTGTCTCAAGTCGTCCATACTGAACATAACAACCCCTTGTCACTTTGGCGCCTCCTTACGCAACGATTTTCGCGGGATATCGGAATTGATCTCGGTACCGCGAACACGCTTGTGTTTATGGGGGGGCGAGGGATTCTGCTCCGCGAACCCAGCGTGGTGGCCGTTAACAAGGACACCGGCGAAGTGATCGCCGTGGGCACCGAGGCCAAGCGGATGCTGGGCCGCACTCCCGCCAATATCGTGGCCGCCCGCCCGCTGAAGGACGGGGTGATTGCCGACTTTCTGCAAACGCAGAAGATGATTGACGGATTCATCAAGCGGGCCAAGACGGGGACGGTGTTGCGAATGACGGTCGTGGTCGGCATCCCGAGCGGCGTGACCGAAGTCGAGCGTGACGCAGTGCTGGACGCGTGCCGCCAAGCCGGCGCGAACGAAGCCTTTGTCATCGAAGAACCGATGGCTGCCGCCATGGGAGCGGGCCTGCCGATTGAAGAGCCGATTGGCTCGATGATTGTGGACATCGGCGGGGGCACCACCGAGGTTGCTGTGATTTCCCTCGCAGGCATCGTGCATTCCGAGTCTGTGCGCACCGCGGGTGATGAGATTGACGACGCCATCACGGCTTACGTGCGCCGTGCCTACAACCTGACGATTGGGGAGCGCACCGCCGAGCAGATAAAGATTGAAATCGGGAGCGCCGCACCGCTCGAACAAGAACTGGAAATGGAGATCCGGGGGCGCGACTTGCTCAGCGGGCTTCCGCGCAGTTCCATTGTGACGAGCGAAGAGATTCGCCAGGCCATTGCCGACCCCGTGCGCGAAATCGTGGAGGCCGTCAAGACGACTTTGGAGGCGACACCGCCTGAACTTGCCGCCGACTGCATGAACAACGGGATTGTGCTAGCGGGGGGAGGAGCCCTGCTCCGTGGCCTCGACCGGCTGCTGACTCAAGAAACGGGAATGCCCGTTCACATCGCGGATAATCCGTTAGACTGCGTTGCGATTGGTACAGGGCGGATGCTGGAAGAGCTCTCGAATCCGAATCTGCGACGTATGCTCGAACGGATGTCACGCGGGTGAAAAAGCGCCGCCACCTCAGACCGGATACCGTCTGGTTGATCCTTGCCCTGGTGATGGGGCTGGCCCTGGGGCGCATGCAAACGGTGGCCCGAGGCAACCAAACGGTGGATCCCCTCACCCGCACGGTGCGCACCATTTACCTGCCCCTCGGGACGGGTTTGCGCCCGATGATCGAAGGGCCGGGAATGTTCTTTAGCGGCATCGGTTCGGCCGGCACGGTCGCCCAGCAGCGCCAAACCATTGCTCAACTCAAGTCGGCCATGGAGCTCTATGCGGCTGAGGCCGCCGAGTGGCAACGGAGCTACGAGTCGCTGGCCAAGCAGCAACAGGGACCGAACTACGGGCGCATTCGAGTGCCCGCCCAGATTCTCTTGTATTCGCCTTACCGCGCGACGATCACGCTCAGTAAGGGGCGGGAACACGGTGTGGTGGTGGGCCAGGGGGTGGTGGCCGATGGAGGTCTGCTGGCCGTGGTGACCCAAGTGGATGCGGACCGCTGCCAGGCGGCGCTCATCACCAGTAGTAGCCAGGTCGTAGGGGCCGCGCTTCGCACCGAACCCCCGGCGGTGGGGTTGGTGCGCGGTGAATCCTCTCAGCGCCTGATTTTTGAATACACCCAACCGGTGGTCATCAAGCCGGGCTCGATGATTGTCACCTCTGGCTTTTCGGAGCACATCCCGCCGGGTGTGCCGATTGGGTTTGTGACCGAATCGAACAAGGACCGCGACTTTGGTTCGTTACGCGCCTTCTTGGTGCCCCGGGCGAAAGTTGACCGCGTGCGGGAGGCCTGGATTCTCAAATGAACCCGAACATGGGCTGGGTGGTGCACGGCATCATGTGGTTCTTGGCCGGTCTGCTTATGGTGGCCTGGCCGGGAGGTGCGCTCTTGCCGGGCGGGATGGCCGATCCGCTCCTGGTGCTCACTTTGCTCATCGCCACGTTCTGCCGGCCGGGTCACGCGGCCCTGTGGGGGCTGGCCAGCGGCGTGATTGCGGGTGGTATCTCCGGGGGCGATATGGCGGGGCTGTGCCTCAGCCGGATTGTGCTGGCCTTCGCGCTTTCCATGATTGCGCAGCGAGATCCAGCGCTCAATAAGGTCCAACGGAGCGTGCTCGTAGGTACGGCGGCCCTAGTCGCCTCGATTCTACTTATCCTAGTCTCCCCACCGGCAGAACTTGGCCGGGTATTTCAGGCTACACTCATGGCGGCCTTGATCAATGTTGCTCTGGCGTTTGGGTTCACCCATATCCTGCAATATTGGTTTGTGCGTCGGGTGTTCTAAAACGAAATGAGCGGTCATCGCGTTCTCCAAATGGCGCGCCAGCAACTGGCGGTGGCGTCCCAATATCTCAACTTGGATGAGGGCCTGCACCAGGTTCTCGCCCACCCCGTCCGGCAGGTCATCACAGCCTTCCCGGTGGTGTTGGACAGCGGCGAAGTACGAGTCTTTGAAGGCTATCGGGTTCAGCATAACCTGAGCCGAGGCCCCACGAAGGGGGGCATCCGCTACCACCAAGAAGTGGACGTCGAGGAAGTGACGGCTCTCGCCATGTGGATGACATGGAAGTGTGCCGTTGTCAACATCCCTTACGGCGGGGCGAAGGGGGCCGTGAAGGTCAACACCAAGCGCCTCAGCAAGCGTGAACTCGAAAAACTCACGCGCCGCTACGCCACTTCCATTAACAACATCATGGGCGAGCGAAGCGACATCCCCGCTCCCGATATCGGCACGAACGCCGAGGTGATGGGCTGGATCATGGACACCTACTCCATGCAAGCTGGCTACACCGTCCCGGGCGTGGTGACGGGCAAGCCGCTGGAACTGGGCGGGTCGGAAGGTCGTGTGGAAGCCACCGGCCGGGGCGTCGTCGTCACCGCTGCCGAGGGCTGTAAGAGCCTCGGCACCAGCCTCAACGGCGCCAAGGTGGTCGTGCAAGGCTTCGGAAACGTGGGTTCCGTGGCCGCGCGGCTGGCGGAGCAAGAAGGGGCCATCGTGGTCGCCGTCAGCGACGCGGTGGGCGGCATTTACAACCCGAAGGGCTTGCCGATCAACGACCTGTACCACCGGTACAGCGGCGTGGAAGGGGGTATACGCAACTACACCGAGTGCGAGCAGATCACCAACGAGCAACTGCTTGAACTGGAGTGCGATGTGCTGATGCCGTCGGCCATCCAAGAGCAGATCACGGTCGCCAATGCGGACAAGATCAAAGCCAAGCTCGTGGTGGAAGGTGCCAACGGCCCGACTACGCCGGAAGCGGACAAGATCCTGCACGACAAGGGCGTGCTGGTTGTTCCCGACATCCTGGCCAACGCCGGGGGCGTCGTCACCAGTTACTTCGAGTGGGTGCAAGACCTGCAGAACTACTTCTGGGAAGAAGCGCAGGTCAACGACCGTCTAAGCAACATCATGCGGCGTAGCTATCACGCGGTCTACGAGACCATGGAGAAGCACAAGGTGGACATGCGCACCGCCGCCATGATCATTGCGGTGCAGCGCGTGGCCGAAGCCACCACCATGCGCGGCATCTTCCCCTAAGGGGTCGAGGTCACGCGATCAGCCCGGTGCTTCTCAGAGGCATCGGGCTTTTCTTTTGTCCGCGCGGCGCGTGGTAAAACGCCATCGTCATGTCCGCGCCATTGGCTCCGTCGCAGTTATTCCTTCTCAAGCGGCAAGTCTTCAAATTGATCGGGGCGAATTTCCGGATCTATGATTCGGGCGGAAATCTGGTCGTGTTCTGCCACCAGAAGGGGTTTAAGCTCCGCGAAGACATCACGCTCTACGCCGACGAGGCCATGCAGCGTCCGTGGATCGGCATTAAGGCGCGCACCATCATGGATTTCAGCGCCGCCTACGATGTGGTGGACCTGACAACCAACGAGAAGCTGGGTGCCTACAAGCGCAAGGGGTGGTCCTCCATCATCCGCGACGAGTGGATTGTGATGGACGCCCATGACAACGAGATTGGGCGCATCACCGAAGATAACCAAGCTCTGGCGCTGGTGCGGCGCTTCCTGACCGCTCTCATCCCGCAGAATTTCGACCTTCGGCTGAACAACGGGCAGCGCGTGGTGGATTTGCGTCAGCGGTTCAACCCCTTCGTTTACAACCTGGAGATCGACTTCCGCGAGAACACCAACAATGCCTTCGATATGCGCATGGGGTTTGCGGCGGCGTCGCTGATCGCGGCGATTGAAGGGCGGCAATCGGGCGGCTAGGCGGAGTCCTAGTCTCGTTTGAACTCGGGTATCATTTTATTTCCCAGTTGCGCAGGTGGTGAAATTGGTAGACACGCTACCTTGAGGTGGTAGTGCTCACAAGGCGTGAAGGTTCGAGTCCTTTCCTGCGCACCAAATCTTGTTCCGCATCATGACAAGTATCCCCTTGGTCCATGCGGATATCCGCCAGGCTCGCACCCCCGATAAGCGGCTTTACAACGACCCCGGCGTGTACCAACAGATTCTGGAGCGCGTGTTCGTGCCCAGTTGGCAGTGGGTGGGCGATACCGACCACGTGAAGGTGCCCGATGCGGTGTGGCCCTGCACGCTCCTTGAGGGCAGCCTGGATGAGCCCCTGGTTTTCACCCGCGACCGCCAAGACCAGGTGCACTGCCTCAGCAACGTGTGCACCCATCGGGGCATGGTGGTGTGCGAAGCGGCGGGGCACGAGCGATTCTTGCGGTGCCGCTACCACGGTCGGCGATTCGGGCTGGACGGTCAGTTCCAGTTCATGCCCGAGTTCGACCAGGTGGCCGATTTTCCGAGCGAAGCCGACCATCTCCCGCGCGTGCCTTACGCGACGTGGGGGCGACACCTATTTGCGTCGTTGCGACCCGAGGCTGCTTTCGAAACGGTCATGCGCGAGATGCAAGACCTGGTGGGGTGGATGGACTTGTCGACCTTCGAGCCCGAACCCAGCCGCACCCGTGACTATCTGGTCCGCGCGAACTGGGCGCTCTACGTGGACAACTACCTCGAAGGTTTTCACATTCCGTTTGTCCACGCCGACCTCAATGCGGTGCTGGACTACGGCGCGTACCAAGTGGAGCGATTCCCCTACGGCGTGCTCCAGGTGGCCATCGGCAACGAGGGTGAAGATTGCTTTGACCTCCCGGCCGGCCACCGTTTTGCGGGGCAGCGGGTGGCGGCGTTCTACTTCTGGATGTTTCCCAATCTCATGTTCAACTTCTATCCGTGGGGGCTCAGCCTGAATGTGGTGCGCCCCCTGGGCGTGGACCGAACCCGGGTGTCGTTCATTGGCTACGTGAAGGATGCGAGTCGAATGGATGTGGGAGCCGGTGCGGCCCTGGACCGCGTGGAGCGCGAGGATGAGGTGGTGGTGGAGTTAGTTCATCGTGGGCTCAAGAGCCGCAACTATCAGCATGGCCGCTACAGCCCCACCCAAGAGGTGGGCATCCACCACTTCCACCAGCTACTCACCGCGAGGTTGCAGGGTTAGTTCTTAAAGATCCAGCCTTCGTGGTCTTGGCGGTGCACGGGCTGCACGGGGCCGGGCTCGGCTTCTAGAATCAGCTGCTCCAGCATCGGCAGCATGGTGCTCAGCCGCTCGAGGGTGTCGGTCATCTCCAACAAGTACTGCTTCTGCCGGTCGTCCACGTGCAGCAGGCTGGCGACCTGAAAGGAGAGCACGGTGGGGTCCTCATGCAGGCGCACCTCGGCGACTTTCATATCGAACTGCGCAAAATGGCCCTCGAAGTATTGCTTGAGATACTCGCGGGTTTTCAGCACGAGCGCATCGCAGCGGGGGCTGTCTTCGACTTCCATTTCCACCACGCGCTCGACCTGCCCGACGAGATACGAACGGTCATCATCCATCCGCCGAATGCGGAAGCGGCGCTGGCCCACCACTTGCACGGCGAGGGTGCCGTCCGCGTTTGTGCGGACATCCACAATGCGGACAGCCGTGCCCACCATGTAGGGTTCTGCCTCGCCTCCTACCTCCGCGCCTTGCCGAATCAGAACAATTCCAAACCCCGTATCTTCTTCGGAGCAATATTGGATCAGTTCTCGGTATCTACTCTCGAAGACGTGCAATTGCAGGGGTGCGTATGGAAAAAGCACCGTATGGAGAGGAAACAGCGGCAACGGTTCCAAGTGGCCGCCCATGGACCCCAATATACCGCCAGGGAACCTGGCCCGAAGCAATCCCGTCTGGCAGGTATGATGAAGGCCCCGCCTGGGCTTTCTTCAGCCACGGAGAGGAATGAACACGAACGCCATGACTGACGATCGCGACGCGCTACTCAAGCGAATCCAGGAACTGGAATCGCAACTCGCCCAGGGGAAGACCAGCCCGGCCACGCCACCGTCGTCGCCCGCCAGCCCGGAGACCCCCATGGAAGTGGCGCCGCTGCAAGACGGCGAGTCCACCCTGCGCCGTCTCGTTCAGCGCATTGCGATGATCCTGCAGGCCGAAAAGATCGTGGTCATGTTCTTCGATCAAGAGCAGGGTGAACTGATTGCGATTCCGCCCAGCCACGGTGTCGAGCTTGATAAGCTCAACCTCTTCCGCGTCCGGGCCACGCAGGGTGTTTCGGGCGAAGTGTTCCGCTCAGGTGAGCCGTTGCTTTTCCACGACGCCCCGAACGACAGCCGCACCAAGAAGGATCTCGTGTCGTTGCTTCACGTGACGAACGGGATTACCGTACCGCTCATCATCGAAAAGCGCGACGAAGAGAACCGGGTGGTCGAGCGCAATACGATCGGGGTTCTGCACGCCTTCAACAAGCGCCACGGCGACGACTTTAACGACGAGGACGTGCGCCTGCTGGAGCGCATGGCCAAGAACGTCGGCTCCATCATTGCCAACCTTCAGCTCTACCGCGAAGTGGTGGAAGAGCGCGAAGAACTCCTACAGACGTTCGAATCCATCTCCACCGGCCTCATCTTGGTGTCTCCGCAAGAGAAGATCAGCCAGATGAACTCGGCGGCCCGCCACATTTTCGGCATCGAAAGCGAGGACGTGCTGGGCAAGTCCATATACGATGTCATCCCGAGCGAAGAGGTTTGCAAGTTCCTCAAGGACGGGGTGAACGGTTCGGCGCAAGAGATCTCCGAAGTCACCGTCATGCCGCAAGGTGTGGAGCGCCACTACACCATTCAGGGCGCTTCGGTGAAGAACGAAGAAGGCAAGAACCTCGGCTACGTCACGATCCTCAACGACATCACGGACCAGAAAAACCTGGACCGCATGAAGTCTTCGTTCGTGGCTATGGCCTCTCACGAGTTGCGTACGCCGCTCACCGCCATCAAGGGCTTTACCACGACCCTGCTGATGGATGACGACTTCACGCGCGAAGAGCAGAAGGAGTTCCTCAGCATCATCGAGCAGGAATGCGACCGCCTTCGCCGCCTGATTGACGACTTGCTGAACACGGCCCGCATTGAAAGCGGCCAGTCCCTCAAGCCGGACTACTCGCGCTTTGCCCTGGTCGAAATGCTCGAGAAGGTGGTGATGGTGCAGCGCCAAGCCAGCACGAAGCACCACGTCTTCGGCAAGTTCAACGAGAACCTCCCCGAGACGATCATTGGGGACAAGGACAAGTTCGACCAGATCCTCACCAATCTGCTCAACAACGCCATCAAGTACTCACCCGAGGGTGGGGACGTGGTGGTGCACGCCTTCCGCGACGGCGACGAAATCGAGGTGTGGGTGGAAGACCAAGGAATCGGGATCCCGCCCGAGCACCTGGGCAAGGTGTTTGAGAAGTTCCACCGCGTGAACAACGAAGACAACCGCAAGATCTACGGAACGGGCCTCGGCTTGTTCTTGGTCAAGCACTTGGTGGAGGATGTCCACCTGGGCCGCATTTGGGTCGAATCCGAAGTCGGCAAGGGCTCGTTCTTCAAGTTCCGCATGCCGATTGAACTCGACATCGAGAAGGCCAAGGCTCTCAACGACTGATGCCGCGCTACCAGGGGGTCGTCTTCGATTTCGACGGCCTCATCTTGGATACCGAGTCGCGCGAGTTTGACTCGTGGAGCGAGACGTTTGCCTCGCTCGGGGCCACGCTGGAACATAGTGAGTGGATCAAGTGCGTGGGGGCGCCTCCGGGGAGTTGGGATGTTTTTGCGCACCTCGAAGCCTTGGTCGGCCCCTACGATCGCCCGCTGGTGGAGCATCAGCGCATGATGCGCTTCCATGAGCTAATGGGCAACCCGCCCGTGCCGCGCGAGGGAGTGCGAGAACTGATCGAAGGCCTGCAAGAAGCCGGGATGCCGCTGGCCATTGCCAGTAACAGCGTGTTCGCGTGGATTGACGGGTTCTTGCGACGGATGGGGTTACGCGAGGTGTTTCCCGTCATCATGTCGCGGGATGTGGTGGGCGCGTGCAAGCCCGACCCGGCCAGCTACCTGGCGGCGTGCCGCGCCCTGGGGTTTGCCCCGTCGGCGGTGCTGGCGCTTGAAGACAGCCAGAATGGAGCCTTGGCCGCGCGGGCGGCCGGCATGGACGTGGTGGTGGTGCCCAACCCCGTAACCGAGGGCACCATTATGGGCTTTGAGCCTCGCGCTAGCTTCCCGACGGCGGCTGAGATTCTGGGCGCTTAGGGGACGCGGGCCAGCTCGGCCTTCAGTGTATCAATGGACTTGATGGCGGTGGGGTCTTCTTCCCCCAGGGCGGCGAGGTCCAGCGAGAGCCAATCCCCAATGTAGGCCAAGCCCACCATCCGCTCAAACAGCGTCTGACCGGGGGCGCAAAGCTCGTAAGTGGGCATGGTGCCTTCGGTGAGGCGGGCCGTGACCTGGCTACGGGTCAGCATCTTGGCGCTGACTTCACTCACATAGAGTGCCACGGTGGCCCACTGCGCGGCCTGGTGGTGGGCGCCTTCGCGCCCGACGATGTCGTTATGGCAGAGCTCCGGCTGGGCGCTGGCAAAAGCCATGCGCTTGGCGTTTTCGTTGATCTGCCCCTTCACCCGGTTGGCCACGCGGGCGGCGGCGGCCCCTTGGCCGTCCAGCAGGATGAGGCGATTGTGAAGATTCTGGGCCAGCACGGCGGTGGGACTGGCTTCATTGTCCGGGCCACACTGGGCGCGCACACCATCCAGCACCGCAAAGAACGCATCCCAATCCACAGCTGCTAGCAAGGCAAAGTGGACGCAAACGTGCACGATGGGCACCAGCAGGTAGCCGAGGGCACTGCGCGGCGGCTGGCCACCGGGAATGGTGATGAGAGGAAAGCCTTCCTGACGGGCGATCTCGCTTATCTGGCCGCCACTGCTGATGACAAACGGCATGGCCCCGCGCCGGCGCAGGTCGGCAAAGGCGGCGAGCGTCTCTTCGGTTTGGCCGCTGTAGGAGCAGACAAAGGCGAGGGTGCCCGGCCCGACCCAGTTCGGCACACTGTAATCGCGGTTGACCAGGCATGGCACGCGGCCTTGGTCATCAAAAAGGGCGGCCACAAAGTCGCCGCCGGCGGCGCTGCCGCCCATCCCGGTCACCAGGATGTTGTCGGGCCGAGGTTGGCCCGGAGGAAGAGGGGTGGATTGAGCAATCGCGAGTGCCCGACGACATTGATCGGGGAAATCCTCGACCAGCCCCACCATGTTGTGGGGGTCGTCCGCCGTCAGGAACTCGCGACGAGACATGCTGGCGTTCGTGAGGGCTTAGTCGTCTTCGAACGGATCGAAGTCGTCTTCCGAAGGAACCGGGCCACGGGAGGCGCCGCTGGTGCGGGCCGGGGTGGCGCGACCGCCGCCCATTTCGCCTTCTTCACGCGGACGATCGAGGCCCTGCACGTTGTCGGCGATGATGCTAATGGCTTCGCGGTTGTTGCCGTCCCGATCTTGGTACTTGCGGTGCTCCAGGCGACCGTCCACGGCCACGAGGCGGCCCTTGGAGAGGTATTGGCTCACGTAATCAGCGGTTTGACCGAAAGCGGAGATGCGAAACCAGTTCGGTTCCTGCTCTTCGTCCCGCTTGCCGCGGCGCTTGTCCACGGCCAGGGTGAAGTCCACCACTTGCATGCCGGTGTTGGTTTGGCGCAGTTCGGGGTCGCGGGCCAGTCGTCCAATCAGGACGACTCGGTTAATGCTCACACGGCCTCCATGAGGAAGATGCGCAGCCGCAGGATGTCATCGGAGATCATCATTTGGCGCTTGAGCTCGTGCTGAATCGCAGGAGTGCCCGAGAACTTCATCAGGATGTAGGTGCCGTCGCGGTGGCCCTTGATTTCAAACTCCAGGCGTCGGGTTTCCCACTTGCCGGCTTCTTCCACCGTGCCGCCGAGCTTTTCGGTGACTTCCTTCCAGCGGTTGGCAATGGCGGACACTTGGTCATCGGTCAGGTTGGCCGCAACGATATAAAGCGCTTCGTAGTTTCGCATGTTTGCTCTCTCTGGGCTTTCTCAGGTCGCCGGAGCGGCCATAGAGGACGGCGATTCAAGTCGCCGCAGAGAGCCCGTTCGAATCCGTAAGCATACCAACCTCTGCCGAAGGGTGCGGGGCCTAGCCCAAAACGGTACCGTTGACCCGCAGGCGGAAGGTGTAGCCGAAGGTTTCGCACGAGCGGCGGCACATGATCATGCGGCTGAGGAAGATCTCGAAGTACTCCATTACCGTGGCGAAGTTGGCGTCAATTTCGAGGGTGAGCTCGATGGTTTTGTCTTCGTTCAGCATCTCCACGCGGCTACGCTGCACGGCGTAATTCACCCGGTCGTGGATATCGAAGGTCTCGAGCAAGGGGTTCTGCACCCGCGAGAAGTGGACGTCGCTCTTGTCCGCCACGATCAGGGCGGCGCTCATCACGCTCACGGGCTGGCCGACGAGCTCTTCGTGGTTGCCGATAGCCCCGAGGATAGGTGCGATTTCCGCCGTATCCATGCCCATTTCGTTAAGGATGTTGTAGGCGATGCTGGCCCCGCTGATGGGGTGGTCGTGGCGGTTGATCACGTTGCCGATGTCGTGCAGGTGGGCGGCAATCATGCCAAGTTCGACCTCGCGCGGCGGGCGGCCGAGCCCCTTGAGAATCGACTTGGTGATGCCCGCGACGATGCCAACGTGGCGGTGGCCGTGCTCGGTGTAGCCCATGGACTTGAGGAGCTCATTCGCGCCGTCAATGAGAGTGCGCACCTTGGGGTTGGCCTTCACGTCTTCCAGCGTGAGTGGGCGGGCGGTGCCTGCGGGCGTAGGAGTCACGGTGTCCATGTGTGTGTTCAGACTACTTGAAAATGCGGAGCGTTGTGCGCGGGCAGGGTGCCGAATGAGCATACCGACAGATAGGTTACAGATTGTTCCGGACACATAGGTGACACT
>CAZVHE010000071.1:0-2935 GCA_964627705.1 uncultured Chthonomonas sp.
CGGTGAGGGCGTCCTTACGCTGGGCCATGGTGCGGTCGGAGTGGATTTCGCAGGTCGAATGATTAGCGGCGCGCAGGGTCTTGGCCACCTTGCGGGCGCCGTGGCGGGTACGGGCGAACACCAGCACCGTGCCGGCGTGTTCTTCCAGCAGATAGTTCAGCGCTTCGGGTTTGTTGGCGTGCGGAATGTAAGTGACTTCCTGCTGAATGCGCTCCACCGGGGTGCCAGCCGGGGTCACTTCCACCGTCTCCGGATCTTCCATGAACTCCTCGGACAGCTTGCGCACTTCGGGCGGCATGGTGGCCGAGAACATCATGGTTTGGCGGCGCGGCGGCGTTGCGGCCAAGATGCGGCGGATAGCGGGCGCAAAACCCATATCCAGCATGCGGTCCGCTTCGTCCAGCACCACAATACCGGCGTGGCGGAGGTTCACCGAGCGGCGATCCATGTGGTCAATCAGGCGACCCGGGGTGGCGACCACTACTTGCGGGCGGGCGCGCAGGGCGTGCACTTGCTGGTTGATGCTGGCACCGCCAATGATGAGGGCCGTGCTTACACCGAGCTTGTGCAGCGTTTCTTCAATCTGCATGGCCAGTTCGCGAGTCGGGGCGAGGACGAGGCCAAATTCGGTGGGGCGGAGTCGCTCCAGCATGGGCAGGCTAAAGGCCAGCGTCTTACCGGTGCCCGTCTGGGCGATCCCAATGACGTCCACACCCTTCAGGGCGATGGGGACGGCCCCGGACTGAATCGGGGTGGGGGACTGGAACTTGAGCGCGGAAACCTTAGCGAAAACTTTGGGGGAGAGGCCGAGTTGATCGAAGCCGAGGGTGAGGGAAATGGTAGGCATGAAAAGACCGAAGCTCCACAGCGTCGGCACGCACAATGATGGCAGGTTCAGTTGAACTAAAGCTGGGCACCCGCGCCATTGGGCCCGCGTAAAGCCTCCGGGGTTAGCCCCGGGATATGGCCAGGTTCACCTGGAAAATGAGGTCAGGATCCTCTTTGAGCCGCCGCATTTCGGCCACCAACTTACGGGTGAGTTCGGCGCGGGTGGCGTTCGGGCCAAGCGGCCACAGGTTCTTCTGTTCGTAAGGGTCAGCCACCACGTCAAACAGCTCCCACTCCTTGAGGTCGTAGTAGTAGATCAGCTTGTTGCGCTGCGTGGCAATGCCCACCCACCGCGGTACCCGGTGGTCGGGGTCCTCACTTTCGTAGAAGTGACCGTAGGTGAGGTTCCGGTTGGTGAGGTCGTTCGGGCGCTGGGTCACGGGCCAGAGGGAACGCCCTTGCATGTCTGCAGGCACCGCCACCCCTGCCGCTTCCAAGATCGTGGGGGCCAGGTCCACATTGCTAGTCAGGGCGGTGGCCACCGCGGGCCGCAACCCCGGGCGGCGCACGATGAGCGGGGTGCCCGCCGAGGGCTCATAGAACCAGCGCTTGTCGTACCACCCATTTTCGCCGAGGAAGAACCCCTGGTCCGAGGTGTAAATCACCACGGTGTTCTTGTCCTCGCCAGTGCGCCGCAGTTCGTCCAGCAGGGCACCCACGCTGTCATCCACGCTCTTTACGCAGCGCATGTAGTTGCGCAGGTAACGCTGGTAGTTAGTGGCGAGCAGGTCGCAGCTGGCTTCCAGTTGTGCAACGTAGGCTTGGTCTTGGGTGGCCCAGGCGGCTTGCCACTGCGCCAGTCGGTCGCCTTTCAGGGCCGGGGGCGCGTATTGCACCATCAGGTCCTCCTGCAGGCGCATGTGCCGGTCAATCCGCATGCTCACTTGCGGGGCCATCGAGTTCAGGCCCGCGTAGTCGGTGCGCAGGGTGGGCGGCTCGGCGTAGGTTTGGTCCAAAAACATGGTCCACATTGATGGCGAGGGGATGAAGTTGCGGTGCGGCGCCTTGTGCCCCACCATCAGGAAGAATGGCTGGGAGCGCGGGCGGCGCATCCACGCCAGCGACTTCTCGGTAATGATCTCGGTGACGTACCCCGGGGCGGTCGTGCGGCCCTCGCGGCTAATAAAAACGGGGTCGTAGTACGCGCCCTGCCCCGGCAGAACATCGAAATCATCGAAGCCCGTGGGGTCGCTTTGGAGGTGCCACTTGCCAATCACGGCCGTTTCGTAGCCTGCCGCTTGCAATACCTTGGTGAAGGTCGGCTGGTCGCCATCAAACGTCGTGGTGTTGTCGCGGTGGCCGTTGATGTGCGCGTGCTTGCCCGTCAGGATGGCGGCGCGGCTGGGGGCACAAAGGGGGTTTGGAGTGTAGTGCCGGTCAAACCGCACGCCTTCCCGAGCAAGGCGATCAATGTGTGGTGTTTGAATATGCGGCGATCCGTAGGCCGAAATCGCCGAGCGGGCGTGGTCGTCGCTGATGATCAGGAGGATGTTAGGAGTCGCCTGACTGCACGCTAATCCGAGCACAGACAACCCAACCAAAACTCCCTTCAGCACGTACCTAGCATACCAATCGTTCCCGGTAACATCCTCCGCGTGAAGATTGCCTTCCCGGCCCTCCTCGTTGTTTCCCTCTTGGTTCTCGTCGGCTGCGGCGCGCAGGAACCCACGGGCGTTCCCCCGACGGCCAGCACCGGCGGCACGACTTCGAGCACCCCCGCCCCGACCGAACCGATGACGGGCGGCACGGAAGTCACCGAAGCCGAACTCGAAATGCCGTTTTATCCCGGTGCTACCCTCAAGGCTGGTTCCGCGTTTGAGGTCGTGACTCCGACCGAGGAGAACTACAGCGTTGTCTACATCACCGGCGATGAGCCGAGCAAGGTCGAGGCTTTCTACAAGGAAAAGTTCGCTGATGCCACTTTCGGGCCGCTCAACACAGCGGAAAAGGAAGGCTTCCTTATGAACAAGACCCTTCCGAGCGGGAAGAAGATCGCCCTCACGGCTTTGCGTACCAAGGGAAGCGCCGAAACGGAAGTCACCCTCTC
>CAZVHE010000071.1:3031-12393 GCA_964627705.1 uncultured Chthonomonas sp.
TGCGTCGGTAATAACCCCTGGGGGTAATGTCCCCTTCGGAGAACGATCTCCTAAGGGGACGACGCACCATCATGCATTTATTTTCGCGTAAAGGAGCCTTGCTCGCGGCGCTCGCCGTGATGGCGGGCGCTTCTGCTCCAGCCCAAGCCAACTGGGAGTTGGTGAATCGGTACACAACCGATTACCTCCGCCCCTTCATCTACAGCCTTTCGCTGACGCCTTCGTTTATTCAAGATACGGACGAGTTCTGGTACGCCTGGCGTTCGAGCGATGGCTTCCGCTACTGGCGGGTGAACCCGGACAAGCGCACCAAGCGCCCACTGGTGGATAGTGTGAAACTGGCGGCGCAGCTTTCCGAAGTCAGCCGCAAGCCGTACGACACCACCAACCTCGACCTCCAGCAGATCTCGTTTGTTGACAAAAGTACGACCGTCATCCGGTTTGTGATTGGTGAAGAACGGTTCGAATACGACACCGAAAAGGAGACTCTCAAGTCGCTGGGGCCCGTGCGTCCGCCCCAACAAGGCGGGACGGCCGTCAACCGCTTTGGCCGCAACCAAGAGGGCCAGCGGGTGGGGAACCAGACGCCGCCGGCGGAAGATGTCACCAATCGCCCGTTTGGCAACTACGCTCCGGATAAGAAGCGCTACGTCTATGCTCTGGACCACAACCTCTACTACGTGGAGATCGTGGATGGTAAGGAAACTGAGCCGGTCCAGCTGAGCAAGGATGGTGCCGAAGACTACAGTTTCGGCGGCGGAGGTCGATTTGGTGGTGGGCAGCAAGGCGAACAACAAGGCCAAGGCCGTGAACGCCGTACCCGCCCGAGTGTGACCTGGAGCCATGACAGTGCCCGCTTCTTCGCCATGCGATTCGACCGCCGCAAGGTCAAGGACTTATGGCTTGTCAACTCGCTAGCCATGCCGCGCCCTACGCTTCTCACTTACAAGTACGAGATGCCGGGCGAGCCCGACGTGACGCAACAGGAACTGTACGTATTCACCACGGCCACCAAGGAACTGGCGAAGGCGAAGGTGGATAAGTATAAGGATCAGCAGATGTTTGACATCCACTGGCAAGAAACCACCAGTGATTCTCTCCGCCTGGTCCGCCGGGATCGCCTACAGCGCAACATGGAGCTGATTGAACTTGACCTCAAGACCAACGAGGTCAAGGTTCTGCTCACCGAATCCGTGGAGAACGCCTACCTCGAACGACGCCCGGTGCGATACATCAAGCCCGGCGGCGACTTCATCTGGTGGAGCGAGCGAACGGGTTGGGGTCACCTCTATCTGTATTCCAACGATGGCAAGCTCAAGCACGCCATCACCAGCGGTCCGTGGCGCGTCGAAGGCCTGACGGACTTCGACGACAAAAGGAACGAAGTCTTCCTGGCATCCTTCGGCCGTGAAGCCAATGAGAACCCCTACTACCGGCATAATTACCGGGTAAACCTAGATGGTTCCAGCCTCACTTTGCTCGATCCGGGCAATGCCGACCAGAGCACCACGCTCACGCCCAGCAAGAACTTTGCCGTCAGCGTTTACAGTCGCATTGACATGGCCCCCGAGGCCGTGGTGCGCGATCGTAGCGGCAAGGTGATCATGGAACTGGAGAAGGCTGACCTCTCCCGCCTGTACGAAACGGGCTGGAAGATGCCGGAAACCTTTAAGGTGAAGGCCGCCGATGGTGTGACGGATATCTACGGCAACATGTGGAAGCCGTTCGACTTCGACGCCCGCAAGAAGTACCCGATCATCGCTTACGTCTATCCCGGTCCGCAAACCGAGAGCGTGACGGCAAACTTCTCACCGACCATCGGCATGCAGCGCCTCGCTCAATTGGGCTTCATCGTTATCCAAATCGGGAACCGAGGTGGCAACCCGGCTCGATCCAACGCTTACCACTCCTACGGCTACTACAACCTGCGCGACTACGGCCTGGCCGATAAGAAGGCGGGCATGGAGCAGCTGGCCGCGCGCCACAGCTTCATTGATATCTCGCGCACGGGGATCTACGGTCACTCAGGCGGGGGATTCATGACCGCGGCAGCCCTGCTGTTGCCCCCGTTCAATGAGTTCTTCAAGGTTGGTGTGAGCAGCGCGGGTAACCACGACAACAACGTCTACAACAGCAACTGGAGCGAGCAACACCACGGTCTACGCGAAGTGCCGGTGACGCAGGGGCAGGGCCAAGCGGGTCAAGGCGCGGCTACGGGCCGGACGGCACCGGAAGAGCTGTTCGTGGACGAAGCGCCGCAGGAGCAAACCGGCACAGGCACCAAGTTCGAGATCAAGGTGCCGACCAATGCCGAACTCGCCGCCAACCTCAAGGGCAACCTGATGCTGGTGCACGGGGACATGGACAACAACGTCCACCCAGCGGGCACGATCCGGCTAATCAATGCGCTCATTCGCGCTAACAAGCGGTTCGAGATGATCTTCTTGCCGGGGCAAGCCCACGGCTTTGGGGATATGAACCCTTACTTCACGCAGCGGATGTTTGAATACTTCGCTGAGCACTTGCTGGGCGAACGCATTCCGTCCGGTGCCGACATGGTCGTTCGCCCGTAACCCACGGCTGAACGCACAGCGATGAAACCCTCGCCGAGTTTAGGCGAGGGTTTCGAGCGTTTCTAGGGTGCGTTCCCAGCTCAGGCAGCCATCGGTGATGCTCTGGCCATAAACTAAGGGCCGCCCGGATTCCAAGGACTGCTTGCCACCCACCAGGTTGCTCTCCATCATGATGCCCACGATGGGGGAGGTGCCGGTGGCGCGTTGCCGCACCACGTCGGCGGCGATTTCCGGCTGGCGTTCGGGGTCGCGGCGGCTGTTGGCGTGGCTGAGGTCCACCATCACGCGCTCGGGCAGGCCCGCTTTGCGCAGCTTGCCCGCCGCGTCGCTCACGGATTTCTCGTCGTAGTTCGGCGTTTTGCCGCCCCGCAGAATGATGTGGCAATCCCGGTTGCCTCGTGTCTCCACAATGGCGCTGTGCCCGCCCTTGGTGACGGACAGGAACGAGTGCGGGTGCTGGGCCGCGAGGATCGCATCCACCGCGATATCGAGGTTCCCGTTGGTGCCGTTTTTGAATCCCACCGGACAGCTGAGCCCGCTGGCGAGTTCACGGTGCACTTGGCTCTCGGTGGTGCGCGCGCCAATCGCGCCCCAGCTCACCAGGTCGGCCACGTACTGCGGCGAGATCATATCAAGGAACTCGGTGGCCACGGGAACGCCCATCTCCGTGATCTCCATCAGTAGGCGCCGCGCCTGCCGCAGACCGTAGTTGATATCGAACGAGCCATCCAGGTGCGGGTCGTTGATGAATCCCTTCCAGCCCACCGTGGTGCGCGGCTTCTCGAAGTAAACCCGCATGACCAGTTCAATGCGGCTGGCGAGCTGCTGGCGCACCTGGGCGAGGCGCTGGGCGTATTCGAGGGCCGCGTCCATGTCGTGGATGCTGCACGGGCCACGGATGACGAGCAGGCGCGCTGGAGAATACGGATGATAGTGGCGCGGGATTCGGCGATAAAAGCGGCGTTGGCTTCGGTCACCGAGAATTCGCGCACCAAGTGCGAGGGCGGGGCCAATTCTCGGATACCAGCAATCCGCAGGTCATCAATTTGGGGTCGGCCAGGGCTCCTCATGCGCTCGACTCTCCAGTCTACGGCCCGTTTTGCGCCCCCCGGTGGGGCACCAGGGGCCGAACGACCAGGCCAAGTTAGGCCTCAATACTTTTCATCCGGCCTGCCACGAGGGTGACGGCATCGTTGAGCGTGATGACGCCGACCACGACTTGGTTCTCATCCTCCACCAGCGTCATCTTGGTTTCCCGGGCGCGGAGGGTCTCGAAGAGGTCAATGGCCGATTGCTTCTCGTTTAGGCGCGGGAGTTCGGAGAGTAGAGAAGTCAAGGGTACATCTCCTCCGCAGTACCAGTCGCGCACGCGTAAAAGGCCCGCGGTGTCATTCCATCCACCCCGGAACACTGGCAAGTACGAGTGCGAAGAATCCCGGATCGCTTCTTCGATGCGCTTACGATCCCAGTTGAGGTCCAGAGCCTCGATTTCGGCGATGGGGGTCATCACTTCGCCGCACGTACGCTCGCTGAGTTGGAAGGCGTTGGTCACGAACTCACTTTCTCGTTTGTCAATCGCGCCGATGCGAATCCCCTCCCGAATGAGAGTCAAGAGATCCTTTTCGGTCACCCGGGCTCCCAAGCGCGCCCGCCGATTCACGGCATCTTCGGCGAGCTTGCTGGTCCGGCTGACCAGCCAAGCCAGCGGTCGCGTGATGCGGATGAGCCAATAGAAGGGCCGGGCGCACCAAAGGGCGATGGCGTCGGCGTGGTCGAACCCAATCTGCTTGGGGATGACATTGGTCACGATCAGCGCCGCGATGGTCATCACGACGAGGGTCAGACCGCTCGCCAAGGGTTGGGCATGGGTTTCCTGGATCCAGGGCTGCGACAAGAACCACGGGGTGACCATGGGTGTGAGTTGGTTGCTGATAATGGCCCCGAGGAGGAAGTTGGCGGCGGTGGCCAGCACTTGTCCGGCGGCCAAGAATGCCACCGGAGAGCGCTGGTAGACCAACACCAGCCGCCCCGCATGGTTGCCCGCCTCGTGCGCTTGCCGCATGCGCTCCACTCGGGCGCTAAAGGTGGCCATCTCGGCAGCGGAGATGAGCGCCGACACCAAGAAGAGAATCAGAATCTCCACCCAAACCATCACCGATGAGACGCACGATCAGGGGTAGAGGATGCACACCCCCCGTTGGTATGATGGCTAGATGGGTATTGCCACTCTGATCGCCTCGGCGGCGATGATGGCCGCCAATGCACAAACCGCCTCTGCCGCCCCGGCGGCACCAGACCTGACGACCATTGACGGCACCATCAAGGAGCTGTACGCGGTCATCAGCCGCCCGACCCCGGGCCCCCGCGATTGGGATCGGTTCCTCAATTTGTTTGACCCGCAAGCGCGGATTGTGATGAATCGTATGCAAACGCCTGCTCCGTCATCGGGCCAGCACATCAGCATCACGCCGGCCCAGTACAAGGAGTACTACGCGGGCGTATTCGAGCGGTCAGGCTTCGTCGAGACCGAGCTCTACCGAGAGACCACAGTATTTGCCGAGATTGCCCAAGTGACGTCGACTTACGAATCGATTTACGGAGAAGCGCCGGCAATTACCAAGACACGCGGGGTCAACTTCATCCAACTGTATTTCAAGGATGGACGCTGGTACATCTTGTCCCTCCTATATCGGCCCAGTGATCAATTTACACCGGTTCCCGCGCGCCTCCTGCCGCCCCGGTAAGCTGGGGGACATGACCTTCGAGACCTTTCGCATCCACAGCGAGTTCATCACGCTCGGCCAGCTGCTCAAAGCGGCCGACGTGGTGCAATCCGGCGGCGATGTGAAGTGGTTTCTCTCGCAAGCGGATATCAAGGTCAACGACGAGCCGGACAACCGGCGCGGCCGCAAGCTCTACCCGGGCGACCGCATCGTGATTGACTTCGAGCTTGAACTCGAAATCACCAGTCCAGCGCGTTAAGGGTGCGCCCCAGCACGGCCGGGTTGTAGGTTCCGGTGGTGTTGCCCAGCACCACCACCACGCGCTCCTTGGCCAGGTCAATCATCAGGTGCGTGCGGGCCCCCGGTTGGCTACCCCCGTGTTGCAACACATGGGCCTCGCTCAAATCCCATCCCAATCCGTACTCGGTTTGGGTGCCGTTCTTGAGCGTGCGGGGTGTGCCCATGAGCTTGAGGCTCGCGGGCGTCACCAGTTTGCCAGTCCGCACCGCCTCGCCCCAACGGGCCAGACCTCGGGCGGTACTCTCCATACCGCCGCCCCCGTACTTCCAACTCAGGTCGTCGCGGAAGGTGTTCAGGCGCGGCACGCCCAGGCCGTTCTGCTCGTAAATCCGGTTGCGCGGAGTGGCCAAGCTCTGGTCTTCCACGTCCAGCTCGCCCCCGGCGGGCGTAAACACCTCGCGCCGCATGTAGCTCACAAAGTCTCGACCGGAGGCGGTTTCCATGGCCCGCGCTACCACCGTAAAGGCGTGGGTGCTATACATATAGCGCGTGTTGGGCTCCCACACCAAGGGGCTCTTGATGAGCACGGCGCTGGCCTCGCGAGCGGTGGCAAAGTGCGTGCGGCCATCCGGATTGATGCCCCCGGCGTAGTGTCGGAAGCCGCTGGTGTGGCTCAGCAATTGCGCTACTGTCACCGGGGCGGTGTTGGCCGGCCACTCCGGCACGTACCGGCGGCTGTCCGCATCCAGGTCCAGCTTGCCTCGCTCGGCGAGGCGCATCGCCCCCACCGCCGTAATTGGCTTGCTGATGCTGGCCAGGCGGAATCGCGTTTCCGGCTGCACACGCTTCTCCTGTTCTCGGTCGGCGAAGCCGGTCTGGTAGTCAAAAACCAGTTTCCCCTTGTCCATTACGGCCACCGACATCCCGACGACCTGGTGCTCGCGGCTGAATTCGATCACCGCCAGTTCGGCCCGGGAGACGATCGCCGCCGGGGTGGTGGAGGTTGGCGCGGGGATCGCCCCGCTCAGGACCAGCAAGAACGCAAGGCTCACGGAAACAAATTACCAGGTGGCGGGGCCCAGCGTTGCGCACAGGGGCCAGGAACGAACGTATGATAAGAGATGCGGTTTGCCATTTTAGCGGCCCTCGTCAGTACCCTTGCCGTGAGCGCATGGGGATGTGTCGCCTCGGTAGCCCCGCCGAATGCCAGCATGAACTCCGTCGAATCCAACCCGCCCCGCGCCGTCCCCGCTGGCCACGAAGCCATCGTTCTGGGAGGCGGTTGCTTCTGGTGTATCGAAGTCCTTTTTGAAGAACTCAAGGGCGTGACGTTCGTCGAGAACGGCTATGCCGGGGGCGCCCAGGCAGGCGTGACCTACAAGGAGATCTGCACGGGCACCACGGGCCACGCCGAGGTCATCCGGGTCGTCTACGACCCCAAGGTCATCAGTGGCGAAGACATTCTCCGCATCTTCTTCACTGTCCACGATCCCACCACAAAAGATCGCCAGGGTGGTGACGTCGGTCCGCAGTACCGGTCAGTCATCTTCTTTGAGAACGATGTCGAGAAGGCGCGCGCCCAGGCCATTATTGATGAAATCACCAAGGCTGACATCTGGGAGCGACCCCTGGTGACGACCCTGGAACCGCTCAAGAATTACACGCGGGCCGAGGAATACCACCAGGACTACTACGCCAAATACGAGCGAGCCAGCGAAGCCGAACGCGCCAATATGAACGCGGGCTACTGCAATGCGGTGATCTCGCCCAAAGTGCTCAAGTTCCGCGAGAAGTTCGCGGATCGCCTCAAGACTAGCGGCGCCGGTTCACGGTAACGCGACCACCACTTCCGCCTCTGGGAATCGCTCCCGGAGGCGGCCCGCCAGGGCTTCCACGCCCGGGTGTTCGGTTTCCCGGTGGCCACTGGCCAGCATGACGAAACCCTGGTCTTCACCCGCCACGCCCTCATCGTGCCGGAACTCCCCGGTGAGAAAGGCATCTGCGCCCGCCGCCTTCGCGGCCACCCACTCGCTCCCCGCGGCACCCCCGCTGACGGCCAGGCGCTCAATGCGCCGATCCGGGTCGCCGTAGAGCCACGTCTTGGCCCCCAGTTTTTCATCGGCCAGAGCGACCAGTTCGCGCGCCGTCATTGGGCTGATGTTGCCGATGCGGCTGAGCGGCTGCGGTACGGAGGGGCGCAGGGTGACGAGATCATAAGCGGGTTCTTCGTAGGGGTGCACCTCGCGCAGAGCCCTCACCACGGCGGCGAGGTGCGTCACGTCCACCACCATCTCGATGCGGGTCTCGGCCACCGATTCGATCTGCTCAGCGCGGCCCACGGCCGGGTTGGCGTTGGCATTGCCCACAAAGGTGCCGGTGCCGCTCGTCCAGAACGCACATCGCTCGTAGTTGCCGATGCGACCTGCCCCCGCCGCGCTCATGGCATCAATCAGGGCATTGCGGACTTCACTCGGCGCGAAGACCACCACTTTCACTTGCTCCACGGTAGCCCCGCTACCAATAGGTTCCAAATCCGTCATCCCTAGCCGAGCCGCTAGGGTCTCCGAAATCCCGCCGGGCGCTGCATCCCAATTCGTGTGGATGCCAAAGAAGCTCCGGCCCCCGCGCACAATTCGCGCGACTTTGCCCTCCACATCATTGCCCTCGCGCAGGTGGGCAATCGGCTTCCAGATGAGCGGGTGGTGGATGACCAAAAGTTGCGAATCCCGCTCCTCGGCCAAGGCCAAGCTGGTTTGGTTGACGTCAAGCGCCACCAAGATGCGGTCGGCCGGGGCGTCGGGGCTACCGATCTGCAAACCCACCGGATCCCAATCGAACGCCCAGCGTCGAGGGGCAATGGATTCCAGGTAGTCAGTGACATCGGCCACGCGCAACATGACCTTAGATTAGCACTGCGCTAGGAAGGGAAGGGGAGAGAAGGTTGGAAGGCGGGATTATCCCGCCTCCGTGAGCTCACAGGCATTTGATCGTTTATGATGACTTTCCGATAAATGATGACGGCAATAATCCGCCAGCTTATGAAGTGCCTGTTCTGAGATTCGGTCCAGCTTGCCGTGACTCATCATCGTGAGCGCAAGCAAAGCAAAGGCCTCGTCTTCGGTGAGCTCCAACCGTCCTTGTGCTTTCATAGGTGGTTTTATGCTCCCTGGGGTTACCCCCAGCGGGAATGACGAAACATCCCGCTCAATTGTTCCCGAAAGAATCGGGCCAAACGGAAGTTCTCGAAAAAAGGCCCGGACGGTACACTACAGGTATGGCTGAAGACACACCCAAAACGTACGGTGGAATGGCCGTCGTCGAGGGGGTGATGATGCGATCACCGGGCTTCTTTTCCGTGGCCTGCCGCGCTCCCGATGGCCGCATCGTGCTGAAAACCGAGCCCATCGAGAAGACCTGGCTGGGTCGCCAAAAGTGGCTCCTCAAACCCTTCCTGCGTGGCACCTTCGCGATGCTCGACACGATGGTGTTCGGCATCCGCGCCATGAACTTTGCCGCCAACATCCAGACCGACCCGGAATACGCCACCGCCGAGGACAAGGCCAAGGCCGCTGATGGCAAGGGGCCGGGCACGGTTTCCAACTTCGCCATCGGTTTGACCTTGCTCACCTCGCTCGCCCTTGGTTTTGCCCTCTTCAATGCCGCGCCGCAGTTCGTTTCTGAACTCATTGTGCGGTGGTCGGGGGGCGATCTCGCCACCAACAAGAATGGCCTGCTGACCAACTACGTGGCTGAGACGGTAAAGCTCGTTTTCATCATCGGCTACCTGGCGGCCATTAGCTTCTATCCGCCGGTCCGGGAAGTGTTC
>CAZVHE010000072.1:0-3377 GCA_964627705.1 uncultured Chthonomonas sp.
ACGCGCATGGTCTCGCCCGGTCGGATTTCCACGTTCACCGGCAGGTCATCGCCGTTGTAGGTGATGCCCGTACCCGAGACCGTGTAGGCCCGGGTGCCGGTGTCCTGGCCCGAAAACAGGTAGCCGCCGGTGGTGGTGCGGGTGTTGCCCAGGTCCACCAGGCGCTTCTGGATTTCCCCAATTTGGGTGGCCAAAGCCTGCAGAGATTCAGGCTGCGCGGCGGCCGAGGCCCCCTGGATCGCCAGCGTCTTCGCCTCTTGAGTAAGGTCAGATATCTGCCCCAAGGTGGTTTCGGTCAGGCCCAGATACTCGTCGGCGTGGCGCAGGTTGCGTTCCGTTTGCTCCAGGCGGCGCTGCAGCCCCTGAGCGCTCAGCACGCGCTGGCCCGCCACCGGGTCTTCGCTCATCCGCTCAAACCGCTTGCCGGTCATCACCTGGCGCTGCAGCGCGAACATCTGCGACTGCGATTCCTGGATCCGTCCCAGGTGCGACTGATACATCTGCGAAGTACTAATCCGCATTATCGTCTCACCATGTTGATAATGTCTTCGGTCATCTGGTCAAAGATGGTCAGGGCCTTGGCTGCGGCCTGGTAACTTCGTTGGAACTTGACCATTTCCGCCATCTCCTCGTCAATCGAGACGCCGGAGACGGCCAATTGCTGGTTCTCCACTTGCGTCTTGATGTCCCCGGCCACGTCGGCCTGCTGGCGGTAGTACGCACTCTCCGAAGCCATGGTGTTCAGGGCGTTCTCGTAGTACGACGTGAACGATCGGTTGCCCAGGTTGCCCTGGCTGGCATCGCGCAATGCGGCCATCTGGTGCGCCAGGCCGCCGTCGGATTCCTTACCCGTAGTGCCCGCCGCAATCGCGTCGGCCGAGGCGAGGATCGCATCGCTCAGCCGGAAATCAATCGCCCCTGAGTTGCCGTTGGTGGCATCAAAGAAGGCTTGTCCCGTGCTGCCGTCCTTGCCGATCCCGCCGAAGTGCAGGTCGTTGATGCCCTGCCGCAGCGTGTTGGCGATGGCATCCAGTTCGGTTTGGCGCGTTTCGATGGAACCGAGGCTTTGCAGAAGGCCCCCGAGCTGTCCTCCGCGGACGGGGTAGTTCGTCGTCCCCGCGGTGAGGCTACCGGTCGCCGCATTGTAGGTGCGCGGAATCGGACGCGTGCCCGCCCCGTCCACCAGGAGGTGCCCGGCGGAATACACCGAATAGGTGCCGTCTTGGAACTGGCTTACCCGTACATCAATGAGCCCCGAAAGCTCTAGAATGGCAAGGTCGCGCTGGTCCATCAGATCATTGGGCGTGCCCGATCCCGCCAGCGCGGACTTGATCTCATTGTTGAGCGTGTTGATCTGTGCGGCCAACTGGTCAATGCGGTTGAAGACGCGGTCAATCTCGGTTGTCGTTTCGCTATTGATTGTGCTCAGGTCGCCGTACGCGTTGCGAATGCGATCCGAGAGCGTCTGACCGGTTTGGCGCACTTGCACGCGCGCAGCCGGGTCATCCGGTCGGGAACCCAGAGCTCCCCACGAGTCAAAGAACGCGCCGAGGGCACTGCTGATGCCGAGATCGCCGGGTTCGTTGTAGACCCCTTCGATCCGCGTCATCTGCTGCGCAAGCGTGGTGGCCCGGTTGAGGTCCGACTCCACATTGCGGCGGCTGCCGTCGAGGAACATGTCCCGCGCCCGGGAGATGGAGCCAAGCGTGACGCCCCGTCCCACCGACATCATGCCGCGTTCGTAAAAGGTCTGGGGCGGAAGCGTGGCAAAGTTCACCCGCTGGCGTGAATAGCCCGGGGTATCGACGTTCGCCAGGTTGTGTCCCGCCGTCTCCATGCCGCGCTGGAAGCTCCGCAACGCGCTACTTGAGATGAAGAGGCCACTAAAACTACCGCTCATACATGACTCCTAAGGGTGATTGTCGGCTGTTTAAGCGGCTTGGTCCATAGCAAGGCTACGAGAGTTGGACTTTGCCGGTCCATAGCCGGGCGTTTGGGCCTGGGCTTCGCGGACCAGGATGGCGGCGGTGCCGTTGATGAAGTCCAGCTCGCTGGCAATCAGGGCCTGGTTCTTGTCAATCACGGCCTGCAGGTTGCGGCCAACCACGACCACGCGGTTGGCGAGGGCTTGGACTTGCTGCGCTTCGGCTTTTTCAAGCACATTGACGAGACTTCGAAGACTCGGCTCCACGCCCAGTTCTTCGGCCAGCCCGCGCGCCAATGCCGCCGCTTTGTCATCCAGTTCCTGCATCTTGTCCATCAAATCGTCCAGATCCACTTGGATCTCTTCGATCTTTTCCACTTTGCGCAGGGTGAGCGCCACCGTCTGTCGGTGCAAGGCCGTCAGTAGGCGCTCAGACATGCTGAGCCACTCCCACCACGTTGCCTGAAGGTCTTGGGTCATCTTAGCCATGGGTTTCTATTCCTTGAGTTTCTTGTCGGGGCACGGTTTGCGTGCGGAGATACGCGGACCCGGTAGCGGCAAACACCGACCGGGCGAGGCCAAAGCCCGGACCCGTTTGGGTCGCGTTCCTGGCAATCGATTCGTCGAGAAAGTCGTAGGCCAGCGCGCCCATGCCCTGCGGGGCTTCGCCCATCGTGCTCTGCCGCATGGTTTGCAGCATCTGCTTGACGAACATTGCCTCGAACTGCTCCGCCGCATCCTGCAGCTTGCGCAGCCCTTGCAGTTGCTCGGGGCTCGGATCCACTTGCGAGACTTGGCGCTTGAGGTCGCGTAGCCAGTCCGCCCGTACGGGGCGGTTGGCGGCGGTGGCCAGCGGAGCGGGCATCATCGGATGATCACCCGCGCTTTGAGGGCGCCTTGCTCGGCCAGGGCTTGCAGGATCGCGATGACATCGCGGGCCGTCAGCTTGAGCGTTTGGAGAATCTGGGCCAAATCTTCGACCGTGGCATTCGGAGCCACCACCGCGATCTGGGTCTTGTCTTCTTCCACGTTGGTGTTGGTGATGGGCACTACCACGGTGTCGCCCCGCCCCAGCGGATTGGGTTGGCTAATGAGATAGCCCGTATCAATGCGCACCTTGAGGCTGCCGTGGGCGATCACGGCCGGGCCGAGCTTCACGTCGCCCCCGATCACGATGGTGCCGGTGCGTTCGTTGATGACGACCGAGGTCGGCAGGTTGGCCCGCACCATCAGGCCTTCGATCTCCTTGGCCACGAAGGTCGGCGCCACGCCATCCGGGATCGTGAGTTTGAGCGTCACCCCGTCCATCGCTTCAGCGTGGATATCGGCAAACTCACTATTGATGGCGGTTGCGGCGCGCTCCACCGTGGTGAAGTCCGGCTCGTCGAGGTCAAAGTACATCACGTTGCCGTCAAAAACGATCTGCGTGTTCACACTTCGCTCGATGTCGGCC
>CAZVHE010000072.1:3387-4465 GCA_964627705.1 uncultured Chthonomonas sp.
GATCATCGCCACCGTACTGTGGTTGCTGCGCACGGAGCTTCCCCCGTTCCCGGCATTGAAGCCGCCAATGCTCACGGGGCCACTGGCCACAGCGTAGGTGATGTCCGGGTTCGTCGGGCTGGTGAGGAACGAAGGCAGAAGCACCCCGCCCTGCAGGCTGCTGGCGTCACCCAGGCTGCTCACGGTGACGTCGATCTTGCGGCCCGGCGCGGCAAACGCGGGCAACTCGGCGTTGATGGAGACGACGGCGATGTTCTTGGCGCGGTACGCCTGCTCATTCACCTGCGTGCCCCAGCAGGCCAGCGCATTCGCCATCAGCGTGGTGGTGAACGGCGTGGAACGCGAGTCCCCAGTGCCCTGCAAACCGACGATGAGACCGTAACCGATCAGTTTGTTGCCGCGAGCGCCCCGGAACCCGCCAATATCGGCAAGACGAACGGGAATTCCTTCACTCGTCGCTTCGGCAATCAGGCGTCGGCGGCCTTCGCGCTGCTCTTGCAGTTGCTTGAGCTGCTCGGCCGAAAGCGTGGGCGGCTTTTCGTCTTCCGCCCAGCCCAGCAGGGGCAGTGCGAGACAAAAGATGGTCAGGATTGAGGAAAGTTTCATTAGAACAACCAGTCCATAATCTGCGTCAGGATGCCGCGTCGTTGACGGTCGGCGATCAGGCCTTTGCCTTCCATGCGGATCTCGGCGTCGGCCAAGTTCGTGCTCAGAACGGTGTTATCCGCGCGGATGTCGTCGCGGCGGACAATGCCGCTCAAGACCAGGGTTTGGGTTTCGCGGTTGGTGACCAGCGAACGCGTGCCTTCCACCACCAGCTGACCCGAAGGCGTGACCTCGCGGACGATGACGCTCATGCGGGCGCGCATGCTGCTGTTCTGCTGCGTGGTGCCCGTGCCGCCCACGCTGGACGACGCGCTGGAAGTCAGCGGGCCGAACAGGCGGGAAATCAGACCGCCCAGGGCGGCAGTGCCGGCATCGTTGCTGTCGCTCTTGGTGGCCGACGTGTCGGCGGAAAACTTGGCGAGGGTGGACTCTTCAATGAGAATCGTCACGATGTCCCCCACGCGACTGGCCT
>CAZVHE010000072.1:4475-5525 GCA_964627705.1 uncultured Chthonomonas sp.
GGTTGCGGGCGTCGGGCGCGGTGAGGCTGCCGGGGTTCTCTTTGCCCCCATCCTGGGCAAGAGCCCCCAGGGGAAGCGCGGCGAGCAACAGGAGAAGGGTTCGTTTCATGAGGTCACCTCAACGGTGTCAGCGGAGGTGGCGCGGCCATTGAGTTCCGCGCCGGAAGCAGTCTTGACCACCACCATGCCGGTGGCCGAATCCACGCGGCGCACCGTGCCGGTGGTTTCCACCCGCAGGGCGCCTCGAATGACCACAATGGTCACGGTTTGCCCGGTGCGCATGGTGACGGCGGGGGAGTTATCGCGGAGCGGCACGGTGACGGCCGCCACCCTTACGCCCTCAACATAAATGCCGAGTGCTACGGAGACTTTGGCGCCGTTCGCATTCACGCGCTCGGAGCGGATTTCGGCGGCGCCGGGGGCGATGGCGAGCGGGTCGAGCTTGCCATCGAGTTCAAAATTCTCATGACCGCGAGCGTTGCGGGCGGCCAGCCGGGCGGCATTCAGCAACATGTCCGGCTCCACCAGCTGGCCGGCGCGGGTCACGCTCACCCGTTCCGCGCCCATCCACTGCACTTGCGCCCCGGGCGAGGCCGTGCGCAAACGAGCGAGGAGGAAGGCGCGATCGAAGGTGCGCTTGACGCCAAACGGCGGTGCGGCCCCCAGATCAATGTCGGCGAAATCGCCCGCCCCGTCCACCAGATCGCCGAGGGTAATGCGATCTCCGGTCACCAGCGCGTCGCTCTTCAGCGACCACTGGGGCACGGTGCCGGCTACGCCGGTGGTGACGGGGGAGGACTGGACGGAGAGGGGATCGCCAGTCAGAATCCGACCCATCCCGTCCGTAGCGGGCGGGCTCATCGAGGGCCGGATCGAACTAGTGAAAAATCCACCTTGAACTTGAGTGTCGCTCTCTTGCAGGCGCGCCAGCAGGATGCGCCCCGCCACTTGCCCTTGCACCCGCACCGTGCCATCCGATGCGATGGTGAAGTCGCCGGATGACAAGGAGAGACGCGGCACGAAGCCCGGGCCATCGGCGTGCCGCGGCTC
>CAZVHE010000072.1:5541-5800 GCA_964627705.1 uncultured Chthonomonas sp.
GGCTTCGCGGGCGTAGAGCACCCGGCCATCGCGGATGAACCGCAGGTAGCCATCGCCTTCCACGCGCACCCACACGGGGGCGGTTTGGGCGGGGGCCAGGACGGTCAGGAGAACGAGGTTCAGCATAAAAATTACCGCTTGAGGTTATTGAGAATGCCGAGCATTTCGTCGGCGGTCGTGATCGCCTTCGAGTTGATTTCGTAGGCGCGCTGGGCCGTGATCATGCGGACCATTTCTTCCACGATCTGCACGTTCGAAC
>CAZVHE010000072.1:5850-6061 GCA_964627705.1 uncultured Chthonomonas sp.
GTCGGTGGCTTCACCGCTGGCGCCACCCGGGCGGTAGAGGTTCTGACCGATACGAGTCAGGCCCGGCGGGTTTGTGAAAGTCGTGAGTGTGAGGTTGCCCAGGGTTTGCGGCTGGTCGTTGCCGGGGACGGTCGCCGTGATGGTGCCATCCAGTGCAATCGTCACCGAGGTGGACCCCGGCGGCACCGTAATGGCCGGCTCCAGCGGGTAG
>CAZVHE010000072.1:6085-11924 GCA_964627705.1 uncultured Chthonomonas sp.
CCAGCAAGCCGTTGGCGTCGGCGTTAAACGCCCCATCGCGGGTGTAGGCAAACGTGCCGTCCGGCAGAGAAACCTTAAAGAAGCCTTCGCCGTTAATGGCCATATCGGTGGCGTTGCCCGTGTTGAGCAATCCCCCTTGGTCGAAGCTGGTAGCGCTGGCCGCAAACCGCACCCCGAGACCCACCTGGGTGGCCTGCGGCGTTTGGAAGGTGCCCCCGAGCGTGCTACCGCTCGCCCGATAGGTTTGGTAAATCAGGTCTTGGAATTCGGCGCGTTGGCCTTTGAATCCGGTGGTGTTTACGTTCGCCAGGTTGTTGGCCAGCACGTCCAAATTGGTCTGCTGGGCAATCATCCCGGTTCCGGCGGTATTCAGGGCTCTCATCATAAGGGTCGTTGTCTCTCTTGGTGGTTTGGTTTTTTTGGGTCCGACCCCGCTTCTCTCGCCTGGTCAAGGCTCAAGAGTTCGTCCGGGGCTCATCCCCGGGCCCGAACGTTAGCGGGAGTTCAACATCTGTAGAAGTCGTCCGGTCATGTCTTCTTGGCCGGTCACGGAACGTTGCGCCATTTCAAACACGCGCTGGGTGCGGATCATGGCGATCATCTCTTCCACCGCCTGCACGTTGCTGCCTTCCACGGCGCCACTGGCGAGGCGCGGGGTGGCCATCGGCGTGGCATCGGTGGACTGGTAGTTGTTGTCGCCTACTTTGCTAAAGCGGCCTCGGAACACGCCGAGTTGAGCGATGGCTTGGCCTTCGGACTGCACTTCACCGGCTTCGGTGATCAGCACTTCGCCGGTCAGCGGGCCAATGGGGCGCAGGCGGTTGTCCAGTACGGGCTGTCCGGTTTGGGTCACCAGGCGGCCGGTGTTATCCAGCGTAAAGGACCCGGCACGGGTGTAACGCACGCCTTGGTCGGTTTGCACGGCGAACATGCCTTCTTCCTGGATGGCGACATCCAGCGGGTTACCGGTCACCTGCAGGGTGCCCTGCTCCATGTCCGTGTATTTCACGTTCATGGCTTGCACCGCGCCCATTTCGCCCAGGCTGCGCCCATTGCCACCGAAGTCGGCCATGGTGCGCATCAGGGCCTCGTTAAAGGCGATCCCATCCCGCTTAAACCCGGTGGTTGACGCGTTCGCAAGGTTATGGGCGATGACGTCGAGCTGTGCTTGCGCATTCAACATCGCCGCACCGGCAGAATAGACACCTCTTTGCATCCCACATCGTCTTTCGGTAGATCTACGGGGGTCCTAGAGGGGGCAAACTTGACAATCAACTTCAGGTTTTCGGGACTTTGCCTCAAAACCCCTACTTACTCCGTAAGAAAATTGCACATGAAGCTCCGCGCCGATCAATCCTCCCTGCTCGGGGCTTCCGCTTTGGCCCTGGGGCTTCAGTGGGTGCCGATGCTGCGGCCGCTCAGTCTGCCGTTCATCTATCTCAACACCCACATCCACGAACTGATGCACGCCGTGGCCACGGTTTTGACCGGTGGGGTAGCGGCAAGAATCGAGGTCTATGCGGACGGCAGCGGAGTGACGATGAGCGCAGGTGGGTTCATGCCCATCATCGCCAGCGCGGGCTATATGGGCTCGATGCTGGTGGGGACCGGCCTGTTGATGGCAAGCCGCACGCCAGAGTCTGCCCGCAAGGCCATTGGGGCGCTGGTGGCAATCCTGGCCGTGGGAAGCCTGCTGTGGTTGCGGGGCGACCTCGTGGGCCTGCTGACCGCGCTGGCGTGGCTGGCGGGGCTGACCGTGATTCTCAAACGGGCGGACGCGGGTGCCGTGCGCTGGACGGGGCAGTTTGTGGGCTTGCTGCTGATCCTGGCGAGTTGGGATGCCTTCCGCACTCTTTGGGCGGTGAGCCAAACCGGGAGCCACAGCGACGCCATGAACATGCAGATGAGCACGGGGATTCCGGCCATCTTTTGGGCGGGGTTCTGGGCGCTGCTCTCGGTGGCGGCAACAGTTTGGGGGCTCGTCCAGGCTTGGACGAACCCCCCATGGAAGCGGAAAGCCTAGCTTTAGGACTTCTTGGCGCGGCGGCGGCGAGCGAGAGCCGCGAGGCCCGCCCCCAGCACTAGCATCGTGCCCGGTTCCGGCACCGCGTCCGTCACCATCACGTTGTCAAACCACATGTCGTGGGTGCTGCTCACCGAATCGCCAATACGGAAGACGTTGGGGTCCCCAGCTCCGGCCCGACTAAACTGGCCCACTTGCACGTCATTGATGAAGAAAGTCGCGTTGACGGAATCAACATGAATCCCCAACTTCACCCACTGGTCGGTGGCCACATCGGGGCCTGCCGTGAGCGGCACCCAGTTGACAGCACCCGTTCCAATGGCGACTCGAGCGAACCACTTATTGCTCGCGATCGAGTTGTAGGTTCCAAGTGCCCAGATGTTGTTTAGCGTGCCCGTGCTTTGGGTGCCGGAATACGACATTAGGGACATGTAGCGGCGACCCTGGGGCGGGTACGTGTCCACGTAGACCCATGCTTCAGCAACCGTCAGGCCGGTCGTGGACGGAGTAAAGTCGTGACGAGCCTGGCCCACCGTCGTGCCAACTTTCGCTGCAAACGAGTCGATGGAAAAGTTGGTCGTGCCGTTCCCGGCCACCACCGCCGCGCTGCCGAAGCCGGTCGCGTTGTACCAGCCGCTCCCGAAGGAACCGGATTCAAAGTCATCGCTGAAGAGGACGGCGGCCTGGGACGCCCCCACCGCGGCCAGCGCCATCGCTGCAAATAAACCTCTCATAGTTTCACCTCGCGCACATCGGCGCAAGTAGCTTTAGCCTACCAGCCTGAGCCTCGACAGGCTCGCATTTGACCCCGTACTTCTACGGGGTTTGACCCTAAAGTACGGTACGACGATACGAATCGCTCGGCAGCCGCTCGCGGATGCTGTGCACGGTCGCCACATCGGCGGGGTCAATGTCCAGCAGCCGTAGCCAGTCGTCCACCCCGTCGTTCTTGGGGAAGATTTCGCCTTCGCGGTACTCATCCCGCAGGGCATCGTCCAGGTCCTGCTTCGTGATCCCCGCCTTGTTCGCCCCGTCGGCCACGGCCCGGCGAATGGCCGAATCCTTCGCCCGGTCCACCACCGATTTCAGCAGCGCCCCGCTCACAAAGTCCTTCCAATGCAGGGTGTCCGTGCGGCCATCGCGCCGGTACACGCGCAGGAACTCGGTCGCGGTTTCGGTGCGCCACAGGCGGCTGATCGTCCATGCCAGCAGGGCTTCACGGGCGCAGGCTTCGCCGTCGTGAGCCTCAATTTCGGCCGGGTCCAGCGGCAAGCGGTCGTGCAAATACAACGCCAGGATGTCCCGCGCGCCTTCTCGCGTCGGCCGCTCAATCTTGACCTTGCGATTGATCCGCTCGGGCCGCAAGATGGCGGGGTCAATGTAGTCCGGCCGGTTGCTGGTCAGCACAATGACCACGTTCTCCAGGCTGACCAAGCCGTCCATTTCGGCGCAGAACTGCGGCACCACCGTGTTGGCGATATTGAGATAGCGCCCACTGCTGCGGGTGCGGAGCAGGCTCTCGGCTTCGTCAATGAAGACCACCACCAAGTGACCCTCGGCGGCGCGTTCGCGGGCGGTGGCAAAGATCTCGCGCACCATGCGCTCGGTTTCGCCGAGCCACATGTTCAAAATCTTCGGCCCGCTGATGTTGAGGAATACCTCTTGCACCGGTCGCCCTAAGCGCTCGCTGTATTCGCGGGCGAGATTGTAGGCAATCGCCCGGCCAATCAAAGTTTTGCCGCAGCCCGGAGGCCCGTAGAGCAAGATACCTTTCACCGGCTTCTTATCAAACTGGGCGTAGAGCTCGGGGTGGAGAAGCGGAAACTCCAGCGTCTCCCGAATCAGGTTGACCGCTGCCTCTTGCCCGCCTATGGCTTCCCAGGGCGTGTGGGGCACTTCTTCGAGGAAGTAATCGCGCGTGCCGGCCCGGGGCAGATGCTCCACCGCAATCCTTCCGCTGGCATCCAGGCGCACCTCGTCGCCCTTGTTGATGCGGTACTCGCCCAGTTGCGGGCCAATGAGCACAAATTTGCCGCCTTCGCCCTGGGTGTCGGCGCCCACGCGCAGGGTGTCCTCGCGCACTTCGGCCACGCGCACCGCCGCGCCGGTGGGCAGGGTCGGCACCACCGCCACGATGGCGTAGGCTTCGTTTAGGCGCACCCGCGCCCCGGGGATCAGGCTCTCGGGGGCGACTTCCGGATTCACCGTCACGACAAACTCCGTGTCGCCTTGCACCACCATCGCCAGCCCATCGTCCATGGCCCGCACATAGGTGCCGATGCGGTTGGCGGGCTGGGTCAGGGTCTGCACCACCTCCTCGTACTTCTGGAGGGCTTCGCTCTGGTCGGCCAGCGCGCGGTCTCGCGCCTCAATCTCGGTCACAAGCTCGTTCAGATAGGCCTGCAGGCGCGGGTCAGCGTCCGGAACCATATCCCGAATGCGCTGCGCCAGCCGGTAGAGTCGGCTTTCCGCGTCGGGGGTGGGGGTCATATCGCGTTCTACGTTGCGGCGGAGGGGAAAGGTTTACATTCCCGCTTGGGCAAGTTTTTCGGCCTGCTCAGCCTGCACCAGCGCGTCAATCATCTTCTGAATGTCGCCATCCATAAAGAGCGGCAGGTTGTGGGTGGTGAACCCGATCCGGTGGTCGGTGATGCGGTCCTGCGGGAAGTTGTAGGTACGGATTTTCTCGCTGCGGTCGCCGCTCCCAATTTGCCCTTTGCGGAGTTCGCCGCGCTCCTTGGCCAGCCGCTCCTGCTCGGCTTCGTAGAGCTTGCTTCGTAGTACCGCCATGGCCTTTAGCTTGTTTTGCTGCTGGCTGCGCTCGTCTTGGCACGTCACCACAATGCCGGTGGGGCGGTGGACAACCCGGATGGCCGTTTCGTTCTTTTGCATATGCTGGCCACCGGCGCTGGAGGAGCGGAACGTGCTGACTTCGAGGTCCTTTTCGTTGATTTCGAGGTCGCGCTCTTCGGCTTCGGGCAAGACGGCCACCGTGGCGGTGCTGGTGTGGATGCGGCCTTGGCTTTCGGTGGCGGGCACGCGCTGCACTCGGTGGACCCCGCTCTCGTGCTTGAGCTGGCTATACGCTCCACGGCCGTCAATGCTGAACACCACCCGGCTCACCCCACCGATACCGGATTCTTCGTACTCGATGATCTCGGTTTTCCAGCGGCGACGCTCGGCGTACCGCACGTACATCCGGAAAAGCTCATTGGCAAAGAGGCCGGCCTCGTCGCCACCGGCGGCGCTCCGCACTTCCACAATGACGTTCTTCTCGTCGTTCGGGTCGCGGGGCAGCAGCAGCACTTTGAGTTCTTGTTCGCTAGCCTCAATCTTCTCGCGCAAGGGCTCGATTTCGGCCTCCGCCATCTCCCGCATTTCGGGGTCGCTTAGCAGCTCTTGGGCCTGGGCAAGTTCCTGACGGTGCCGCATGTAGGTGCGCACCACCATCACCACGTCTTCCAGTTCGGCCCGGGCTTTCCCCAGCCGTTCAAGCTCCTTGGGCTGCTGCGCCACCTCGGGAGATTGAAGTTGGGATTCAATCTCCTCGAAGCGGTCCAGGATTTCTTGCAGTCGCTCGATCATGCCAGGTTCCGTGCGTCAGGCGCCGAGTTGGGCCTGCAAGAGGCCTTCGGCCGCCGCCATCGCGGCGTCCAGTTGCGTGGCATCGCGGCCGCCCGCGGTGGCGAAGTCCGCGCGGCCGCCGCCGCCACCGCCGGTCAGCTTGGCCAGTTCTCGCACCAGGTTGCCCGCGTGGGCGCCCTGGGCCTGGGCCGCCGCACCAATCTTGGCGACGAACTGCACCTTGCCCTCGAT
>CAZVHE010000073.1:0-271 GCA_964627705.1 uncultured Chthonomonas sp.
CTGGTCGTTCAATGCCGCTTTTGCGGGTTCGAAGCCCGGTTTCCGCGCCTACGTGGCGCGGCTGAGCGCCCTTCCGGAGCTGGAAGACTGGATTGCCCACGGCTGGCCGGTGGTGACCTCGGTGAGCTACTCCCTCCTGAAAGGCGAGGAGCAGCGCCGCCCCAACGATGGGCACCTGGTGGTGCTGGTTGGCTTCACGCCCGAGGGCGACCCGATCTTTAACGACCCGGGCCGCAATGTGGTGCGCATGACGTACAAGCGCGCCGACTTT
>CAZVHE010000073.1:304-11868 GCA_964627705.1 uncultured Chthonomonas sp.
CCGGCAGATGGTGCCGCCCCGATCTCGAACCGGCCTGTGGCTAGACCGGTTCGATCCCGAAGCTCCCGCGCGCTAACTACGCGCGGCCGTTGAGCCAGTTAAGGCGCATCCGCACCACGTGGTTGGCGGTGCCGCGCTGGCGCCGAATTTCCACGCCCGGGGCCACCGTTTCACCCACGGTCAGGCTCACGTTGCGGGTTTGGCCGTCCGCGCCCTTCACCACCAAGTTCAGCGTGTCGCCCCCCCGGATGTCTTCCATGAGGTGCTCCACCGCGTCCAGTTGGTCGCGCATGGTGTCTTGGTCGAACTTGATGCTGCCGATTTGCGTGATGACATCATCCGGGTTGAGCTTGCCTTCGGCCAGCGGGCGCACCGTGCGTACGAGGAGGCCGCCTTTATCGGGTTGGGCGAGGTACACGAAACCCAGGTCCACGGTGCGGCGCTCGGTTTCCGTCCACGCGAGGCCCAGTTTTTGGAGTTGCTCTTCCACCGGCAAGTAGCCCGGGCCGTGGATCAGCTTGTCGTAGAACGGCGCGATGTCCGGCCCCGCCAGCTTGATCGTGATGGAGCGGATGGCGTCCTCGGGGAAGCCCGGCTGGTCGTCCTTGGTCATGCGCCATAGTTCGAGCATCACGTCGTCGAGCGAGTACTTGTTGCCGGTGCGGTGGCGGATTTCGGCATCCAGGCAGAAGCCTGCCGCGAATCCATAGTTATAGTAACTAATGCCAAAACCGTTACTATTCCCGCGACCGTTGTTGGTTTCGCCCACGCGCCGGCTCGATTCGTCCGGGCTGACCTTGCCCCAGTTTTCGTTGCGCCGCACCGCGTTGGTGTTGCTGATGATGCGGTTGTACATGTCCTCATCGGTGTGCTGGCCGCTGCGGGTGAGCAGCAAGTGCGCGTAGTAGTCGGTCACGCCTTCTAGCCACCACAGGGCCCCCGTCACAGGGAGTTTGGTGTAATCAAACGGGCCGAGCACTTCACTGCGGATGCGCTTCACATTCCAGAGGTGGAAGTATTCGTGGCTGAACACGCCGACCGCGCCCTTGCCCATGCCCGCGCCGTAGCTGATTTGGGTGCTACTCAGGTGCTCCAGACCACCCGCGCCGTCGTGGGCGTTGTTCACGTTGAAGTGCCACACGTACTTGGTGTCCGGGTAGCCACCGAAGAAGTCAATCTGAGTTTCGCTCACCCGCTTGCAGGATTCGATCAGGGCCTCCGCATCCACAAACTGGCGGCCCACGCCGCGCAGGGCAATCTCATGCTTGGCGCCCCGGGCGGTATAGGTCAGCATTTGCAGGTCACCGGCGCTCACCGGGTTGTCGGCCAGCACGTCGTAGGTGGGCGCGCGCCAGGGTTGGCCCTCCGGCACATCCGGCAAGCCGTGCGAGATGCGATCCCCCGCCGGAGCGTTGATCCGCAACGTGCAGGGCTCCTGCGTGCGCCCTTCCACGTACAGGTAGGTGCTGGGGCCGCTCCAATGCAGCACCCCGGTCACATCCTTGCTGGTCGGGACGGCATAGGTGACACGCACGCGCTGCCCACCGCGGGCCGGGATCGCCCAGCGATCCTTATCATTCGTGGCCTGCACGGTTTGGCCATCCACGGTCGCGGTGAAATCGCGCACGGCCGCAAAATTGTCACGGAGCACATAAGCGCCCGGCGCCCAATTGGGCATGCGGACGGCGGTGCCGTTGGGGGAAGCTGCGAATTCAAGAGTGATGGTCAGCTTGTCGGCGGGGTCTCCGTAAGCCACGGTGTAGTTCACCTCGGCCTGGGCCACGCCCGCCGCGACCAGCGCCAAAGCAAGGAAAGATGCACGCATCACACGCTTTTACCGCCATTTCGCGCCCCGCGTCACCGCTTTGCATGTGTAACGCTCGTTCTCTATACTAGAAGAATGTCTCAGAGCCGCCTGGCCCGCGCCGCCGCCTCCCAGTGGCTGGATGCCAAGCCGCACACGGGGGTGGCCGAGTGCCTGGCCCAAACCGGATGGGCGCGCACCGTGGGGGGCAGCAACCCCTATCTTCACATTTGGGCACGCACGGGGCATACGCGGGAGGACGTGGATGCGGCCGTGGCCCGAGGCGAAGTGATGGAGCTGCCCAGTGCCCGGGGCTGCAATTACCTGGTACCCGCCGCCCACGCGGGGCTGGCACTGGCGGTGGGGCGAGGATTCAGGGATGCCGCCCAGAACCGCACGGCCAAGAACAAGTTGGGCGTGAGCGACGACGACATTCAGCGTTATTGTGATGATGTTTTGGAGGCTTTGGCGGGCGGACCGATGACGCCGGCCGCGATGAAGGATGCCCTGGGTGACCGGGTAGTCAACTTCGGCGAGGCCGGGAAGAAGGTCGGCATCACAACCAGCCTGGCGCTGGCCCTGAATCCCTTGCGGTCGCAAGGCCGCGTGCGGAACGTGCCCACCAATGGCCGTCTGGACAACGAGCGCTACGAATACGTGCTATGTGCCGACGCCCCCGCCGCCCCGGTGAATGCGGACGCTGAGTTTGCGCGGCTGTACTGGGAGTGGAACGATGCGGCGACCCTGGATGAGTTCCAGTGGTTCAGCGGCTTTGGGGCGGGGCGCGCCAAGCAAGCCGTGGCGGGTCTTGACTTGGTGGAGTGCGAGGGCGGTTTGCGGCTAGCATCTCGGGCCGAGGAGAATCCAAGTGCGGCCATTACTCGTGCGGTAGGGCACATTGACAATCTGTTTCATCTTCGCCGCACTTTGACCGAGCACCTGTCCCCCACCGCCGCCATGCATCCGGCTTGGTCGGCCCTGCCCCCCGGGATGCTAGGCAACCTGCCCGGGCAGGGCTGGGTGCGCGAGGGGATGCTGATCGGCGTGTGGGACTTCGATGTCGAGAGGGGCGAGGTGGTGAGTCTCTTCTTTGAAGGTGCCCCCGCGGATTTTGAAGCGGAGCGGGATCGTTTGCAAGCATTCGTGAAGGACCAACTTGGTGAGGTGCGTTGCCACTCGCTAGATGGCCTAAAGAACCAACAGAAACGCATCGCCGCCATGCGGTCCTGCGGCGGTAGCTAATGCCCGCCACCCTGCGTACGTTTGTCTACGTATAATAGGGGTATGTCGATCGTTCAGTACGATACGCCGCTGGTCCTGAGCAAGGATTTTTCGCCCAAGGGCGACCAGGCCACGGCGATCGCGACCCTGTGCGATGGACTAGAAAGCGGCTACCGCTACCAAACCCTGCTGGGGGCCACCGGCACGGGAAAAACCTACACGATGGCCAGCGTGATTGCGCAGATGCAGCGCCCCGCGCTGATCATCGCCCACAACAAGACGCTGGCCGCGCAGCTGTGCCAGGAGTTCCGGGCGTTTTTCCCCGATAACGCCGTCGAGTACTTCATCAGCTACTACGACTACTACCAGCCGGAAGCCTACGTCCCCCAAAGCGACCTGTACATCGAGAAAGATAGTTCGGTCAACGAAGAGATTGAGCGCCTGCGCCACGCGGCCACGCAGAGCCTGCTCGAGCGGCGCGATGTGATTGTGGTGGCGTCGGTTTCGTGCATTTACGGCTTGGGTTCGCCGGACCTTTACGCCGAGAGTGTCATCACGTTCGAGAAAGATGTGGACTTCCCTATAGATCAGGCGATCAAGCGCATGATCCAGATGCAGTTCACGCGCAACGACGTGTTTCTGGAGCGCGGCACGTTCCGGGTGCGGGGCGACACGCTGGAAATCCAACCCAAGGACGAAGAAATCGTGACGCGGGTGGAGTTCTTTGGCGACACCGTGGAGCGCATCCGGTTGATAGATCCGCTCACCCAGCACACCCTGGATGAGCCCACGAAGTGCTCCATCTTCCCCGCCACCCACTACGTCACCCCGTTCGAAAAGATTGACCAGGTGCTGGACCAGATCATCGAGGAGCGCGACCGGCAGGTGGCCTGGTTTGAGGCGCAGGGCAAGCTCCTGGAAGCGCAACGGCTGAAACAGCGCACCGAGTTCGACATCGAGATGATCCGCGAGTTGGGCTACTGCAACGGGATTGAGAACTACAGCCGCTACTTTGATGGCCGCCAGCCCGGCGAACCACCCTTTACGCTGATTGACTTCTTGCCGAAGGATGCAGTGGTCTTCATTGACGAAAGCCACCAGACGTTGCCGCAGATCCGAGCGATGTACAACGGCGACCGGCAACGGAAGAGCGTGCTGGTGGACTACGGGTTCCGCCTGCCCAGTGCGCTGGATAACCGCCCGCTGAAGTTCGAGGAGTTCCTGGAGCGCACGCCGCAGGTGGTGTTTGTCAGTGCGACGCCTGGTCCGTTCGAGATCGAGAACGAGAGTCAGCGGGCCGAGCAGATTATTCGGCCTACTTATGTTATTGACCCCGAAGTAGAAATCCGCCCCACCCAAAACCAGATTGACGACCTGATCTTCGAGATTCAGGAGCGGGTGAAGCGGAGCGAGCGTGCCTTGGTCACCACCCTCACCAAAAAGATGGCCGAGGACCTGACCAACTACCTGCAGGACGCCGGAGTGAAAGTGAACTACGTGCACAGCAACGTGCACTCGCTGGAGCGGCCCGAGATCTTGCGCGACCTGCGGCTGGGGGTCTACGACGTGATTGTGGGGGTGAACCTGCTCCGTGAGGGCCTCGACCTCCCCGAAGTCACCCTGGTGGCCATTCTGGATGCCGACAAGGAGGGCTTCCTCCGCTCCGGCACCTCGCTCATTCAGACCATCGGCCGTGCCGCTCGAAACGCTGGCGGGCGGGTCATCCTCTACGCCGACCGGGTAACCGACTCCATGCAATACGCCATTGACGAGACCAACCGGCGCCGCACGATCCAGCACGAATACAACGTGCGCAACAACGTGCAGCCGATGACGGTGGTGAAGGAAGTGCGCGAGACGGTGCGAGTGTATGACACCGTGAAGGAGCTTTCGGCGCAATACAGCACCGACACCCGCGACGCCCTGGGCGAGGGCCAGTCCTTGCGGATTGAGGACATCCCCATCCTCATTGACCGGCTGGAGAAAGACATGAAGGACCTCGCGCGAGCGATGGAGTTCGAGAAGGCGGCGGCGGTGCGCGATGAAATCTCTGAGCTACGCAAACTCATGGGCCTGAGCGATGGCCGCATTGGGCAGGAAAAACGCAAGTTACCGGGCCGCGATCGCCGGTCGCGCTAATCCTAAGCGCATTCGGCGTAAGATGGAGCGCATGCGACTCCTCGTTCTCGGCGGCACCCAGTTTGTGGGACGACATCTGGTGGCCGAGGCGCTTCGGCGCGGCCATGAGGTTTCTCTCTTCCACCGGGGCCGCACCAATGCGGACCTGTTCCCCGAAGCCGAACACATCCTGGGCGACCGCCTGGAAGATGTGAGCGCCCTCACTGGCACCTGGGACGCGGTGGTGGACGTAAGCGCCTATGTGCCCCGCGCGGTGGACATGATGATGAGCCAGCTGGCCGGGCGGGCGGGCACCTACCAGTTTGTCAGCACGATCAGCGTGTACGACCCCGAGTTTGTTGGCACGATGGACGAGAACGCCCCGCGCGTCCCGGCCCCGGAACCCGCCACCGAGGAGGTGACCCCCGCCACCTATGGAGGACTGAAGACGGCTTGCGAAGATGCCCTGGCCGCCTGGGGTGGGCCAGTGCAGATCGTCCGTCCGGGGTTGATTATTGGAAGCTACGACGCCACGGAGCGCTACCCCTATTGGCCATGGCGCATGCAGCGCGGCGGGGACGTGCTGGTGCCGGAGACCGGCCAGCCGATCCAGTGGATTGACGCGCGCGACCTGACGGGGTGGATGCTGGACCTGCTTGGCACAGATGCCACCGGGCCATTCAATGCCGTGGGGCCGAATGAGTTCACGACCCTGCCGGAGCTGATCTCGGCGACCCGCGACGTGGTCAATCCTTCGGCCAATCTGGTGATGGTCCCAGAAGCCGAATTGATGGAGGCCGGGCTGGGCGCGGCGGACCTTCCCTTCTGGTTTGCCGGGGCACCCCGGGCGGGCATCATGCAGGTGAACAGCGACCGCGCCCAGGCGCACGGGCTACGTTATCGTCCGGTGGCCGAGAGCATCCATGACACGCTCACCTGGTGGAACGAGACGCGGGGCGAGGCCAAGCCGAAGAACGGCCTGACCCCCGAACGCGAGGCGGAACTGCTGGCGGGCCGCGCTTAGGCTTCCGGTTCGGTCGGTTCGTCGCTCACCTCGCCAAAAAGGCCTCGGGGTTCGCTCTCCGGGGCCGGAAGCGCCTTGGAGAGCACCTCGGGCAGTTGGAATGATGCCTCCAAGGGCTCTTGGATGAGCTTAGGTTCGGCAATCTCTTTCGCATGCTCCGCTCCGAGTTCGGCCATCTTGCGCACACGGGGGATGATCCGGGAACGGATGTTGCCCTCCATGTCGTTGTATGCCTCCACGGCTCCATGCAAGCTCCTTCCCATCTTGTTGTAGTACTGAATCAATGTTGCAATCGAATCGTACAGTTGGCTGGCCGCGGCGTGAACCTCTTTCGCTTCTTTGGCGAGGCGATCTTGCTTCCAGCCAAATGCCACGGCTCTTAGGAAACCCAATGAGTTTTGCGGAGAGATGAGCATGATGTTTAGCTCCAGCATGTCCTCCACCAGGCTCGGGCGCGCATCCAGGGCGGCCCGGTAGGCACCTTCGCTCGGCAGGAACAACCCCACCAAATCCAGCCCTTCCACCTTCTTGGCGTAGTCCTTTTTGGCGAGTTCTTTGGCGTGGCCCAGCACCTTGTTGGCGAAGGCCGCGAGAAGCTGCTTCTTCTGCTCGGTGTCGGTGACCTCAAGCGCTTGCATGTAGGCATCGAGAGGTGTCTTCGCATCGATGACAATTCGGCGATTCCCCGGTAAGGTCACAACCACATCAGGGCGGCTGTTCTTGTCTTCACCCTGAACGTGAACTTGAGTCGCATAATCAATATGCTCATCCAGCCCGGCGATCTCTAATACTTTCTTAAGAGCAAGTTCTCCCCACTGACCGGCAGTTCCCGGTGCGCGCAGAGCGGTGACGAGGCGGGTTGTGTTTTTATTTAGGTCACCATACAGTTCGTTCATCTGACGAATCTGCTCGGTGATCTCCGTCTTGTCCTTGGTCCGGCTCTCGTCCAGGGAGCGATTAAGCTCTTCTAATTGCTTCAAGCGAAGGTGGAAGGGCTCCAGAGTCTCCTTAATGGCCTCCTGCCGTACCTTGAGGTCTCCGTCGGCATTGTCCTTGAAGCGCTTCAGCAGTTCCTCGGCCTGGCGCACCATCTCGGTGGTGTTCTGCTTGAGGATCTCTTCGCTCAGCGCCTTGAACCGATCCTCCAGGGCCTGCTTGGCCTCCAGCAGCCCTTGCTTCTGCTCCTCAAAGCTGCGCTCGCGCTCCTCCTGGGTACTGGTCAGACGGGCAATCTCAGTCTCCCGCTGCAATCGCATGTCGGCCTCGGCCCGGAGGTCCGCTTCCAACTGCGCAAGCTTGGCCGTCATCGCGTCCGCCTGCCGCACGCGCTCTTCCAGCGCCGCGCCCTGGATTTGTACGGCCTGCAATTCTTCGGTGCGCCGGGCCAGGTCCGTGCGGGCCGCCTCGGCCGCTTGGTGGGCCAGCCCCGCCTCGGTCTCCAGCTTGGCCAGCTTCGGGCGTAAGTTCAGGAGAATCGCGCCTGCCCCCAACAACAACCCAATCAGTGCCCCTACAATCGCCGAGATCAAGTCCACGTAAACATTTTAACCCCATATTGACAATCAATACGTAGACATGCGTCTATTTCCGGTGGTAGCATCCGTTACATCAAGCCCCGAGGGGCTGGATAGAGAGATTGAAATGAGTGACCAAATCCCGGGCTGCGCCCACGCGTGGCTCGAAATCGCAACCCGCACACCCGATGCTGCGACCAAGTTCTACACTGACCTTTTTGGCTGGGGCACGGAAATCATGGACATGGGGCCAGAGATGGGCAACTACACCATGCTCAGCCACAACAACCATGCATGGGCGGGCGTGATGCCGCTCGAAGGGCCGCACGCCGAGGGGGTTCCCCCGCACTGGGCCGTGTATTTCAACGTGGAAGACGTGGATGCCGCCGCCGCCAAGGCTGCCAGCCTCGGTGGGCAAATTCTGGCCCCGGCCTTTGATATCGAAGGCGTGGGACGCACCGCGCTGATCCAAGACCCCTACGGAGCGGTCTGCTACCTCTTTAAGAGCGTCAATCCGAAGCCGGAAGAGTCGCCGGAAGATCCGGTGGCCTGGCTGGAACTCTATGCGGGAGATAAGCAGGGCGCGATCGACTTCTACACCCAAGTGATGGGCTGGGGCACCGAGCACAGCACCGAGATGGACTACACCATGCTCAGCGTGGACGGCCGCAACTTCGCGGGCGTGATGGCCATGCCGGAAGTGCCGCCGCACTGGGGCGTCTACTTCAGTTCGCCCAACGTGGACGACACGCTGGCCAAGGTGAAGGCCGCGGGCGGGGATGAGATCATGGCTCCGTTTGATGTGCCCACGGTGGGTCGCATCTGCGTGCAGAAGGATCCCGAAGGGGCCGTCTTCTACACCATCACGTTCTCAAGTATGTGAGCCGGAATCCGTAGATGACCCTTCCCCTCTCTCCGTGGTGGGAGTCTCGGAAGGGTTGTCCTCCGCGGGCAGATGGGTGCTCGCGTCCACTCGGCCATCACCGGTGGCTCCGGCGCGATTTGAGACCACGTTCCAAATCACCAAGAGGGCAATGAGAACAATGGTGCCCCCAATGGACATGAGCACCAGCGTCTGCTGAAAGTTGCCCATGTCTTCGGCAGTGCCGCTAATCTTGGCCCAGGTCATTGCCCCTTAGCCTAGCGTGAGATTCTGCCGGGCATCTGGACACCAGGGGCTTTCGGTCGCTACACTGTGGATATGCGCGTGACTGCAGACCTACTCCGACAACCCATCTTCCGGGATATGACGGCCGACCAGGTAGGCATCCTGCTGGACCTGAGCGATGAGCGGATCTACCGTGACCGCGACCCGGTCATTCGCATCACCGAAACCAACCCGGACCTCTTCATCGTGGCGGAAGGCGGCGTGGAAGTCCGCACCGCCACCGGCGACGTACTGGCCACCATGGGCCAGGGCAGCGTATTCGGCGAAGTCTCCATCGTGGACGAAATGCCGGCCAGCGCCACCGTGCTGAGCCAAGGCATGACGCGCCTGAACGTGATCCACCGCAAGACGCTTCACGCCTTGCTGGATGGCGACCCCAAGATGAAGGCGCAACTGATGGAGAACCTGGCCCGCATCCTGGCCGGACGCCTGCGCGCCATGAATGCGCACATCATGGTCGGCCGCATGGACGACTAATCGTGGCCCCCTCGCAAGGGCCCTTTCGTCCCCACCATCCCAATGCTCGGCTGAATCTTGACATATAGTTCAAGATAGAAGAGGTTGATGATGAGTGAGTTCATTTCTCGCGGCTACGCCCACCCGCACGTGCTGGTGAGCACCGACTGGGTGGCTGAGAACGGCAATCAACCGGGCGTCATTCTCATCGAGAGTAACGAAGACCCGCTACTCTATCCTTCCGGCCACATCCCGGGTGCGCACGAGGTGGACTGGACCCGCGACCTGAACGACCCGATCATCCGCGACTATCTGGACCAAGACGGTTTCCAAGCGCTCATGCGCCGACTCGGGGCCACGGCGGATAGCCACATCGTGTTCTATGGCGACCGCAACAACTGGTGGGCGTGCTACGCCTTCTGGATTTTCACCCTGTTCGGCCACACCAAGTGCTCGGTGATGGACGGCGGACGCATCAAGTGGGTGAACGAGAACCGCCCGCTCACCAAGGAGGTCCCCACCGCTACCCCGAGCGACTACGTGGCACAGCCGCGCAACGACGCCCAGGAGCGCGCTTTTCGGGATGACGTCCTGGCCCATGTGCGCGCCGGCGGCCAACTGGTGGACGTGCGTAGCCCGCAAGAATTCACCGGCGAACGCCTGCACATGCCGGATTACCCGAACGAGGGAGCCCTGCGCGGCGGCCACATCACCGGGGCCAAGAATGTGCCCTGGGCGCGAGCCATCCGCCCCGAGGACGGCACCTTCTTGAGTGCCGACGAACTCAAAGCGATTTACGAAGGTGAAGTCGGCCTGAAGCCGGAAGAACCGACCATCGCCTATTGCCGCATCGGCGAGCGCAGCAGCCACACCTGGTTCGTGCTCAAGTACCTGCTGGGTTACCCGCAAGTGCGCAACTACGACGGTAGCTGGACCGAGTGGGGCAACGCCGTGGGCTTGCCCATTGAACGCCCGTAACCATGTTGCCGCCGCGCCTGCAAGAGATCCTGGACGACCTCGCGTTCTTCACTGACCGCAGTGACCGCATTCAGGCCCTAATCTCGCTGAGTGAGCAGTTCCGGCCCATCCCGCCGGAACTGGCGGAGCGTCCCTACGACGAAGCCAAGCGCGTGCCGGGGTGCGAGAGCGAGGCGTTTGCGTGGGCGTTCCGGCAACCTGATGGCACCTACCGATTGGAGTTCGATGTCCTCAGCCGCCAGGGGCTCTCGGCCATGGCACTGGGCTACGCTCTCAAGACCGGCCTGGACGGGGAGAAGGCTGACGCCATCCTTGCGGTACCGGAGACGCTGATCAACGACCTCTTCGGGGCCAGCCTCAGCATGGGCAAAACCTTGGGCTTGATGAACACCCTCCGCCTCATCCAAACCCAAGTCCGGCACGCGGAAGCCGCCGCCAACGTATAGGCTAATCTAAGCCTATGATCTCGGCGCTGCTTGCGACGGCCGCACTGCCCTCCCGCTTTCAACTCGTGGCTCCGCTGGCGCTACCGCCGGTGCGAGTGGATACGCGCATGGCCAAGTACGGCGTGGCGCAAGAGATGGCGGCGCAGCAGAACCTGCAGGCCCGGATGCTGTGGATTGACGCCACCGCCAACCTGGACCGCGTGAATTCGGCGGAGAAGATTGACGCCCTGGTGAACAAGATCGCGGACGCCGGGTTTAACACCGTGGTCTACGATGTGAAGCCCATTGTTGGGCGGACCACCTATCCCAGCGCCCTAGCCGACCGCCTGACCGCCTGGCGCGAGGCCCGCATGGACCCCAACTTTGACCCCATGCCGGAGTTTGTGAAGACAGCACGGGCGCGGGGCCTTGGGCTTTACGTGGCGCTCAACGCGTTCTCCGAAGGTCACCTGTTTGCCAAGCAACAAGCGGGGCCGGACTCGCCCTTTGGCGACCCAGGATGGGGGTACCGCCACCCCGAACTTCAGAGCGTCATCTACGTCGCCTACCCCACCCTGGGCGGTCTGCGTCTTCACCCCTCAGTGGACCCCGCCACGTGGGAGACTCCGCTCGCGCTTTTCGCTAAGATTCCGACCCAGACCATCACGGGTCCGACGGCCACCGTGGATGCCAACCTCAAGGTGGTTGCCACCCAAGAGGGGCTCCCGGCCACTCTCGCCGCGGGCCAACGCCTCCTGGTGGGGCGGGCCGCCGGCCACGGTTTCATCGCGTCCCTCGCGCCCGGCGCGATCCTCAGTCTCGGTAGTGAGGCTGAATTCATGCGCACTGGGGAAGC
>CAZVHE010000074.1:0-1013 GCA_964627705.1 uncultured Chthonomonas sp.
TAACGGAAGTGCAGCCACCGAGCGTCCAAATCCGGCCGCTCCAGTTTCAGTGGGTCATCACCGTACCGTGCCCGGAACGCCTCCCGCGCCGCCTCGCTGTAATCAAAATCGTAGCGCGGCAGCTCTTCGGTCTGGTCCAGCTTGTAGGTGTCCCACAGCGCGGTGGGCAAGATCACGTCCGGGTAGCGCACGTAGTCCAGGTGCACGCCATCCACGTCGTCCCGCTCGGCAATCTCTTGCGCCAATTGACAGATGTAGTCCACTACCTCCGGGATATGCGGGCTCACCCAGCGGTAGTAGTCCACGTAAGGCGGCTGGTCCACGCAGCTTTCGCCGCTCCGGGCCACCATGTACCACTCCGGGTGCTCGGCCATCAGCTTGGCGTCGCGCTGGTTGGTCGTCCACATCCACACGTGCGGCGAGAGTCCGGCTTCGCGGATCGCCTTGAGATGCGCGGCATTGACCCCGCCAAGAAAAACGCCCGTCACCCCCAGGGCGGCGAGCTTCTCGTACTTGTCACCGGGTTCGGCCGGGTCCGCCCCGGTCCACACCCAAAAGCTGGGCTTCACCGCGCGAACTCCAAGTAGCCCCACATTTCGGGCTGGTGCATGTCCACCACGCCCTGCGGGCTCCACACCCAGTTGTCTTCCTTGGTGTCCGGCACCTTGCGGTACTTGCCGTTCTCCACGAAGTGCTGCCATTGCACGCGGCTGAAGTTGATGCGCCATCGGTCGCCCGGTTGCGGGGGCACGGCCACCTTGCTGATCTCCTTGAGGCTGCGCCAAGGGATGTGAATGGTACAACTCCACCCCTCGTCCTCGTCGCTCGGGTCATTGAGGGTGCCGTTGATCTTGACGGCCGTACGCAGGCCCTTGATCTCCCAGCTGTCCACGGCCGGGCCGCCTTCGCGGTAGGGGCGGGGCAGCAGCAGATCCCACGTGGTGTTCAGCGCGTTCAGTTCCAGCTCGCCGTAGTTCAGGGCGTCGTCGTCCGGGTCAATGAACACTTCAAAG
>CAZVHE010000074.1:1023-1298 GCA_964627705.1 uncultured Chthonomonas sp.
TCGTTGTCGTGAAAGATCACGCTGTCGTGCTCGGTCAGGGTGCCCCACACGTGGGGCTCCTCCATTTCCGCGCCGATCCAGAGGCCGCTTTCGCTCCATCCCATCTTGGCGCGGGTGCGAAATCGCGGCACCGGGCGCTTATCGCCCTCGATGTCCACAAAGTCGTCCGTCCAGGGGCTCAGCTGCCAGGATTCGTGGGAAAGATCTCCATCCATCGGCGGTTCTTGAGACCAAAAGGGAGCTACATAAGCCTTCGGCGTATTCACAACCGTCAT
>CAZVHE010000074.1:1324-2646 GCA_964627705.1 uncultured Chthonomonas sp.
GGTTCAAGGCCGTACTGCGAGTCAAGGATGGCCGCCGCTCGGACCCCACTGATGCCGTCGCGCAGCATCTCCGGCCCCACCACAAACACATCCGGGAACGCCGCCCCCGGCGTCCAGATCGGCAGTCGCGCCAAAGTCAGCGCACCGGCACGGTCGGTGTAGCTCACCAGCGCCTGCATCCGGTCCGGCGCCCCCGGCACCGGGGCAATGCTCAGGCCCGCTCCGGCACCCGGTAGCGGGTCCGAACCAATGCGCATTTCGCTCGCCGAGTTCGCGGCGGCGACAAAGGATTCGCTCTCAACATCAGCGCCCTGGCGCTCTCCGGCCCGCCGATGTAGATCGGGTTCACGTCCTCGTCCTCCCCGTCGAACATCACGTTGAGGTCGCCGTTACCCCGGTAGTAGAACGTCTCCGCCCAGAACCGCGCGATCTGGAAGGCGTAATCCCGCTGGTCACGGTCCAGGTTCACCACCGTCGGGCGGTGATAGAACACGTCCTTAAATCGGCCCCCGCGCACGGCACTCCGCTCGTTGGTCGGCACTTCGTCCAGGCGTTGCCACTGGCCCGCCCCGTCACGTCGCCAATGGCCGGAAGTCAAAGCCTGCCCGTCTACCTTCATCGTTTCTCCCAGGTCCAGCGAGATCAGCGTGATGTTGGTCGTAGTCGCCTCGCCCTTGGCCACCGTGATGGTGCTCGGCTGGTACGGCTCGGCCTGCTGATGCACCGTGACCCACCCAAAGTTGCCGTTGATGCTGGGGTCAATGGTCGTCAGCGTGTAGTCATCGGGTCGGTTGAGCGCATTCGCCCGCAGGAACTCCCACATCGGGGCGTGGTCCAGACAGTTGGCACCGGGGGCCGGGTCGGTGTCGTACCAGTGACCCTGGCCGGCTTCTTCGTGGAAGCCCAACGCCGGGTGCCCTTCCAGCGCCTCGCGCATGTTGCGCGCCTCGCTCACCGGCACGGTTTCGTCGGCATCCCCGTGTAGCACATACACCGGGTTGATGCGGAGATTGTCCTTGAACAGCATCGTGTCGTGGATTTGGCTCACGCGGTTCAGCAGCGCACCCATCGGGTCGGTGGCTTCCCAACGGCGGCCTCCACCGTAAGTAAAGAACGATGCCCACCCCGCGCACGGCCCCACGCCCGCGAATTCGAACGGGAACAGTGCCCCGTTGATCCAAGACCCGTGGCCGCCCATCGAGTGGCCACTGATGTACACCTCGTCCGGGTTTACGCCGGGGATTTCCAGCGCCAGATCGCGCACTTCCAGCAGGTCCAGTCGGCCAATCTCTTCCCAGTCGAAGCCGTAGGGTCGGCGGTTG
>CAZVHE010000074.1:2677-11691 GCA_964627705.1 uncultured Chthonomonas sp.
GGTCTTGGCGCCGTAGGCTTGCGCCTGCCCCAGCGCTTCCACGCTCGCCCCGTGCGGGCTCAGGATTACGCTCGTGGCCTTGGAGTCGCTGGCAGGCAGGTACCCGTAGTACTGCACGCTCTTATCAATGCGGCTAATGAAGGTCACACGGCGGGCTTCCTCCGGCTTCACCACCCGCAGGTTCAGTTCGGCCTTATGCAGCACTTCGCCGCCCTTGCGCAGGGTCAGCACCACCTTGCCGTCGGCGTCCTGGGGGCGCGGCACTTTCACGGGCACCTTGCGCACCCCCAGCGGCCACAGATGCGGCACCTTGGTGGTGCGAGATTGCCCGCCGTGCTCGGCCGTAACTTCAAGCCCCTCGCCCCATTCATCCTGGGCGTTGCGGATCACGACCCCGGCCCAGGCGTCGCTGGCGGGGGCACCCGTCACCACATCGGGGAGGGTCGCATCTCGCGTATCGAAGCTTACGGGCGCGGGTGGTTTGATGAGCGAAGCCCGCATTTGGCCCCGCCCGACTTGGAAGTAGAACTCGTTGGTGCCCGCCTTCAATCGCACCGGCAGACTTAGGTAGCCATAGCCGTAGGGGTCGCCCGCGCGGGGCTCCTCGTTCACCCAGGTTTGGGAGGTACCGGTGGCCTCCAGCAGCATGATCTGCTCTCGCTCGGAGGGCACGGTGGCGTAGACGTAGCCGTTCCCTCGGAACCAGCCATCCGCCGCCGCCTCCACGCGCCGCCACCCCGTGGCTTCGCTCGGCACCTTGCCCTCGATCATCCCCGCGATCACCGGATCCACGGCCACCGGCGTTCGGCCATTCCCCGGTACCGAGATCTGCAGGCCTTCCTTCAGGACAATCGTTTCGTCTGCCGGTTGCGCCATGGCCACGGCAACTACCCACACCATCATGCGCCCTATTATGGGGTGTAGACTCCGCCCGATGCGGTGGAGGTTAAAGTTCGCCCTTCTGGTCTCGGTCCTCCTCGCGCTGGGGCTCCCCGCCATGGCACGCGATATTCCTCGACCCGAACACCCGCTCCCGATTGCCGAACGCGCCGAGTGGCTAAACCTGAACGGCCCGTGGGAGTTCTGGGAAACCCAGGACGACAACGCCGAGCCGACCACTTTCCCCGACAAGATCATCGTTCCTTTCGCCCGCGAAAGCAAGCTGAGCGGCCTGGAGCGCACCGAAGCCGTGCGCAACGTGTGGTACCGCCGCACCTTCACTATGCCCGCGTGGAAGAGCCCCCGCCAGCGCCTGCACATCATGGCCGCCGACTTCCGCACCCGGGTGTGGGTGAACGGCACCCTGGTGGCCACCGCCATTGGCGGGAACACGCCGATTACGGCGGACATCACGGCCGCGCTCCGACCGGGTGAGAACGAGATCAAAGTCCACTGCTTCGACGACGCCGAAGGGGGCCTGCAGCCCCTGGGCAAGCAAACCCGGAAGGGTGGCAGCCAGGGCATCTTCTACACCCGCACCACCGGCATTTGGCAGACGGTGTGGCTGGAAGGGGTGGGGTCCACGTTTCTACGTGACTTCCGGGTGCGGGCCGATGCCAATGGCTTCTTTGAGGTCGTTGCCGAACCGGAATTCATCCAGCCCAACATGATGTTGCGGGTGAAAGTGGAGGACGAGCAGGGCGTGGCCACCTTCAGCTCGAATCCGCTGACTTCGCCCCTCCAAGTGCAGGGCACGATGCAGAACGTCCGTCCCTGGTCGGTGCAAGACCCGCACCTCTACGACTTGCAACTCCAACTCCTGCGCGATGGCCAGGTAGTAGACGAAGTGAACTCGTACATCGGGTTCCGCACGGTCACCATCCAAGGGCCGCGCATCCTCATCAACGGTGAGCCCGTCTTCCAGCGCCTGGTGCTGGACCAAGGCTTCTACCCCGATGGCGTGTGGACGGCCCCCAGTGACGAAGCCTTGCGCAATGACATCAAGCTCGCGCAAGACGTGGGATTCAACGGCGCTCGCCTCCACCAAAAGGTGTTCGAGCCCCGGTTCCTTTATCACGCCGCCAAGATGGGTTACTTGTGCTGGGGTGAATACCCGAGCTACGGACCGGACTACGACAACCCTGCCCTCAACCGGGTGTGGGTGGATGAGTGGACCCGCGTGATGCAACGCGACCGCAACCAAACCGCGATCATCGGCTGGTGCCCCTTCAATGAAACCCCGCGCGAGGCCATCCCGCTCCAGGGCACGATCTACCAGATGACCAAGTTGGCCGACCCCGGCCGCCCGGCCATCGAAACCAGCGGCTGGAGCCACGGACTCTCTGATCCCACCATCCTCGACGCCCACGATTACGAGCAGGACCCGGCGGTGTTTCGGCGACGGTGGCAGGGGCATAACTCCAAACCCAACGACCTCCCCGCGCGCTACCTCGGTCGCCAAAGTAACTGGATTCCGTTCATGGTCAGCGAATACGGCGGGATCGGGTGGAACACGGACGAGGGCTGGGGCTACGGCAACCCACCCAAGAGCCAAGAGGAGTACTTCACTCGCCTGCGCGGGCTGACCCAGGCCCTGCTGGATAATCCGAACCACTTCGGGTTCGTCTACACCCAATTGACCGACGTGGAGCAGGAGAAGAACGGGGTCTACACCTACGACCGCAAGCTCAAGTTCGATGCGCGGTTGTACCGTGAGATCTTTGGCGCGCCGGCGGCTTACGAAAAGGCCGAGTTCCCCGCCTGGCAACCGGCGACGGACGACTGGCGAGTGCTGGTGGGCTCGGCGGTGGATGCCGACCACGAGTGGGACATGCTGCTGACTCCTCCCGCTCACGAGTGGACCAACGGTTTTAAGGGCGAACGGTCGAAGGGTGGCTTTGGCCGGAAGGAAGGCTTCGAAGACCTCATCCGCACTTCGTGGACGACGGCCGATATCTACCTCTCGCGTACCTTCTCCGTGGACACCGTGCCCTCAGTGGCCCGGCTCGTCATCCACTACGACAACGCCACCAAGGTCTGGATCAACGGCAAGTTGGTGTGGGAATCCCCCGCTGGTGCCTGGAATGACGGCTACCAAGCCTTTGAACTGAATGCCGCCGCCCTGGCCGCGCTGAAAACAGGCACCAATACCATCGTGGTGCACTGCCACCAGGATCGTGGGGGCCAGTTCATTGATCTGGCCCTCCTGGGTCGCTAAACGCGATTACATCACTCGCTTGCCGTCCACCAAACGGTGGAGGGCGAGCGGGTTCGCGTCTTGTAGTTCCGGGGGGAGCAGCGCCTCGGGCGCGTTTTGCCAGCACACCGGGCGGCTCCATCGCTCAATCGCGCCGGTACCCACACTGGTGCTACGGCCGTCGCTGGTGGCCGGGAACGGCCCGCCGTGGACGATGCTGTCGCACACTTCCACGCCCGTCGGCACTTGATTAAAGAGCACCCGGCCTGCCTTGGTTACCGCAATCTGTACCACCGGCTTGGCGGCCTCAAGGTCGGCACCAGTCCCGTGGAACGACATCGTGAGCTGCCCGCCCATCGCCCGGGCCACCGCTTCCGCTTCGGCCAAGTCCTGCGCGCGCACCCACACCGCACTCGGGCCAAAAATCTCCTCGTGGAGGTCGGGTTCGGCCACAAACTGCGCCGCCGTCACCTCAAAGAGGTGCGCGGGACCATCCACAACCAGATTGACGCCATCCATTTGGTTACGTCGCTCCACGCCTTCGGCATAAGCCTGGGCAATCCCCTCGGTCAGCATCGGCGTCGGTACAAAGTCCGCCAGGCGCTGGGAAATCTCTTCCGCCCACACACTGGCTTCGCCGACCGTCACCAACACGCCAGGGTTGGTGCAAAACTGCCCCACGCCCATCGTCAGGGCGCCCGCCAGTCGTTCGGCCAGGCCCGCCGGGTCACTTTGCAAGAGCTCCGGAAGTAAGAACGACGGATTCACCGAGCCCATCTCGGCAAACACCGGAATCGGCACGGGCCGCGCCGCCGCCCGCCGCATGAGGGCCGTGCCCCCGCGAAAGCTGCCCGTGAAGCCCACGCCCGCAATGGCCGGGTGGTCCACCAGCCACTCGCCCACCTCAATGCCCTGGTCAAAGAGCATCGAAAACACGCCCGGATGCACGCCCACGGCCAATGCCGCGCGCACGATCGCCGCCCCCACGAGCGCACTCACACCCGGGTGCGCGGGGTGGACCTTCGTCACCACCGGGCAGCCGGCCGCCAGGGCCGAAGCGGTATCGCCCCCCGCCACGCTAAACGCCAGCGGGAAATTGCTGGCCCCAAACACCGCCACCGGGCCAATGGCCACCCGCATGCTACGCAGGTCGGGCTTGGGCAGGGGTTGCCGGTCGGGGAGGGCATGGTCAATCCGAGCATCCACCCAGTGACCCTCGCGGGCCACGCGCGCGAACATCCGCAGTTGGCCGGTAGTGCGGCCCAGTTCGCCCCGGGCGCGACCTTCGGGCAAGGCGGTTTCCGCTTGGTAGCGGGCCACAATCGCCTCGGTGTCAGCCTCCAGTTCGGTGGCAATCCGCTCCAAGAACGCTGCCCGCACGGACGAGGAAGCCAGCGAAGGCACTGCCTCCAATGCCCCCCGGCACGCCGCGTCCACATCCTCCCGGGTCGCGACGACAAACGCCCCTTCCAGGGCACTCCCGTCGCGTCGGTCCACCACCGAGAACGTCTTCTCCCCGCCACCGAGGCGGCCCGCCACCAAACTGCGCGTGTTCATCTCTCTTAGCCTACGTCAGGGCGGTTGGCCAGCGCGTGCTCAATCACGGCCACGGCGGCGGCGCGCTCTTCACCCTCCAGTTCCAGGCGCGGGGCGCGCACGGTTTCCGTGCCCATCCCCACCATGGCCTGCGTCAGCTTGATGAGTTGGACGAACTTGGGCACCGTATCCAGACGGAGTAGCGGCAAGAACCAAGCGTAGAGGTCATCCACCCGCGGGTCGTTGGCCAGCGCCCACTCCCACAAGCGCACCGATTCGCGCGGGAAGGCGTTCACCAGGCCCGCAATCCAGCCTCGGGCGCCGTTGCGCACGGCTTCCACCAGCACGTCGTCCACCCCGACCAGGATGGCGAGACGGTCGCCCAGCAGGCGCTTGATTTCGGTGACGCGGCGCACGTCCGCGCTCGATTCCTTGCAGCTCACCAGGTTGGAATGAATCGAAGCCAGCTCCGCCATCTGCTCCGGCACAAAGTCGGTCTTGTAGGCAATTGGGTTGTTATAAAGCATGCACGGCAGCGGGGTGGCGCGGATCACCGCCTCCACGTGGGCGCGCATCTCGCGCCAATCCGTACTGTAAACGTAGGGGGGCAACACCATAAAGCCCGCACAGCCCAGATCGGCGGCATCCCGGGCCAGGGTCACGGCTTCTTCGGTGTTGAGGGCACTGATGCCCGGCACGATGGGGTAGTTCGGGAACGACTCCACCAGCGTCTTCAGAATCTGTCGCTTTTCTTCGCCGGTCAGGGTCGCGCCTTCCCCCAGCGAACCCAGCGGCACCACGCCGTGGCAGCCATTGTCCAGCTGCCAGCCCACGTGCTTGACCAAAAAATCGTAATCCACGTCGCCCGACGCGGTGAATGGGGTGGTAATGGCCGGAAGAACGCCTTGCCAGGGGATGGTCATCGGGGACTATCTTACTCAGACCCCGCCCGCCCTGCGCCGCTAGCGGTCTAGTCGGAAGGGTTCCGGGTCCACGTCAGGGCAATGCCCGCCCATGAGGTCAGCCAGCATGCGCCCGGTGCCCGCTGCCAGGCTGATGCCCATCATCCCGTGCCCGGTGGCCACCCAGGCATTGCCCAGGTTCGGCACGCGCCCGATGTACGGCAGGCCATCGGCGCTCAGGGGTCGCCATCCTGTCCACAAGGGTTGATCCCAGTCCGCCGAGGCCAAACCCGGGAACACCCGCTCCGCCCCCGCCCGGATATGCGCCACCCGCGCCGGGTCCGGGGGCTGGTGCGTCGCGCCGATCTCCATACCGCTGGTCACGCGCAGCGTCTCGCCCATCGGCGTCAGGCTCACGCGGTCTTCCACGAGGAGTGAGGGCGTCGTCAGGCGTGCCCCGCCGGGCAGGGTGTAGCCGTAGCCCCGCCCGGGCTGGATGGCCAAGTTCACGCCCATGCTCCGGGCTAACCGGGCGGATTCAAACCCCGAAGCCAGCACTACGTGGTCGGCGCTCATCGCGCCGTGGTTGGTCTTCACGCCGGTCCAGCGCTCGCCGCTCAGTTGCCATCCTTCGACCTTAGTACTTGAGACCAGATTAGACCCCAGCGCCGCGCGCATCGCCTGCACCCATTCGTGGGGTGCCACGTGCGCATCGTTGCCGAACCACACCCCGCCCTCGCAGTTCACGTCCAGCCCGGGCTGCCGCCGCCGCACGCCCTCGGCGTCCAAAATCTCCACGTCCAGCCCCAGTCTCGCCCCCTGGTGGCCGACTTCGGCTTCTTCCTCCAGGCCATGCGCGGTGCGGGCGATCATCATCAGCCCCGCACCGCCCGGGCGGGCCAGATTTGGAAAGTCGTCCGCCCACCGTTCCCACTGGTCGCGGCTGGCCAGGCTCAGTCGCAAAAGAGCCTGCGTGCGGCCCCGTTCATCCCCCGCCAAGCTGCTCAAGGTAAAGCGCGTCACCCACCCCAGCAGGTCGGCGTCGGGTCGCCACCGCACGGTCACCGGGGCCCCGCGTTTCAGCATCATGCGCAGGCCGGTCTTCAGAAACCCCATCGTGGCCAGCGGCACAAAGTGGCTGGGCACCAGCATGCCCGCGTTGCCATGGCTCGTCCCCACCCCATCGGCGGGTCCTTGTTCCAGCACGGTCACTTGCCAGCCGTCGCGCATCAGCTCAGCCGCCACGCCCAGGCCCACCAGCCCCGCGCCCACCACAATCGCGGTGCGCTTCACCCGGGCAGCCCCGCTACGTAGGGGTCGTCCGGAGCAAAGTGGAGGGTGCTTTCTGCCGTCACCCAGGCGCGGCCCCGAATGCGGGGCACCCACCCTTCCGGGGTGCGGCGCACGGTGGCCGAAAACAGGCCACCCGTCACGCTCTCTTGCACAAAGATTTGCCCTTCCGCGATCTGGCCATCTTCGGCCAGGCACGCCAGATGGGCGCTGGTGCCGGTGCCGCACGGCGAGCGATCGTCCGCCCCGCTGGGGCACAGCACGAACTTACGCACGTCAATTGCGGGGTCGGCATGGGGCACGCAGATCTCCACGTGGTCAATCTCGCCCCCATCGTCCCCGGTGATGCCCTGGCGGTGCAGTTCATCGCGGATGAGCGATGTCATTCGCACAAGCTCGCGGCGATTGGCCGGAATCAACTCCACCGGCGACTCGTGCAGGATGTAGAACCAATTGCCCCCGTACGCCACGTCCCCCGTGAACTCGCCGTAACAGGGCACGGTGACCTTCACATCCTTCATCGCCCGCCGCGCCGGGATGTTCTCAATCTCCACGCTGCCGTCCGGGTGCCGCCAGGCCGTAACGCGCCCCACCGGGGTCATCAAATGCCCTTCGCCGCTCTCTGGCCAACGCCCCATGTACGCCAGCGCCGTCACCACCCCCATGGTGCCGTGCCCGCACATCCCCAGCGGCCCGGCGGCATCGAAATAGATCACGCCCGCCACTTCGTCGCCCTCGGCCGGCCGCAGCCACGCCCCCACAAAGGCATCGTAGCCTCGCGGTTCGGCCACCACGCCGCGCACCCAATCCCACTGCTTTATGATTAGGCGCTGCTCGGCCAACGTCCCCGTCAGGTCCGGATGGTCATCCAGGACAATCCGGGTGGGCTCGCCTTCGGTGTGCGTATCCAGGACGCGAAGTGACCGCATCGCGCGATTTTACGCAAACCTAAGGCACCAGCCACTGCCCTTCCCAGTCCGCCCCGGTCCAGGTCCAGCCGGCGCGCCGGTGGCCGCTCACCCGGGTGTCCAGACGGTCCATGCGGTCAATCGTCGCCCGCAGCAGAGCAAAGTTCACCCGCCCCGCTTCGCTCTCTTCCCTCGTGGGTTCGCGGTCTGTCAACTCCAGCGGGTAGCCCGGCCCAGGCTCCGTTAGCACTGTCCCTGGCCCCGCCGCCGCTAGGTAGCACCGCCGCGCCAGGGGTTTGGTGCGCGCCCAGGCGGCCTCCACCTCCTCGCCTTCGCTCAGCAACTCCACCGCCCCGTACATCCGCACCATGCATCCACTTGCCGCACTGTAGAACACCCACACGCACGCTCCACCCGCCCGTGCCTGCTCCGCTTTGGGTGAGCGGGTATCTACGTGGCACTGCAACCGGCGCTCCCCCCGGTCCGCAAGCCGCAGCGTCACCACCCGCGCATCCACACCGGCCGCCCCCACCAGCGACAAAACGGGCAGGTGAAAAGGGTCGCGCCACTTGAGGGCCCCTCGTTCCACATCTCCCCAGGTTTCTTGGAGTAGCTCAGCCAGTCCCACGCCTCATTTTGCCAAAACCTAGTAAGTGTTCGGGAATCCTGCCGCCCAAGGGCTCCGACAACGGCAATGTGAGAAGGATTCGATCGCGAAAGGCGGGCATTAGCCTCGTCGAGGTCGTGACGGCGACGGTGTGCGTGGGCATCTTAGGCGTGGCCACCATCGGCGGCACCACGGCCGCCAGCGCGCGCCTGGACGAATCTCTCCTGACCAAGCAGGGCGCAACGGCTATCCAAAACGAGCTGGAAACCCTCAAAACCGCCGGTCGCATGGCCACGCTCACGCCCGGGCTGACCACCAAGGACGTCAACCTCGGCCCGAACACGGTCGGCACGATGACAATTGACGTGCGCGGCGACGTTCCCCCGCAACTTGCGGCCTATCCGCTCGAAGCCCTCGACGGAAATCCCAACTCCGTCTCCGCGATGGATGTCAGCGAAGCCCGCACCATGATCCTGCGGTGCTTCGGCAACAACGATCTCACCCAGCGGTGGACCTCGCGAGCCCTTACCTCAAGCTCCACATTTGATCTCTACTTCGCCGAGCCCCTGTACGACCAAAACGGCGGGGCGGACTTGGTGCCCGAGGTTCTGATCTCCTCCAGCGTCGGCAACGGC
>CAZVHE010000075.1:0-11587 GCA_964627705.1 uncultured Chthonomonas sp.
GACCTCATGAAGCAAATCCTTGCCACCACCAGTCTCCTCGTCATCAGCGCCGGGCTCATGGCGGCCCTGCAAACCAACCCGACCGAGGTCTCCGCCGAACGACTCAAGCTCCTGCACACGGGGATGGGCATCTATATTGCCGACTACGACGAGGTGTATCCCATGATGTCGTCGCCGGCCACCCAGGTGCCCCGCACGCGCTGGGCCGATGCGCTGGCACCCTACGTCAAGGATTTGGATGTCTTCACATCCCCCCAGGCTCCGGCGGAAATGATCACCCGGGTGTTTGCGCACACAGCCGAGAGTGCCGAGCCCAAGAAGTGGGGCGGCTACGGTTACAACTTCCAATATCTAGGCAACTCGCGCTCGCAAGAAGGGAATGCAAAATTGCCGTTTGGCCGCCCTGCGGCGGAGATCAAGGCTCCCGAGCAGACCGTGATGATTGCGGAAACGCAGGGCGTTAGGTTTGATGACGGCAAGTTGAGCACCGGGGTCTATACCTTGGATCCGCCCCTGCCCAGCGCCCGGGGCACGGGCAATGCGTCGGGGTTCTATGCCAGTGGTGAGGCCTGCGGGACGGGGCCACAGGGGTGCCGCTCCACCCCCGCCGAGTGGGTGCCCAACCGCGTGATGCTGGTGACGATTGGGGGAAGCTTGCCCTTGCTCAATCGCGCCAAGCTGGACGATTTGAACCAGGATGGGCAGATTGACAACGGATGGTGGAACGGCCTGGCCGACCCGGAATTGAATTAAGAGCTGTCTAAAGTAGGCTTGCTGGCGAGCTAGTGGGCGGGCAAGCCGTCTTGCGGCGCGTCCATGGTCAGCGCTACCACCATACTGCCTTGCCGTTCGCTCGCATCCGCGCCACCGCACGAGATGTTCACCGGTCCTGAATCCATGCCAAGCACGTACAGGGAATTAGCGCCTACAAGATGCATCCCGTTCTGGCTTCGCGCGCGTACGCGATCAATAGAGGATGCATATGACTCTTGACTCTCGACTTTGAGCGCTTCGTCGATCAGGCGTATCGGGCGATCTCCTGCGTACATTACGAGGTGGCCAAGCCCGTGCAAGGCACTCCTCTGGCAGGCAAAGGATTGACACTTGAGAGCGACTTCGAGGACCTCAAAGATGGAGTCCATGAGATGCTCTTCACCCGGAAACTTTGCTGCTCCCTCTAGACAATCCATGTCCCCCATCATGTACACGGCCGTTTCGGCCTCGGTGGCATCGGCATACCTACCCAGTGGGTAGGTGTCGAGGAAATCCCGATAGAACGAACCCAAGGCTCTCGCGGTTGAGACCTGAACCTCTTTAGGTACTTCCGGGCTCCGGATCTCATGCCAATAGCTACTGCAAATTCCATGAAAAAACCAAATGAGGCGAGCGAGCCTGGAGGGTGAAATGCCCTTGCAGAACTCGCTGGCGTTGGTCAACAGCCTGCCTAAATATTCCGCAAGTACGAGTGGAGGAAGTTCGTGAATCGTCTCGGGGGCATCCCATGGCTCCTGGTCTGTATCGAAGGTAGTGATGATCGCGATCCACTCGTCGAATGAAATCACTTCCTAACTCCAACGACCTCAGCGGTACCACCTGGCTCGATTAGCAGATCCTCGACTTTGTCGAATTCGCCGTTAACAAGGTGCTTGGCAATGGCATCAAGGCGGGACTTCTCACTCGCGTCAGCCTGTTGGCGTTGCAGATAGAGCCGAAGGGGCAATTTCATTTGCTCCGGAGTCGCCACTTGTACGCCGACATCAGGTTTGACGAGGGCTCGCACCGTTTCCAGGTCGCGGTAGCCAAACTCCTCGCTCGGCTCAATCTGCGTTCCTTCGCCCCAGTCGTTCCATGTTGCTATCTGAACAACAGGGGTCTCGGATGCCAGACCATCTTCCACCATTTGGCGGAATCGTTTGCCTCCGTCGTCGGGCAAAGTCCCGTAGCTGGCATGCACCCGCGCCTGCTCGTAGATATCGACAAACCGGGGGAACGCCACCGGGATGGCCTTATCCCAGGCTCGAGACTCGGTGCGAAATCGCGCCAAGGCACTTAAAGGATCCGAAGGCACGGGCCAATCAAACGCCCCTACTGCCGCCGTGCGGCGGTGGTGTTGGCTGAAATAGTTCGCCTTCACGCCCGACTGGGCGAGGGCTTTCGTCCACTCGGCGTCGGTCAGCCCACTTTGCCCGAAAGAAAGAAGCACCGGGCACCCGCCCAGCTGCACGTAACTCGGCGATTTAAACCAGTTCTCGCTCAACCACTGCAATTCTTTCACCACATGGTTCACCCGGTCCCCATCTTCCAGACGCCCGGCCTTGATGAGCGCCGGTACCGTTTGGTCTTCATAGCAAATCGCGAACTTCATCCCTAGGCGCTCGGAGGCTTTCGCCAGTTGCACTGTGTTCTTATGGATAGCGGGATAGTCGTAGAGATCCGAGAGCCCGTACCAATCCACAATCACGCCATCTATCCCGGCGAGTCTCATGGTGAGCAGGTGATACTCCAGCACGTCGGGGTCGCCCGAATCGTAAGGGCCAATGAGCGGCCGAAAGTGCGAAGCCAACTCCCGCCGCCCGTCAGTGGACTTGTCGGGGTCAAACACGTTCATCGTCCAGTGCCAGCCCCACGTCGAACTAAAAGGCTTTGCCTGGTACCACGGCATATAGTGCGCCAGCACGAGCGGTTTAGGTTGTGCCGGTTGGTGGCAAGCCGCCTGGCACCAGGGCGACAGAAACGCAAGGGCCGCTCCGACGGCGAGGTACGCCAATCGGCGAATCGTCATGCGCGAAATGTACCCTTCGCCCTCCATTCTTACAGTTCTCCTTGCTGTGGTTGCACCCCCAATGAGCAATGGCCCATCAGGACCGCCTTGACAGCGATGGGAACCTTGTGAGAAACTAAATAAGATGGTTAAGTATTGCGATGCCGACCTTGATGGCGTCTTCCATGCCCTGTCCGATCCAGTAAGAAGGCAGGTTCTCCTCGATCTTCAGCGCGGTCCCCAGGCCGCGAGTGCCCTTCATCAAAACACAAACATCTCGCTGGTGGCCGTAATGAAGCACATCGCTGTGCTGGAATCGGCGGACCTCATTCGAACTGAAAAGCAAGGTCGTCGCCGCATATGCACGTTCCAGCCGGAGCGCTTGGCCATCGCCGAAGATTGGCTGACGCAGAGCCGGCGATTCTGGGCGGCCTCGCTGCACCAGCTCAATTCCTACCTCGAAGGTGAGACAAAGTGAGCGCCTTTAACGTTCTTGATCTGTCGCCGGATGATTCGACCCTGATCCTCACCGCTCACTACGCGTTTCCGCCCGAAAGAGTGTTCTCAGCGTGGCTCGATCCTGAATCCATGGTGCATTGGATCAAGCCCACGCCCTCCTGCCGGATCGAAGTGCTGGAGTTCGAAGCTCAGGTTGGTGGAACGTTCCGAGTTCGGATGAATATGGATGAAGGGGAGATTACGTACTCCGGACGATTTGTCACCATTGACTTTCCGCACCGTCTGGAGATGACCTGGCAATGGGAGCCCACGGGCGACGGCGATGACTACCCCGAAACCTTTATGACTATCGAGTGCGAGGCCTTCGAATCTGGCACCCGGCTCACTTTGACCCACGAGAAGATGCGTTCCCTGGAATCGCGAGATTCCCACTCCGAAGGCTGGACCTCGACTCTCACTGAACTGCTCCGCTACCTCTCAACATCATGACAGCTGAACAACGATCCCACATAGAACTCTGTCGTACGCAGATGCGATATGCCCAAGCCCGTATGAAGACCACCTTCGCAGCCGTGCCGCCGGAGCGGATGGGCTGGTCGCCTACACCCACTTCAAGAACGCCCTTGCAGATTCTCACGCACTGCGTGGATGCGAACGGACAAATCATTGCCGTTGCCCGTGGTGATTCGGACATGGCCAGCCCCAATCCGGACTTTGTCATTAGTTCTCCCGAAGAAGCCATTCGCCAACTTGACCAGAACCTCCTTGATTTCGAGGAAGTCTTAGACACCCTGACGGAAGAACGGCTCAACTTCGAAGCCGGATTTCCGGGAGGAAGTTTGCCCGTCTCCGAATGGATTCACTTCATAGGCTGGCATCTCGCCGAACACGCGGCCCAAATCGACTACATTCAGACTTGCTGGAACGACCAAGAGTCGAGGTACCCCCAATCATGACCGCGAAACGAACATATACGAAGAATCACATCTGCCTGATGTTTGACAAAGAAGCCGAAGACGCGGCGCGGTTCTACGCGGCAACCTTCCCAGATTCTTCGGTGGATGCTGTGGTCCATGCCCCGGGCGACTACCCCAGCGGGCAGAAGGGTGACGTTCTGGTCGTTCAGTTCACGGTGTGCGGGGTGAAGTGCATCGGCATCAACGGCGGGCCGCACTTCAAGCACAGCGAGGCATTCTCCTTCCAGATTCTTACCGAAGACCAAGCGGAAACCGATCGCTATTGGGATGCGGTGATTGGCCATGGCGGCGAGGCCAGCGAGTGCGGCTGGTGCAAAGACAAATGGGGTGTGAGCTGGCAAATCACTCCTCGGGTGCTGAACGATGCCCTGAGCGACCCCGACCCCGAAGTGGCGCAGCGCTGTTTTGCCGCGATGATGACAATGAGCAAAATTGACATTGCCGCGATTGAAGCCGCCCGCCGAGGTGATGCGTGATCGTCGTCGAAGCCACGGTGAACGCGCCGGTGGCGCAGGTGTGGGGCGCCTACACCTCGCCCGAAGCCATTGTGCAGTGGAACGCGGCCTCGGATGACTGGCACACCACCCGGGCCACGGTGGACCTGCAGGTGGGCGGGGCGTTCTCTTCCCGCATGGAAGCCAAAGACGGCAGCATGGGCTTCGATTTTGAGGGCGTCTACACGGCGGTGGAGCCGGAGCGTCGCCTAGCTTACGACTTCGGTGATCGCAAGGCGGAGGTGACGTTTACGGAAGTTGAAGGCGGCACGCACGTGCGGGTGGCGTTCGATCCCGAAACCATACACCCCGAAGACATGCAGCGTGACGGCTGGCAGGCGATTCACAACAACTTCAAGCAGTACGTTGAGAGCCATTCTTAACCAGATGGTTGGTTCTGGGTCTGAACCAGCCGCAGGCATTTGATGGCAAACCGCATTACGTCGCGGTACTCCGTATCCTGACTGAACTTGGGCCGGGCGACATTAAGATCGCTCAGGCCCAAGCTCTCTGCATAGCGCAACTCACAGGGAGACCGCGTGTGCTTGGTGCGCTGCCGCCATTCGTTCGTCCAGTGCATGATGTGCCAGGCCTCCTCCCGCATACCCCCCTCCACCAGCACGCCGCTGGCCCACTCTAGATTCATCTGCCCTTCGCGGCTTGAGTTTCTAGCGTAGGTCAGCTTCAATCCGTCAATGGCGAATTCCGTCGCCCGCGCCAAATCCCCCTGGCGGGCATAAATCACGCTCATCATGGAAAGCAGGTTGGGTAGCAAGCGCGTGAGATTGACATGGCTCCGCACGGCATAGGCAGCCTCCGCCCTCTCCGCCGCTTCCGCGAGGTCACCAAACACAACCTCTAGGTAAGCGTAGTTGGCGCGACACACCGCGACATTGAACTGGTCGTTGGCATTCTCCGAATCGGCATACTGCGCCAAGTAGTCATCGTAAATCGCTCGGGCCTCATCCACCCGCCCCAAATGCTTGAGGAACGTGCCCTCGTTCATCCGAGTAATCGCATATCGGGCCTCATCGCCCCCGGCCTTGGCGATCTCCTGCCCCCGGCGAATGGCGGCCAGCGCTTCCTCCCACTTCCGCACTTGGAACAAGCTAAAGGCATAGCTCATATAGATGAGACCCGCCCGGTTAGGCGACATCTCGAAAGGGAAGAGGGTCTGGCAGGTTTCGGCGACCTTTTCGTGATCGTAGAGGCTGTTGTAGACCGACACCCGAGAACTCTGAATCTCGATCCATGCCGGGCTTCCGGGTTCCAAGTGGCTGCCCACGGCATCCAATATCTCGAGATAAAGCCCGGGGGCCGCCTGCATGTTGATTTGCACTTCCGATCGAGAAAGGAGATGCCCCAGCTCTTCGGCGTGGTGGTCAATCTCGTTGAGAAGGGCCGCACCTAGAAGGTGAAAATGCCCTGATTGCAGGCTGGCCGTACCGAGATTGGCGGGCTTTAGCCCGGCTATGTGCTTCTTCAGGTCGGTCATCACGCGGCCGGATTCGTCAATCCCGTGGGCACGCGCCGCCGTGCGGATTTGACGCCAGGCTTCGTCGATCTCGCCCCGCTCCGCGGAGGCATCCAAGAGCTGCTCGCATAGCGAGGGTTCGAAGTCGCCGCGCTCACGCATCAAGTTCCAGGCGAGGTTCAGCGCATCCCCATCCTGCCGGATCCGGGCCAGCGTCATCAATCGCTCGACGGCGGTGCGGCACGTGGCGTCCCACTGGCGGAGAAGCCCCGAGGCATCGAGTGGCATAAACTCTCGCCATCCGACGTACTGGATCTCGGGCGCAAAGCTCAGAAGGTGCCGGAACTGGTCTTCGGGTTCCACATCGTCGAGAACTTCTCTTAACTGCGCTTCTCGTTCTTCAAGATCAAGCGAGACCGACACCCCCGTCAGCCGTACCGCCGTTCGGTCGGCTACCAGTCTGTCTCCCACCAGAGCCTTCATCCGATTCAGTGAAACGCGCAGGCGATTGGCAGCCACCTCATCCTCGTCTCCGGGCCACAGCAGCCGGGCCATCACCGGGCGCGGGGTGCTGGCCCCTTGCAACAGGGCGAGATGCAGGAGGATGCGGCCCAACCCCCGCATGCTGAGCGGCGAGCCTTGCTCAGTGATCTGCACCGACGACTCCAGGTTGAGCCGAATGATGAGGGGAAGAGGTGCCAGATCCGCCATCAGCACTCAAGTATAGCGATGTCGTCTCCGGGTCGAGATTTTGTAATGACGTTGTAATGATGCGGGAGATACGATATCCGCGTGGGTTGAACAGATTTCGTTCACCCGGTTTGGCATCACGGTTGTTTCTTTCGTTGCACCCCGTTCGGGCGTGTGGAGTTCCCCATGGGGGCTAGTCTCTGAGTTGCATCAGAACTAGCCTCCATTCTTTTGGCCTCTTGTCGCAACCCGACTCGAGATCAAGCAGTTATCTCCTTTGTGCGGATGACCTCAGGGTTCGTGTTCACGACTCTTTTGCTCGCTGCGGGATTGGTCCAGGCGGCCAGCCAGACGGAGGCCCCGGCCACCGAGGTTGGTTCTTTTCAGTCGGGTTCCTGCCGCATTCGGTACATCGCGGCCGGTGAGGGAGAACCTCTCATTCTGTTGCATGGCTGGATGGGAGAAGCCAGCAATTGGGGTCCAGGCACCCGAGCCAAGCCCGTGATCAAGGCGCCCGCGGGTTTCCGGGTGGTCGCCCCCGATCTGCGGGGCCACGGCGAAAGCGACAAGCCGCATGACGATGCCGCCTACGGAGCCGAAGTCGCCCAGGATGTCATCCGGCTCATGGATCACCTGGAGCTGAAACGCGCGCATATTGCCGGGTACTCGATGGGCGCCTATGTGGCGGGCAAGGTCGTGGACCTGGCTCCGGGCCGAGTGATTTCGGTCACTTATGGCGGGAGTAGCCCGGTGCTGAGCCACCGCGCGGTGAAGGGGTTTGCTGATGCCGAGAGCTTTAGCCGGGCCGTTGCCTCCGGACAGCTCGGGCAGTACCTCTTAGATACCATGCCCGCTGGGCGAACGCAACCCTCACTGGAAGTGGCCAATCATTGGGCGGAGCGAACTTTTGCCAACCAGGATGTCAAGGCCCTAGCGGCTGCGGGCCGTACAGTGAACGAGCTCGAGGTCTCGGTGGAGCGAATGAGAAGCCTGGACGTGCCCACGCTGTTCATTTACGGGGCGGCCGAGTCCAAGTACGTGCTCGACCGGATTGCCGAAGCCCGCGAGGTGATGCCTAAGGCGGAAGTCGTGGAGATTCCCGGTGCAGACCACGTCACCACTTTGAGATCACCCAAATTTTCGAGTTCTCTGGTTGAGTTCCTTCAACGACATCGGCAGAGCTCACCCCCAGATTCGAAGGGCTAAAGATCCGGGGCAGGTTCAGTTCGCTCGGCTGAGCCAACCCCTTCTGACGGCGTAGCTTCGGGGGAAGATGGATTCCCTGCGCTCGACTTCTGCGCTGCTCGGGTTGTTGATGTCTAGCCTGGGCGCCGGAGTCCTCGATCGGGAAGGCCTGTATCACACTTAGGACTCATATCGAAATATCTCGATATATCGTGGTATAACTGAAGGCATGGAAAGGGAAGACGTGACCGCGATGTTCCGCGCCCTGGGTGACCCCACGCGCCGTGCCATCTTCGAGTTCCTGTGCCAAAAGTGCTGCCCCGTGGCCGTCGAAGACTCGGGGGCTGTGCACCCGATCCAGGGCGCCACCGTTGGCGAAGTGTGTTGCCACGTGACGGGTTCAGATAAGTTCAGTTCCACCATCTCCTTCCACCTCAAAGAACTTCGCCTTGCCGGTCTCATCTCGGCGGAAAAGGACGGCAAGTTCATGATTTGCAGCGTTCGGCGGGCCGCGATTGATGCCCTCCGATCGTATCTCGACGCTCTGCCACAGCCCCAAGCCGTGGCCTGCCACTCCCAAAACTAAATCGGAAACCTCTCATGAAAACTCTCCAAATTTTCGACCCTGCCATGTGCTGTTCCACCGGTGTTTGTGGCCCGAGTGTGGACCAAACCCTGGTGAAACTCGCCGCCGACGTTGCGTTCCTGAAGAGTAAGGGCGTGACGGTTGAGCGGTTTAACTTGGCCCACCAACCCGAAGCCTTCGCCGCCAATCCCCTGGTGATTGCCGAGATGGGAGCCGCCGCCGAGCACCTCCCGATCTTTGTGGTGGACGGAGAAATCCGGGCCAAGGGCACCTATCCTCAGCGAAGTGAACTGGCAGCCTGGTTTGGGCTCACGGCTGGAGTGTCTGAGCTCAAAATGGCCGCCCAGCCGTGTTGCTCAGGCGAAGAGGGTTGCTGCTAATGTGGGCGGATGGCCTGTCTACGCGGCACCTCTTCTTCACCGGCAAAGGGGGTGTCGGAAAGACCTCGCTGGCCTGCGCCACTGCCATGCACCTGGCCGAACAAGGGCAACGAACCCTCATCGTCAGCACGGACCCCGCCAGCAATCTCGATGAAGTCTTTGGCGTGACATTGGGTACGCAGCCCACCGCCATTGCCTCGGTCCCTAACCTTTTTGGCGCCAATCTCGACCCCGAAGCGGCGGCCGCGGCCTACCGTGAAACCATGGTCGGACCCTATCGGGGCAAGTTGCCGGAAGCGGTGATCCGCAACATGGAAGAGCAGTTTTCGGGGGCATGCACCACCGAAATTGCGGCTTTCGACGAGTTCGTGCGGCTCATGGCCGACCCGGACGCCACCGCCAATTTCGACCACATCGTTTTTGATACGGCCCCCACGGGGCACACCCTGCGGCTGCTCAGCTTGCCTAGCGCGTGGAGTGGCTATCTCAACACGACGACTGCCGAATCGAGTTGCCTTGGTCCCCTCGCCGGGCTGAAGGACCAGCGCGAACTGTACGAGTCGGCGTTTCGTCACCTATCCGACCCGGCCAGTACGACGGTGGTGCTGGTGGCGCGGGCCGATCGAGCGAGTCTAAAGGAAGCCGCACGCACTCAAGACGAACTCGCCGAGCTGGATATCCGCAACCTCCGGCTGGTCATCAATGCCGTGTATGAATCGGGCGGCTCATCGGACCCCGTGGCACAGGCCTTTGCCGAAGTGGTGGCCACGGGCCTTAGCACCATGCCGGCGGGGCTCAGCCAGCTTTCGCGGCACCTGGTGCCCATGTTGCCTGGCAACGTCGTGGGGCTCGACGCCCTGCGCGGGCTCTTGCATCCTGAGAACGTGCCAGCGGGCGGGCGAAGCACGGAGACTCCACCAGATGGTCAAGAATTCTCCGCCTTTGTGGAGTCATTGGCCCGAGATGGCCATGGCGTCATCATGACCATGGGCAAAGGGGGCGTGGGCAAGACCTCGGTTGCGGTCCGGATCGCCACCGCCCTGGCGGCGCGGGGCCACCAGGTGCTGCTCACCACCACGGATCCCGCGGGAAACGTGCTCGACCTGGTGGGCGACCCGACGGTCCACTTAGAAGTCTCCCGCATCAGCCCGGAAGATGAGGTCAAGAAGTACACTGCCGCCGCGCTGGCGAAGGCCGCTGAGTCCATGGATGCCGACGGTCTAGCGCTCTTGGCCGAAGACCTGCGCTCCCCATGCACCGAGGAGATCGCCGTGTTCCGCGCCTTTGCCGATACGGTGGCGCAGGGTGAGGACCGCTTTGTCGTCATTGACACGGCTCCGACGGGGCACACCATCCTTCTGATGGATGCCACCGAGGCTTACCACCGCGAGGTGGCCCGCACCCAGAGCGACGCGCCGGAATCCGTGCGCCAGCTCTTGCCCCGGCTGCGAGAGCCGCACTTTACCAAGGTGGTCTTGGTCACTCTTCCCGAGCCCACGCCGGTGCACGAAGCGATACGGCTTCGTGATGACCTGAAACGGGCCGGAATTGTGCCTTTTGGTTGGGTGGTCAATCGTTCGCTGGCACTCACGGGAGTCACCGAGCCGATCTTGGCCGGGAAAGCAGCCAAGGAGATCGAGCCCCTGCGCGAGATCATGGCTTTGGGCGAACCCTTCACCATCCTGCCCTGGGTGGCCAAGCCCGTAGGGGGTGCTCCCGCCAGCCGGGCGCGAGTGAACTCTTAAGCCGGTGCTCACCCGAGTTTGGTAGCCTCGGGGCACGATGGATTCGCTCCGTTTCGGTCTTGCGTTGCTCGGGTTGCTGATGGCTACTTTCGCCACCAGCGCCCCCGCCCCCGAAAACCTGCGCCTGATGACCTGGAACATCTGGCATGGCGGGCGGGAAAACGACCGCTTCCGGGGGCCGCGCCAGGTGATGGACGTGATCCGGCAGAGCCAGGCCGACGTGGTGATGATGCAGGAAACCTATGGTTCCGGCGAGCTCATCGCGCGGGGGCTGGACTTCCACTTCCAGCCCCGAGGCACCAACGTCTCCCTGCACAGCCGCTACCCGATTGAGGAGGACCTCTCGGTGGGCGAGCCGTTCAATTGTGTGGGGGCGCTGGTGCGCTTGCCCAGCGGGCGGCGGGTCGCGGTCTACTCTCTGTGGCTGCCTTACGGCGAAGACATCTGGATTCCGGCCACGCGCCGCGCCTCCAGCCTGGAAGCCATGCTCACGGCTTGTCAGCCCTCGGCGGAGGTGCTGGAGCGGCTGCTGGACCAGATCCACCAGCGCCTGGCGGGGCCGCAATACGCGGACGTGCCCGTGGTTATCGCCGGGGATTTCAACTCGATGTCGCACCTGGATTACACTGAGGTGGTGCGCGAACACTATGGCCGGCCCGTGCGCTGGGCCACCAGCCAACTGATGACGGGGCAAGGCTATCGGGACGCCTTCCGCGAGTTGCACCCGCAGGTCAACCGGGCGCAAGATCGCACCTGGTCGCCGCGATTCCCGGAACAAGAGCAAGATCGCATCGACTTCATTTACTTCCGGGGGGCGGGGGTGGAGCCCGTGCGCG
>CAZVHE010000076.1:0-5179 GCA_964627705.1 uncultured Chthonomonas sp.
CGTGGACCTCAACGACCGCATCGCCAAGCGCCTGAAGGACAGCACCGTCACCGTGGACAAGAGCTACCTGAAGGGCATGTGGGAACGCTTCATGGAAAGCTTCGGCGAAGCGCTGAAGGAACAAGAAGCCAAGACCGGCGCCACCGCCGGCAACTAACCCGCCGCCTGGCTCTCTCTTGGCTCTCCCTGCCCTCGCCCCTTTGTTGGAGCGGGGGCTTTTTGTTGCGCGCAGGCAAGGCCGATGGCCCCCCGGCCGGACGGGGCAACCGCGTGGGGGCGTAAATTGAGAGGGATGCACGATCGAGTGGACGTCACGATCATTGGGGGCGGCCCCACCGGCCTGTTTGCCGCCTTCTACGCCGGGCTGCGCGGGATGTCGGTGCGGATTCTGGATAGCCTGCCGGAATTGGGCGGCCAGCTCACCGCGCTCTACCCGGAGAAGTACGTTTACGATATGCCGGGGTTCCCAGCCGTGCTGGCCAAAGACTTGGCGCGCGACTTAATCCAGCAGGGGACGCAGTTCCACCCCGACCTGGTGCTAGGCGAGACGGCCGACCACCTGGCGGCGGATGAGGAGGGGTATGTCATCACCACCACCTCGGGCGTGGCTCTGCCCACCCGCACCATCATCGTGGCGGCGGGGGCGGGGGCTTTTTCACCCACCCGCATTGGCTTGGACGGGGAAGAGCAGTGGGAGAACCAGGGCGTGTACTACGGCGTGCGGAGCCTGGAAACATTCCGCGACCGGGATGTGCTGATTGTGGGCGGCGGGGATAGCGCCTTCGACTGGGCGCTAGCCCTGCACCCGGTGGCGCAGCGGGTGCGGCTGGTGCACCGGCGCGACCAGTTCCGCGCGCACGAAGAGAGCGTGCGGGCGGCGAAAGATTTGGGGATCGAGTTCTTGCTGTGGCAGCAAGTGACGGCGTTGCACGGGGCGCCGGGGGCCTTGACGGGAGTGACGCTGCAACACACCACCGAGAAGAGCTTTGAGGATGTGGCGTGCGACCAAGTGATTGTGAATATCGGGTTTAAGTCGTCCCTGGGGCCGCTGAAGGATTGGGGGATGACGATCACCAAGAACCAGATTGAGGTGGATCATCTGTATCGCACCAACCTGCCGGGGGTGTTTGCGGTGGGGGATGTTTGCACGTTCGAGGGGAAGATCAAGCTGATCGCGACGGGGGTGGGCGAAGCGGCCACCGCCGTGTGCGTGGCCAAGCAGCACCTAGACCCGAATGCGAAGCTGTTCCCCGGGCACAGCAGCGACATGGATCTGTCGTCGGCAGGAAAGCCGACTTAGGTTCAATTTGGACGCTCGGCAAGATTTTTGCTAAAATTTTCCCGCAAGCCTTGACACGTCTCGGCTGGGGGGGTAAGTTGACCAAATGATACGCGGTCTGTCAGTCGCCCTTTTTGTGACTTGCTTAGCACAACTCACATTCGCTGAAGAGAAATGCAAGCCTGAGCAGTACGACCAGCCACCTTGGCGGGTCCTAAAGGTTGGAGCAACATTTAATGGCTGCTCGGCAGGCTCGTCCGTGACACTTAACTGGAACACAGCTGTAAGCTGGAAGCGAGTTCCATCAACCACGCCTGGTGCTACCCAATCGACTGTGCTTCCATCAATGTGGTACAAGCAAAGCACGCAAACCATCCCAATGCAACAAACGTATTGGTACTCTACACACCAAAAGGGTGAGATTTGGTATTACTCCTTCAGTAATCAGTGCGTGTATCCGACCGTGCCTCCTTACATCCCGAACTCCAGTCCCCAGGAGTCAATATCGTTCCTGTACAACGACGTCTTCGAATACGTTTGCAACCATGACTGCAATGAAGAGGTTGGTGCGGGTGAATGAATCTAAGGAATTGGGCTGCAGCTAGTCTGCCCTTGTTGTTGACGCTCGTCGTGCATGCCGAACAGGAGCCTGACCAAACAGCTTCAGTTATTGGCCGACTCAAGCAAGAGTGGTCGTTACATCCGGGACCCTTGATGGTTGATGCTCACAATTGGCTACCAAATGAGGTCGTCATTGATGGTGACCGCGTAATTCGTGAACAGGATCTTGGATTTGTCGCGCAAACGAGTGGGCGCAGATACCTAAGATTAGGCCGAGTAGATGTTTTTGCGAGGCGACTTAAAGTTAGTTCGCTATTGATTGGAGGTAGAGCGGGCAGCCTGTGGAGATTTGTCTCGTCGCGAAAGGCCGATTTAGTCAATGGTATACCTCTGAAAGACCTCACGACTGATGAGCGCGAAGTGTTGATGGAGCATTCTTCAAATTTTCCAGCATTTACTCAAGCACTGTACCAACAGAGCTCGGCGATGCTGTCACTAAAGATTCAGTTCAATTGGACTGAAGATGGAATGCAACGATCTCTCTTTGTGGATCAAGGTCCCCACTCGGAGATAGTTGGCCCACCTACGGGTATCCCTGACTGGGCCTCACCTCGCCCTCTACCAACATCTGGCAAGCCGACAATTGATTTCGGTAGCGGAAGGCTCATGTCTGTGCGACTTATGCTGGTGAAACTCGCAGAATTAGGTTACTCCGTGCGATATGATGCTCGTCTTGAAGAATCGCCGATGTTCTTGAAAGGAGAATTTGAAGTCGATGAGTTTCTTGATGCGACTCGAGAAGTACTTGAAACTATTCCATTCTTTGCACAAGATCGAAGAAACGAAGCGGAGTCGAAGCCGACGGAATTTCGTGAAGTAGTAGTAGAGACCTTGCTCGCCCATGGGGTGCCTCCCGCCTTGATCGATCGGCTAGATGAAAAGTTTTCCATTAGAGCGAATCAGCAGGAGTTACTGCAGGTAGCACTGTTCAAAGATCGTTTCAATGAGGAGTGGCGCGCTAGCTCAGAAGTATTGGAAGTTCGATGCAGTTTGGTACTCTACTGCGATGAAGGCGTTTCTTGGCGCCGTCAGCGACAGGATGGGATGTATTTCACTCGTTCCCAAATGAAGCATATCCTAAGTCCTCCCTGATGGAAGTCTCTGCAATTCTCCTCACGGGCGACCCCAAGCGTTGACAATCCACCAGCACGCCTGGTCGTGCGGCATAAAGTTGGGGTGGGTCAGCACGTTCCACGCCGGGACGTAGCCCAGCGACCCATCCCCATACAGCCGAATCCGCTGGATCACCGTTTCCACGTGCGCCTTGGCCCGCCGCGCCCGCTCGATGTCGGCCAGGCTCCCGCCGATGCGCTCGTGCGTCCGCTTCGCCGTCCGCTCCAGTGTCTCGAACAGATACCGCGTGGGGGCCAGCGCGCTCACTGCCCGCTCCGTTTGCCCTTCGGCGTAAAGCAGGTGCGCCACGTGCGCCATCCGCACAAACTCGATCATGCTGCGGCAGGCCAGGGCCACGCCCTTCTCGGCCTCGTCGTCGGTGGCGGCCAAGGCCCGCTCCACCAGCGCCAGCGCCTGGTCGCCCACTGGCCCGCAGATCTCCTCCGCGTGGTGCTGGCTGGCCAAGAACGGGTCGGCGTAAAGGAACATGCGCGACTTCAGCTTGTGGCGGTGGCGGCTATGCCCCCACACCCCACCGAGTTCATTGAGCGCCACCCCCATTAGGTTCGCCCACTCGGAATCGTAGGCCGAGAGCAAGCTCGGTGCCCCTTCGGGGTCATCCATGATCGTCCGCGCCGCCCGCACCGCCGGCAAGAGCGTGTCGTAGCTGCTGAACATGGTGGTCTCCCAGGTGGTCAGGCATACGCCTTCCAGGTTCAGGGCCAGCACATCCCGGGCCACCTGGCGGATGTTCTCATCGCTCGGCCCCAGGTGCATCCAGGCCGCGTTGTATACGTGCAGCGCGGGGCAGCCCACCACGCGGTGGCCGTGCGCGCCAAGCCGGGCGGCAGTTTCGGCCACGCCGCTGAAGTACTGCCAGTCGAACAGCACCGTCTCGCGGGGCATGGCGGCCAGGGCATCGGGGTGCTCCAGGAACATATCGCCCCACACCGCGGGGGTCCGCCCGACCTGCACCACGCGCGCAGCCAGCGGACCGAAGTGTTCGGCGTAGAGCGCGGCCTTGCCGTCGCCGGGGTGGGCGTCCACCCGGGCTTGGCAGGTCGGGCACTTGCCCAGTTGCGCGGTCTCGTCCCCGCCGATGTGCACCCATTCGTCGTCAAAGATCGCCAGGGTGTCATCGAGGATGCCTTCGGCAAAGCGCACAAAGTCGGGGTTGCTGGGGCACGCCTGCAGCCCCTTCATCTCTTCTTCGGCCCAGCGGTAGCCGGGCTCCGTGTAAAGGAACCCCTCCACGTGCCCGAGGAGGTTTACAAACGGCACCAGGCGTAGGCTGGGGAACTCGCTGCGCACGGCCCGGATGGTTTCCGGGGTCAGGACACCGGTGCCGTGGCTCCAGGGGGTGCTGGGGTAGGCGAATCGGTGTTCCAAGTACAGCCCCAGGGCGTCGTAGCCGGCGTCCAAGGTTTCGGTGGCGTATCGGAACAGGTGCTCGCGGGTGACGCACTGCTCGCGCGCCACATCCAGCATCCCCATGCGCATGGGTTCATTTTGCCGACCCCGGGCGCACTACGCAAGCCGAACGGCAACTTCGGAGGCAAAATGCCGTCCGGCGGGGGTGAGGCGGAGGCGATCCCCCTCGGTGGTGGCCCATCCGGGTTCGGTGACGGAGGCGATGGCGGCCGCACTCAAGGGCACTTGGGCCAGGTCGAGCCCATCCTCAATCCGGATGCCGAGCATGATGCGCTCCAGCCGCAGGTCGTCATCGCTCAGTTCTTCTTCCTCAAACCACAGCGGCTCACCAGCCTTCACCGCCTCCACGTAGCGGGCGGGGTGCTTGAGATTGGTGCCCCGGCGGGTGCCCACGCGCCCCACGGCCCCCGGCCCGTAGCCGATGTACTCCTCGGCGCGCCAGTAGGCCAGGTTGTGCTGGCAGCGGCGGCCCGGGCGGGCGAAGTTGCTGATTTCGTAGGGTTCCAGCCCCGCCGCCGTCATGCGGGCCACGGCTTCTTCGTACATCGCCACCATCGTGTCCTCGGCGGGCAGGTCCAGCCAGCCGCGTTGGAAGTACCGGAAGAACCGCGTATTGGGCTCGATGGTGAGGCCGTAGAGGCTGAGGTGGTCTGGGTGCAGGGCCAGGGCTTGGTCGAGGTTGTGGCGCCAGCGGGCGAGGTTCTGCCCGGGCAGCCCGAACATGAGGTCGAGGTT
>CAZVHE010000076.1:5218-11575 GCA_964627705.1 uncultured Chthonomonas sp.
CTCCGTGCACGCGCCCCAACTGCACCAGGTCTTGGGTGGCAAAGCTCTGCGCGCCCAGGCTCAGGCGATTGAAGCCCGCTTCGCGCAGGGCCTTCAACTTCGACAAAGTGACCGTGCCGGGGTTGCTCTCGGTCGTGATCTCGGTCTCGTTGCTAGCCGGGTGGGTGTCCAGCACGGCCTGGAGTAAACAGGCGAGCTGAGATGCCTCCAGATAGGTGGGCGTACCGCCCCCGAAGAAGATGGTTTTGGCCGGGCGACCCGCATGGGGCGAGGTGCGGATTTCGTGCTCCATCGCGTCCACGGTTTCGCCCTGGATCGGGCCGGTCATCGCGAAGCTGTTGAAGTCGCAGTACCCGCACTTGCTGGGGCAGAACGGCACGTGGATGTAGATCGCAACCGGTCCGCTCATGGCAACTTCGAGTTTGGCAGGAAAGCCGGGGCCGCTTACGGGCGGCTCGTCCCGGCGGCCAGCAGGCCGAAAATGAGTCCTGCCACCATGGGCACCGCCGAAACCTGGCACGAGATGCAGTTGGTCTTCATGCTCGCCATCCACAGGTGGTAGCCGTAGCCGAGCAACACGCCGAGCCCGCCGCCCCAGATCAACTTCATTTTCATCGTGCCCACGTCGTTCTACGTCTCAAATTAGGTGCCAAACGCGATGGCCAGACCTTCGGGCGTGATTTCGCGGTGCCATTTGCCCGAGGCATCCTGCGCGCGCACGCTGCCGCCGCTGGGCCAATCCCATAGGTTGCCGCCCCATTCCAGGCGCACTTCGGTGCCCACGGGCGGGGAAGCCGGCTCGCGGGTGCGGGCGAGGCGCACCACCGTGGCGCGCTTGGGGGCGGGGTCGTTGCCCAGGGCGACCGAGTAGGAGTGGAGTTCGTCGCCCTCGGAGGCCGTCCAGGTGGCCGAGCCCTCACCGGGGACGATCTGCCAGGCCTCATCATCCAGGGCGAGCGAGGCTTGGCTCGCCGTCTTCACCAGCTTGCCGAGGCTGAATACCCCGGCCACCCGCTTGAACGGGGCGCGCTTGTCCACCTTCCAGCCCTCTTCGCTTTCGCCCACTACAGGTAGCGCGAGGCTTGGGCCGACCACGGTCACCCCGAACACCTGCGACATCCCCGCAAACGCGGTGTGATAAGAGAGGGCGACTTCGGCGGCTTTGGCGCGGCGGTATTCCAGGCCCACGGCGTGCTTCCAGCCCACGGGGGCGCCACGCCACAGAGGCGCGGCCCATTTCCAAATCTTTTCGTCCAGCAAGCCCAGGCTCATGGCGCGGTGCCAGGTGGGGGCGCGCATCGTGGCGGCCCATTCGTTGAGCCCGTACAGAAATTCGCCGCCATCGGCGGGGAACACCCACAGGTCGCGGGCGGTGGCCCAGCCGCGCTCACCCAGGGTCTTGCCGAGTTCGGCGAGCGACGCCACCAGGTCCTGCAGGGTGTGCAAGTCGTGGGGCCGCCAGTGCGGATGGACCGCCACGATCCGCATCGGGCCGGCTTCTAGATGGCGGCGGTCGAAATGCATGGTGCTGTCATTCCGACGGCGCGGCGGGCCGATCCATTCGGAGCGGGGCACTTACGCCCAGCAATTCCAGCACGCCCTGCAGGGCCGTCCGGGCCGCCACGCACAGGGCCAAACGCTGCTGGGAGACCTCGGGGGCGTCGGTGTCGATCACCCGGCAGGTGTCATAGAACCCGTGGTACGCCCGGGCCAGTTCCATCGCGTAGTTGGTCAGGCGGTTCACGGCCCCGTCTTCGGCGGCCAGGGCCACTTCGTCCGGTAGCGCGCACACTTGCAGGAGAAGCTGCTTCTCCCGCTCGTGGAGGTCGCGGGCGGTGGCTGTCAGACCTCCGTTTACCGCATTACTATCCGGGTAGAGCGAGCTGGCCTCCTCGCGGGCGCGGCGAAGCACCTGCTCAATGCGCGCGTGGGCGTATTGCACATAGAACACTGGGTTCTCGTCGCTCTGGCGGGCGGCCAGGTCGAGGTCGAAGTCGAACGTGGTGTCGTGGTGGCGCATGAGGTAGAAGAACCGCGCCACGTCCCGCCCAATACGAATCTGCTCTTCGCGGTCGGCCTGCGGCGCGGCCTGCGCGCCGATCTCCTCGATGAGGTCGCTGATCGCGTAGATGTTGCCGTCGCGCTTGCGCATGGGGGCGGGCTGGCCGTCCTTCATAAAGCGCACGAGCTGATAAATCTGCACCCGCAGCTTGCTTTCGGCATCTTTGGCCGCGGCTTGGCAGGCGTCACGCTCGGCCGGGCTGCTGTACCGCTTGGCGTCCATCTCGCTCAAGGGTTCGGCGTCGGCATTTGCGGCCACGGGCGGCATCTGCATCGCGGCCACAACGGCATTGAGGCGACCGATGAACCCGTGGTGGTCCGGGCCAAGCACCGTGATGAGGCGGTCCGCATTGGCCGGTCGGTTGAACTTGTCATCGTGGTACGCCACGTCGCCCGCGATGTAGGTGAGGCGGCCATCCTTGCGGCGGAGCACGCGGTCCTTGTCGTCACCGAACTTGGTAGAACGCAGCCACACCGTCGGCTCGCTACCGGCCGCATCGTCCTCGTCCACCGGCTGATCTTCGACGATCACATCTTCGATCACGCCCTTCTTGCCGAGTTTGAGGGAGCGGCGGACGGGCTGGCGGTCGGCGATGCCCTTGGCTTCCAGTTCGTCAATGCAGGCCTGCACGCGGCCCGAATCGTGGAGCGTTTGCTCGCTAAACCAGGTGTCGAAGACTACGCCGAAGGCTTCCAGGTCGCGGCGCTGGCGTTGCAGCATCAGGGCTTGGGCTTCCTGTTGCCACCAGATCACGTCGGGGTCGCCTTGCGGCTCGATCTGGTCGGCCACGGCTTGCACATAATCGCCCTTGTAGCCCTTCTCCGGGAACTCGGTGCCCAGCTTGAGCGCGCGGACACTGAGGGCGAACTGACGCATCTGCTCGCTGTTCACCCCATCGTTGATGTAGTACTCGCGGTGGACGGTGTGCCCGGCCGCCTGGAGGACGTTGCACAGGGCCGAACCGTAAGCCGCTCCGCGCCCGCTGCCGATGGTGATGGGGCCGTTCGGGTTCACGCTGACAAATTCGACGTTGATGCGTTCGGGTCGCTCACACGAGGGGCGACCGAAATGCGTGGCATCACGCAGCACGCTCTGGCCGGCGGAGTTCAAAACGGCGTTCAGGGCTTGCTGGTAGGCGGTGGGCGAGAGGCGAAGGTTGACAAACCCCGGCCCGGCAATCTCCGCCGAGGCGATGAGCGGGTCTTGGCGCAAGCGTTCAACGAGCAGCTCGGCCAGCGCCCGCGGGTTCATGCCGGCAAAGCGCGCTGCCCCCAGCGCAAAGGGCACCGCGAGGTCGCCGTGGTCCGGTTGCTTCGGCGCCTCGCACTGGATGGGCGGGTACGCGGCATTAGGGAGCTGGCCCGCTTGAATCAGAGCTTGCAAATGACCCTGAAGGGAGCGATTGATGAGCGAGCGAATCACGGCGGTTCAGGGATACCCGACCCGCTCAGTTCGCGCCGGGTCAGGTCGGCTTCGGGAGAATTGAACGAGTGAAACCGTGACCCGGGCGGGGAAAACCGGTAAAAAATCCTGGCTGAGGCGCGACTTCTCGGGACGTTTGGGTCTAGAATAGGGTTCGCGTGACTGGCCATCGCCTTGGGGAAGGCGGCCTGACACGCTAAGGAAGGAACGGCCGAATGGCATTGCAGCGAGTCCCAATGACCGAGTACCTCATGCAAAAGGGGTACTTGAAGCAAGAACAACTTGAGGAGGCGTCGAAGGTTCAGGCGCAGACCGGCAAGGACATTTCCATCATCCTGCGGGATCTGGGGATGGTGGGCGAGCGTGAGATCGTGGAAGCACGCGCCCAAGAGCAGGGTCACCTATTCGTTGACCTCGACCGATTTTCGATTGAAAGCAGCGCGGTGAACATCGTTCCCGAGCGGCTGGTGAAACTCCACAACGCCATTCCGGTCAAGAAGGACGGGATGACCCTATGGGTGGCCATGGAGAACCCCAACAACCTGGAGGCCATTGACCAGATTCAACTGGCTTCGGGTTGCCGTGTGCGCCCGGCCATCGCCCTCCCCGCGGCGATTGAGGATGCCATCCGCAAGCATTACGCGAGCAGCAGCGGCGTGGCAACCAGCGATGATGGGGGTAGCGCCACGGCGGCGGTCTCGGCGGCTGGTGCCGCGGGCAGCGTGGGCGGACGTGCGGACTTCCGCGCCCTGACGGCCCAAGCGCAGGTCCAGCGCGACACAGACAAGGCGGCGACGAATGAGAGCGAAGGCGATGAGGATATGGCCGATCAGGCCCCCATCATCAAACTGGCCAACGCCCTCATCCAACAAGCCATAAACGACCGCGCCTCGGACATCCACGTCGAGCCGCAGCAGAAGAGCGTTCGTATCCGCTACCGTATTGACGGCGTGCTGATGGAAGCCATGACGGTCCCCAAGAACCTGCAGGCACCGCTCCTGAGCCGCCTCAAGATCATGGCGGAGATGAACATCGCCGAACGGCGGGTTCCGCAGGACGGTCGTATCGAAGTCCGCACCCAGGGTCAAGAGTACGACCTGCGCGTTTCGACGATCCCGACCCCCTTTGGTGAGAAGTGCGTTATGCGTATTCTCGACAAGGGCAACGCCATGGTCGGCCTGAACAAGCTCGGCTTCACCCCCGAGAACCAGGCGCTGATTGACGAACTGATCTCCCAGCCGAACGGGATGTTCCTTTGTACGGGTCCCACGGGTTCCGGGAAGACGACCACGCAATACTCAGTGCTTAATAAGCTGAACACGGTGGGCGTGAACATCATCACGGTTGAAGACCCGGTTGAGTACCAGCTCAACGGTCTGGCCCAGGTGCAGGTGAACAAGAAGGCCGGTCTGACCTTCGCCACCGCCCTCCGCGCCTTCCTCCGTCAAGACCCTGACATCATCATGGTCGGGGAAATGCGTGACCTGGAAACGGCCGAGATCGCCATTGAAGCCTCGCTTACGGGGCACTTGGTGCTTTCCACGTTGCACACCAACGACGCGCCATCGGCCACGATTCGTATGGTGGACATGGGCGTGGAGCCGTACCTGATCTCGGCCACGGTGATCGGTGTGTTGGCGCAACGTCTGGGACGACGTATTGACCCCAATCATAAGGAGCCTTACGAGGTTCCGGCCATTGACTTGCGTCGCTTCGGATTCCAGTTCGAAGATCCGGATGAGAAGGTCACGCTCTACCGAGGCATCCCGCACGAGGACAACCGCATGACCGGTTATAAGGGTCGAATCGGTTTGCACGAACTGATGGTGATGAACGCGGAAATCGCCGAATTGGTGACTCGCCGCGCCCCGGTCAACGACTTGAAGATGGCGGCCAAGGCGGCTGGCATGAAGGAACTGCGTGAGGACGGTCTCGCGAAGGTTCTTATGGGCCTGACCGACCCGGAAGAAGTCATGCGCGTGGTCTTCACCGCCGGCTTCTAAACCACAATCGAATTCCGAGCCCTGGGAACATTTCTGGGGCTCCCCTACTCTACACTCTCAAAGACCAATCGAAAAATGAGCGAACCGAACGTTCCCCCCGTATCCAGCATCCCGCCTTCCGTAGTGAACCCGACGGGACAGGCTCCAACTGAAGCGCCTCCGATGGCGGCGGGTTCGGTGGGCCAACCCAAATCCCTTGAGGACCTGCACATTGATGAGCTCCTTAATACGGTGGTGGACCGGAACTGTTCGGACCTGCACATCTGTGTGGACTCTGAGCCGGTGATCCGCGAAGACGGTGCGCTTAAGCGATTGAACTACGAGAAGTTCTCGCCGCAGCAAACCCAGCGGATGCTGTACGAAATCCTCTCCGACGACCAGGTTACGCGCTTTGAGCAGACCTACGAATTGGACTTTTCGTACGCTCTCCCGCGCCGCGCCCGGTTCCGTGTGAACCTGTACCGCGACCGTGGTGCCGTGGCCGCGGCCTTCCGTTTGATCTCCAGCCGCATTCCGACGGCGCGCGAACTGAACCTCCCGCCGATCCTGGAGCAACTGACCGAACGCCCGCGCGGCCTCATCCTGGTGACCGGTCCGACGGGTTCCGGGAAATCCACCTCGCTGGCGGCGATGATCAACTACATCAACGTCAACCGCGCCGTGCACATCATCACGATCGAAGACCCGATCGAATATTTGCACACGCACAAGCAGTCCATCATCAACCAGCGTGAACTGGGGACGGACACCAAGAGCTTTAGCAACGCGCTCCGCGCTTGTCTTCGTGAAGACCCGGACGTGTTGCTGGTCGGTGAAATGCGCGATACCGAAACGATCGGTCTCGCCATCACCGCGGCGGAAACCGGTCAC
>CAZVHE010000077.1:0-11513 GCA_964627705.1 uncultured Chthonomonas sp.
GCCAGCTCCATTCTTGACATCCATCCGTTGTTGCACGATTTGCACGTCAGGCCACTGACAAAGTTATCTAGTATAAATGATCGACTTGACCTTAACTCTAGAGTGTCAATTCCCTGCTCGTCTACAAGTGACAGATGAACATAGGTGACCTTTTCTCTGGCAACGCCCAAGGACTCGAGAAGCCATACGGGAATGATGTGCTCTTTTGCTTTGTTGCCCTGCTTCAAAGGACTGCCGCAGAAGGTGCATGATCCCACTCTCTTCCAAGACGCTGATGGGGTTTAATTTGTTTCAAGGTGGCCTGGTACCCGCGGCTAGCATCGAGGACGGCACTCCATCTGGAGCCCCAAGAATCTGGGCAGGTTGCGGCGGTGCCACCGGGACTCCGGAACCGTTCGCGCCCGCGTTTGCGTCACTATATTACAGGTCATAGAGCGGGGGAGATGTGCGTGTGGGCAGGCTTCCCGGCGAGGCCGTGAACTGTCATGAGCCGCTCACGTGGGAACCGATCAGGATTCTTCCGGTATTTCTGGATCGGTCTCTATTCGCTCTGGCTCATGGGCGCCCTGGCCGTCGGCACCATGGGCGGGTTGCTCTCGCAGTCCGAAGCGTTCCGCGAGTCGCTCAACCTGATGCTCACCAAGCAATCTGCGGAAGATGTCTTCGCCGAAAATGGGGTCAAGAAGGACAAGCTCACTGTCCTTATCCTGGGTTGCGACGACGACGTTTACGTCGAGAACGGAGCCAAGAAGAAGCGTAAGGGTCGCAGCGACATGATCATGGTTGCCGAGCTCGACTTCAAGCTGAACGAGATCCGGGCAATTTCCATTCCCCGCGACGTGTGGGTGAACAACATTCCGGGCATCCGGGCCAGCAAGGTCAATGCGCTTTATGTGATTGGTGGCCCCGAGCTGACCAAGATGTACGCTGAGGACTTGCTGGGTGTGAAGATCGACCGCATTGTGGACCTGGATTTCCGCGCCTTCGAACGCACAATTGATTTGCTCGACGGAGTGGACGTGTTTGTGCCCAAGCGGATGTTCTACCAGGACAAGTGGGCGGACCTTTACATTGATCTCCAGCCCGGGCAGCACCGCCTGAATGGCTACGAGGCCATGGGCTTTGTGCGGTTCCGCAAGTCGGATAGTGACCTGGAACGCCAGAACCGGCAGAAGGAGTTCCTGTTGGCGGTCAAAAACCGCATCGTAGCCCGCCCCGATCGACTCCCGGCGGTGGCCGACCAAGCCGTGGCGATGCTCGGCAATGCCTTCACGGCCCGCGAGTTGGCGGCACTCGCGCTGTTTGCCCCGCAGGTGGGCTCCAGCAATATCCGCATGGGCATGGTGCCGGTGGAGGACATACCGGGTACCTCGAACCTACGCATTGTCTATCCGGCGCTCAAAGAACTCCTGACCGAGCTGAGGCTGGGTGACCCTAATGCTATGGACAAAGGGCTCCATCGCTCTGATGTGAAGAACCTGCTGGAGCGGGCGGAAGAGCGAAACTCCGCGCCAGGTGAGCCCGTACAAGATCGGCGCAACCCGAATCCGGATTCCGAGGACGAAGCGCAGGCGTCCCGCCGAAATCCACGCCAGGATGCGGGTCAGCGCCTGATCGAAGACCCGGCCACTACCGACCCGGACGTGGCCGCCGCCGGAGGGCTGGAGGGCATCGAACAGGTTCCTGACGAGGAAACCCCGCCGGTCGAGGAACCGCCCGTGGAAAATCCGCCGGTGGAGGACCCTCCGGCCAGCAATCCCCCCGTTGATGTGTCTGGCGTCATGACCTCATCGGGATGGCCCGCGCCCCTAGCCGCATTCGGGATAACATCCGCCTTGTGATCTTGTCCACCGAGGACTTTGCCCCGGACGCCCCGGAGGGCGCCTCCCGCAGCGAATATATCAATCGCAAAGACCTCAAGTGGATCATTATCATCCTCGTGGCCCTCGGGGTCGTGCTCGCTCCGGTTTATCTCACCATGCGGGCGCAGCAGCAAAAGCAAGCGTGCGCGGGCAACCTCGGCCAGATTTACAAAGGGCTGTTCCTCTACAGCCAGCTGAACGATGATCGACTGCCACCGGTGTACGAAATGGAACAAGACGGCACTCCACGCGTGCAAGACGTGGGGGGAAAGAGCGCGGTCATCAGCTGGGCCAGTCACCTGGGGAGCCACATCCCCGACCGCGTGCGGATGAGTTGTCCGGCCTCAACGGCCGACGAAAACGTGCCGACCTTGGTCTACGGCAGGCCGGGAAAGAACGACGCCATCGAACCCGTAAGCTACGGCATGGTGGTGAGCCTTTCCTCGATGCCGCTGAACGACTTGGCGGACCAGAACGGCACCCTGCTGATCACCGAAACCGCCAACAACGGCGCGCAGGGAAGCTACAACCCTCTCCCGTTCCGCATGGATGGCAAAGTGGTGCCCTACGACGGAATGGCGATTGGCTGGAACAACAGCAACTCCTTCCCCAACGCCCAGACTGAGTTCATGACGCGGCTTGCCTTCCGCAACACAAGCCAGGGCAACTTTGGGGCGCAGGCATTAGGCCGCCACAACCTGGTGAATAACGCCATCATGGCGGACGGCAGCTTGCGGCTTCTCACTGCTCCCGAAGCGAGGGTGAAGATTCAGCGTGGACGCCCAAGCGGCATTTGGAACGTGGAGGCCACGTTCTATCCTCTCTTTTACGAAGAAGGAGCGGCCGAGGCCGCCCCATCTCCGTAGTCGTTGATCTCGCGCGGACTTACCAGCGGGTCGTGACGGTGTAGCGAACCTTCTTCACTTCGTCCGGTTGCAGCTTCAGCACCCATTGTAGGGTGTTGCTGTCCGGGCGAGCCATCGCTTCTTCGCTGGTCACGGTGAAGTCACCGAACTTACGGTCCATCACAATCAGCTCGGTCGCTTCCTTCTTGCGGTTGCGGGCTTCAAACTCGATGGTCATGACGCTGCCGGCGTCCCGGTTGCCGTTCAGCCAGCGGAAGTCCACCACCTTGCTTTCCACCACCACGTCGAACGACTTGCCGATGTTGATGTTCAGCTCTTCGTTGCGAGGGGTGTGCTGAATGAAGTCCTCACCCATCAGTTGCACGTCACCGTCCTTGTCGGCCTGGAAGACCTTAAAGGTGCCCTTGGGCATGGCAATGCCGAGGCCGTTGGCTTCTTCGTTCTTGAAGGTGATGAAGGCCTGCGGCTTGATCGGACCGGAGCCAATCCGGCCTTCTTGGCGCGGGTTGCTGTAGAACGGGCCGAGGTCGGCGATGAGCTTGGTGCGCACCTTGATGCCTTCGTGCTCCATCAGCGAGACTTGCTTGATCGCCTTGTTGGGCACCGAAACCGGACGGGACATCTTGTAGAGGTGGTATTCGCCAATCTCCTGGGCGGCCATGTCTTCCATCTTCGCGGCGGCGTTCATAGCAGGCAGGCCGCCGCCCCCGCCAAATCCGCGTTGCTCGATGTAGCGATTGACTTCACCGGCCAGGAACGAGAGCTTGGCGTTTTGGTAGCTGGTGCCGCTGTTGTTGGTTAGGGTCACCCAGCCCTTCAGACCACCGACCTTGCCCTGGTTATCCAGCGTCATCACATAGTCGCACTTCCAAGAGAAGCCCTGGGTGAGGTAGCGGAACTCGATGCGGTTGCTGCCCGCCTTGCCGTCCAGCACCCACAATAGCGAGGGCTTGCTGATGAGCCCCTCCGGGAGCTTCAGCACTTCGATTTCGCCCGTGGGGTTCAGCAGGATGCCGCCGTTATCGGTGCGGACGACCATCCCGTTGTAGGTCTGCCCCATCGAGCCGTTGGCGTCGGCGACCATGGCGAAGGGGGCACTGATGAGGGTGCCGTAAATAGTCTCCTTGGTGCCGTTGGCGAGGTTGCGGTGGAACCGGATCGGTTGCCCCACGCTCTTGTTGAGGATGGCGATCGGGTTGATCAGGTCGTATTGGTAGTTCTGCTCCAGGACAGTGAAGCTGCCCGGCGCGGAGAGGGAAGTCACCGAGACGCTGTTGGCCTCAATCATCTGGGCCACATCTTCGACAAGCACATCCTGCGGGCCACCGGCCAGATCGATCATTCGCTGTTCGCGGACGAGGGCAAAGCCATCGTTGTAGATCGTGAGCGCAGATTCAAGCGGCGGGCCGGCTTTGGTGACGGCGGCCAATGCAATGGTAGTCAGCATTCAAGGATTCGGACGCTCCGGGCGGGAGATGGTTACAGAGCCTTCTCACAGCATAGGCCACAGAGGCTATTTTCCTACATTCCTTGAAAGGGTGTGGCTTGATCACTCACTATCCAGAATTGATAGGGGTCGTGATCGTGTAACGGAATGACTTGGTCTCATTCGGCTGCAAACTTAGCTCCCAGCTAATTCTATAGGTACTAACTCGATTGAAGTTGAGTTGGCTGTCGATGGTAGATCTTGGACCCGCAGAATCCAATACTTGAACAGTCACTGGCGTTCGCTTACGGTTCCTTATCTCAGCCTCATAGGTAATGATGGGCCCTTCATTTCGATCTCCGTTTATATACTCTACTGAAATCTGTTTGAACTCGACAACAACATCAAAGGCTTTGCCCGTGAGGATCTTCAGTAGCTCATTGCGAGGCGTGTGCCGAATGTAATCCTCGCCCATAAACTGAGTTTCACCATTCTGATCAGCTTGGAAGACCTTAAACGTGCCTTTGGGTAGTGCGATTCCAAGGTTGTTGATCTCATCATTCTTGATAGTTGTGTAAACTTCCGGGTTTAGTGGGCCCGTCGACACCTCGCCGGATAAACGAGGTTCGAACAAGTTTGGTGGTCTTAAAATTGTAAGTAATTGGCCAACTTGAATGTCAGGCTTCTCCATGAGAGAAACCTGCTTTATGCTCTTGTCGGGCACCGATACCGCACCCTTCAGCTTATACAAATAGTACTCGCCAATCTCTTGGGTTTGGATACTATCTTCGCTTGCAGTTACAGCCCGGCCCCTTCCGCCAGGGACTGATGGAGCGGGGCGCACTTCACTGACCCGATTCACTTCTCCGGCCAAGAACGATAGTTTGGCGTTCTCATAGCGGGTGCCGCTGTTGTTCGTCAGGGTCACCCAGGCTTTCAGGGAGCCCGTTTTGCCCTCCTTATCCAGGCTAAGCACGTAGTCGCACTTCCAACTAAACCCCTTCGTCAAATACCCGAACTCAATGCGGTTGCGTCCGGCTTTGGCGTCCAGCACCCACTGCAAGGAGGGCCGACTGATGAGTCCCGCAGGGAGTTCGGTCACCTCAATCTCCCCGGTGGGATTGAGCAAAATGCCGCCGTTGTCCGTCCGGATGACCATGCCATTGTAGGTCTGCCCGGTGCCGCCGTTGGCATCCGCCACGGTTGCGTAAGGTGCACTGATCAAAGTGCCCGAAATCACTTCCTTATTGCCATTCGCCAGCGCACGGTGGAACCGAATCCGCTGGCCCACGCTTTTGTTAAGGATGGCCATCGGGCTGACCAGATCGTACTGGTAGTTCTGCTCCAGTACCCGGATGCTCCCCGGGTGACTGAGCGAGCGCACCGAAACACTGTTGGCCTCAATCATCTGGGCCACGTCTTCCACGAGCACCGATTGCGGGCCGTCGGTCAGGTCCAGCTCGCGCTGCTCGCGCACCTGGGAAAAGCCGTCGTTGTAGATGGTCAAGGCCGATTCAATCGGAGGCCCGGCTTTGGTAGTGGCCATGAGCGCAAGCGTCAACATCATGAGTTCAAAGTTCCGTCCCTTTGCCTGAGACGCACGAGCGAGTCAGGAAGTCACACCCTACGCTACTGCCCAAGCGACAGCCGCACTTGCTCTTCGCTGGGTGCCTGCAGTTCATCATTGACCAGATAGAACGTGGCGGCTCCGTGGCCGCCCCATTGCCCCAAGCGGGCGGAGAGAATGTTCCAGCCCAGTTGGGTGATACGGCGGCTCATGCGGAATGCCATCCCCCGGCCACGCGGAGCATGAATCTCCAGCACGCCCGTCCCGGAAACCTGGTACGTCCATTCGTAGATCTCCTGCGGGCGCAGCGGGTCTTTGCCGCGCTGCTGCATCCAGGCCTCTAGGTCCTGCTGGCCACCCAGGATCAGGTTCAAATCTTCTTCCAACCGTTGCTGGGCGCGGCGATTCAGCATCCGTCCGGCCTGGTTGATTTCGAAGGTGTCGATAATCATGGGCTGGTCACCCGCCGTGGTACACGCTCGCAGACCGTTGATGGCGAGATCGTTGGCGTAAATCACACCCAGGATGGACATCAGCAAACCCGGGGCATCGGGGCAGACCACGGTGAGGCGGGTGGAGTTGTACTCGCGCAGGTCTTCGAGAGCAATTTGGAGTTCGCCAGATCGAGCGCGTTCGCCCATCTCATAGTGCTGGCGGATCACGTCCATGGGCGTCGCTAGCATGTAACTGGCGGGCAGGGCATCGAGGAAGGCTTCCACCTCCGGACCGCTTTCGTTGTCGCGGAATTGGCGCGCCAATTTACGCCGGACGTGGGCGGTGTCAGTGGGGGCTGTTTCGTTTGTCGCGTCCAGCAGCGCCCGCGTTTGGTAATAGAGATGCTGGAGCATCGCCTCTTGGGTGGGCGTCCAAATTTCCGGGTGAACCGCTGAGGTGTCGGCGTAGGTGAGCAGAGCGAGCAGGGGTACGCGCTCCCAAACCTGCACTTGTTCAGCAAACTCGCGCACCGTGTCGGGGTTCAGCACGTCTCTTAGCCGGATAAAGCGCGAGAGCAGTTCGTGATGCCGCACCAGCCAGGCCGTCATCTCGGCCACGTCGGGCGGCAGTCGCCACCGGTCGGCCACGGCCCGGGCCATGCGCTCCCCCACCACTTCATGCGGTTCGCTCGGGTCGATCTTTCCGGCATCGTGGAGCAGCAGTGCGAGGTGCAAGGGCTCTTCGTCTTCGATTTCCGCCCGGACTTCGGCCAAGAAACCCGTAGGGGGTAGCTCGTCCAGGTGGCGGATGGCCCGCAGGGTGTGCTCCAGCACCGTGTAGACGTGCGGGGCATCGTTGGGGATGAGATAGCGCACCGCGTCGAACTCGGGGAGCAGTGCGCGCAAGACTCCGGCGCGGTCCAGCATCCGCCGGGTCTGCTCACCGCGCGAGCTCGTGCGCAGCACATCTGAACCCAAGACATCCGGCGTCAGGGCGACCTCGATGGGCTCCACATCCAGTCCCAGCGCCCCGCCAATGGCGATGGCGGTGGCCGCTTCTCCTGCCGAAATCGGAGGGTGCATGCGCACTTCGCCATTCAGGGCCACGCTGTGCGGGGTGAGCGGGAAGCGGTTCTGGCGGATATAGCGGATGGCGTCTTCGTAAGTGCGGTGAAGTTCGCTCATGGCCTCCAGGCGGCGCGAGGCCAAGTCAGCCATATCCATACCCAAGCGCTCGGCCATTTCCGCCTGGCGTTGGCGCGTGAGGGTGCCAGTGGTGCGGCCGCTCAGGGCCTGCAATCGCAGCCGATGAAGCAGCACCAAATCGTAAGCGGCCGGGGGAACCATCGTGCGTTCCCCCATCGCCATCCGCATCCAGTTGGCGGTTTGCCAGCAGCGCAGGCCGCCCGCGCCTTCCTTCAGATCGGGTTCCACCACCAGGGGGCTAGCGTGGGTGCGCTGCATCGCCTTCTCCCGCTCCTCCCTTTTAGCGAGCAGGAATTCGCCAACGTCCAACCGCCCCCAAAGCCGTGCCAGGGTGCTTTCCCATTCCGTTACGGGCCCAGCCAGGTAGCGCCCGTCCATGAGGCTGCTCACGAGGCGCATATCCACGCCGGGGAAGTCAGCGGCCGTCACATAGGTGTAGCCCACTCGCACTTGAAAAGTCGCCTGAATCTCGGTCTGCACCGACCGAAAAAACGCCCGCAAAAACGGGTCTTCGTCGTTGCCCCGGGTTGGGATGACGGCAATATCCAGGTCACTTTCCGGCCCGGCTTCTTGCCGCCCGTAGCCCCCGGTGGCCACCAGAGTGAAGGGTGCGGTTTCGCCCCGCATCACCTCAAGATGTCGGAGAATCTCAAGCAAAGCTCGGTCGTACATCGCCGAGTGCTGCTGCGCCCACTGCCGCCCCGACGCCGCCGACCATAACTGCTCAACTTGGTGCGCCTTTTCCTCGGTAAGTAGGGGGGAGAGGATCCGCTCGCTCATGGGGTGTGAGGTAAGGATACGACTTCTTGCCCCAGGGCGCGCTGACTTTCGTGCGCCACCCTCCGGTCCAGCGCCAGGCAGGCGGGCACCGCCGCCACCGTAAGGGTGAGCCCCGCCAGGGCGAAGGTCATCCCGGCCTCGCGGGCAAGTTGGTCCACGGCCCAGGGCAACGGACGACCCGTGGCGAACCGTGCTATGAGGGCCAGCGCCCATATGATTGCCAAGAAGAGCGCTGCCCACACGGCGGCTTGCCACGGGCTCGGGGAGATCTCATACGTGCTCGCCGGGCTCATCAACTGCATAGCCGGGGACTGCGCGACAAACCACCAAGACAGGCTGAGTAAGAGCCCCAGGGAGACGATCCGCACCCACCACACCCAACCGGCGGGCAGGCGGCGCGGACTCTCTTCCGGCAAGAGCGGCGGCAACATCCACCCGGCCAGTCCCACCGAAGCAAAGACAAATGCGGGCCACTCCAACCGAAGTTGCCCGTAAGCCCACGCCGCCCCGGCGAAGCCGAGCACTGTCATTCCGATTCGCCAAGGTAACTCGTGGCGGCCTCCACGGCGGGCGAGAGTTAAGGCTAGTGCCACCGCCACGCTTGCCACGGTCATCGCGAGGATGGCCCCGGGCAGCCCCGCCAGCACCCCGGCTTCGGCACGGTGATAGGGGGCGGGGCGGATGGGGCGTGCATTGGCGGCCATGATGCGCTGGGCGCGGGCATCCGAAGGGGCCGAAGCCATTCCGAGACGGATCATCGCCCGCCCGACAACGACACCTTGGTAGGTCGCCGATTGGTCGCGAATCATAAGTCCAATCTCGAGGGTGCTGGGCCGGGGCATGCGCATGGCGAGCCTCTCTAGCGCGTATTCCGCCAGCAGGGAAGACCGGTCTCCGCGTGCCACCGTGGTGTGCCAACTGCGGTAAGTCCCCACTTTGGCCTCCATCTCGTCTACCAGCGGCCAGATGCGCTCGCTTTGGTGGTCATCCCATCGCGGCAGCTCTCCCGCGCGCACCCAGGCGGCCTCGCTCGCGTCCTGGTTACCAAGGGCGTCTTGCGTAGCGGCCAGGGCCACTTGCCAATAGGCGTTTTCCGGGTCTTGCTCCGAGGCTTTCTGGAAGATCTCGGCGTTGGTAATCAGGTCTGCTTCGCTGAGGTCAGGCCCCCTGGACAGTCGCAAAGCCAAAGCTTCGGCCCAGTTGCCGACTTCCGCCAGAGTCGTCGGCGGACCGAGCGTGGGTTGATTCTGCGGTCGCAAAAGGGAAGTGCGGGCAATCTGCGCATCGGGGGCATAGCCCACGCCATGCAGGAGCGCGAAGCGCAACACCGGCACGGCGGTGTAAGCGATTAGTGCGCCGAGGAGCCCACCGATGAGGACGCGCGCGGCGAGGCCCACTGCTGAGTAGGTTCCGAATCTTGCCCAAAAGCGGGAGCGGGACGATTCATGGCCGAGCCGGTGGGCGGCACCACTTGGGGTTGCGACCACAGCGTTTGGGCAAAGGCCAGCAACAGCGCGGCCACGGCACCGGCGGTGGCCACGGTCGGCATCCAGTGCTTAGGCGAACGGAGCCGGTGCCAGGTGCGCACGCGCATCACCGTCACGGTTTCCATCAGTTCGTCGCCTTCGTACTCGAGGGCCGCTGAACGCAAGACCGAGAGCGCGTCGGCTTCGTGGTGATTCTTCGGGATCATTCTCCCTCCGTCGCGGCGCTCCAAAGTTCGCGAAAACGCTCTCGCGCGGCATGCAGGCGACTACGGACGGTTCCAATAGGCACATCCATAGTTTCGGCAATTTCTTCGTAGCTCAGTTGCTCCATTTCGCGGAGAACGAGCGTAAGGCGCAGATCCGGGGTGAGGTGCTGCAGGAGCTTGCTGACCAAAACCTTGGTTTCCACCGAGCTCCCCTCGGCATTCACGGCGCGGTCCACCAGGCCCGGCTCGGGGCGGCGCGAGCGCAGGCGATCCATGCACAGCCGCACACAAATGCGATAGAGATAACCGGAGAACGCACGATCTTCGCGGAGGCGCGGGAGTTCGCGGAATGCCTTGAGGAAGGTGTCTTGCACCACATCTTCGGCTTCGTGGGCGTCGCGCAGGGAGTTGGCGGCAATCCGGACGAGTCGCTTGCGGTGCCGGCCGATCAGGATGCGCATGGCCGCATCATCGCCCTCCCGACAGCGGGAAACGTAGTATGCGTCCTCGCCAAAGGTGTCGGTTGCGCCGGTGGCAATTGTGTTCGTGCGTACCCAGGCCATGATCGGTTCTTCCGTTGGACGACCCGCCGCATGTGAAAGTTCATGTGACTTATGAGATTTCGCATCCGCGAATCCCCGGGTCAATTGAATCGTCCAGAAGTACACTACCCCACCGCACCCTCATGTTCTCAATGGATGCGCCCGCGCCCGAGGCTCAAAATCTCCCACCTATCTCCATCCCGGTTCCGCAGGAATGGCGACAGGGCGAGGTGCGCGTGCAGTACCAGAGCGTGGAAACCGAGTTCATCCGGGGCGCGGGCGGCACACGGATGCGGCTGCGATTTGAGGGTGATGTCGTCGTCACCTGGCAGCAAAGCGAACTGCGCGCCAACACGGTGGTGTACGACGAACTCACGGGCGAACTCTCCGCCCAGGGTGCAGTGCGCCTCACCGACCCGGATGGCCGTATCGAAGCCGAAGCCTTGCAGTGGAACACCGTCACGCGAACGGGCCGAGCGGAGGATGCCCTGCTGCAAGTGCAGTCCACCACTTTTCAGGCCAAGGTCTTGGAAGCTGAAAGTGGACAGTATCGAGCCGAGGGCGTGACGTTTTGGTTAGCCCGCGAAGGGCGCCCACCGGTGTACGTCACCGCCAACCGGGTCAGCATCAGCGATGGCCGCACGGTGCGGGTTTCGGGCATGTCGCTCCACCTTTACGGGGTGAAACTGGGGCCGTGGCCGTCGTGGTCATTCCGTTTGGACCGTCGCACGGAGGGCCTGCGTTTGCCCCGCATCGTGCCGACCAACGAGGGGCTGGGCTACGCCTGGGGGAGCGACTACTCTTTCAGCGACCAACTGTTGCTGGATGGTTCCATTGAATCCCTCGTTGGTGAGCCGATCCGGTCGGGGCTCCGCCTTACTTATTCGCTCGACAAGGAGACCGCCAACGTACGGCAACTCCCCACCGATGACTTGGGCGAACGGGTGGCCAACGGCTACTTCAACTCAGTGGATATCAAAACTTCGGAGCACGAGCGCGGGGAAGTCAGCGCCAATCGTAACCTCCTTAGTGCGGCCATCTACGGGAACCGCCGCACGTTCGGGCGGGAGTTCGCCGCGGGCGGCGATGCCGACGTCACCTGGCGCCAGGCTCTGCGCGAAGGCATCGTGGCAAACA
>CAZVHE010000078.1:0-11476 GCA_964627705.1 uncultured Chthonomonas sp.
GAACGGCATGATTGGCCGCGCCCAGAGCGCCAAGCCATTCAACCTCGCTGACGCCGTGGTGGTGCGCGATCCGGGCTCCTCGGATACCTTGCGCAAAATTGGCTACAAAGGCATGCCGCGCCTCGCCGCCGACCCCGCTTTTCTGTTGCCCGCGCCGCAAGTGGAGGAAGATCTGCCTCGGTTCGGGGTGGCGGGCATGAAGACGGTCGGCATTAGTGTCCGCCCTTTCGGTAAGGACAAGGGCAAGGCGGTGATCGAGACGTTCGCCGAGCTCACGCGCATCCTGTTCAGCAACGGGTGGATGCCAGTGCTGATCGAGATGGACAGCGCCATGGACCGCAGCGTCCTCGGCGCCATTGGCAAGGCCAACGGGGGCAAGGTGCCTGAAATCAAGAATCTGCAATCGCCCATTGACGTGCAGAAGCGTATGACGCGCATGGACGCTGTGATCGCCATGCGGTTACACGCCGGGATCTTGGCCAGCACGGTGGGTGTGCCGCCTTTTATGGTGAGTTACGACCCGAAAGTGACCGCCCTGACGAACCTCTTGGGCTTGCCGGCCCCTCCCACGGTCGAGAACCTGAACGCGGGGCGCATTTTTGATTTGTTCAAGGATTTCCAAAGCCGACAAGAGTCAATGGCGAAAACGATGGAAACGCGCCGACAGCAATTGGTCGAACAAGCGCGTGGCAATATCGATGCACTGGATTCGGTACTCGGTCGCTAGCCTGAGCCTGCTGGCGGGCATGGCACTGGTCGCGGCGCAAGAGGTGGGGCTGGACGATACTCAGGTTACGCCGCCCGCCGAAGCCCCCGCCCCCACGGAACCCAAGCGAGAGTCCGAGATCGACAGAATGTGGCGCGATCTGGTGCGCGAACTGCAAACCAAGGTGGTGCTCAGCGGGTTTCGCATTTTCGGCTACCACAACCACCAGGTCACAGGGGACCGCGACGCCTTTAAGAGCACCAACTACGGGGGCCTGGGCAACAGTGGCTTCACCAACCGGGGCACGGTGCGGGCTTCGGCGCAGAATCTCTTCGGGTTCGTCAACTTCGACGCCACGGTGCAGGACAACCGTCTGGCGCGGCCACAGGACGACCGGTTGAGCCTGAACTACCGCAACGGCGACTGGCAGGTGGACCTGGGCGACGTGCGTGGCACCCTGGCCAACACGAATCGCTTTGCACGGATGGATAAGACCCTGCGCGGGGTGAATGCGGCGTACCGATCGTCGGGGTTCTCGGCGCAAGTGGTACGGAGCGAAGTGCGCGGCGAATCGCGCACGGTGAGCGTTCCGGGCAACAACACGGCGGGGCCGTACTACCTTCAATCCAGCCAGATCGTGCGGGGCAGCGAGCGCATCCGCATTGATGATGAAGACCTGGTGCTGGGGCAGGATTACATCATTGATTACGAGGTCGGCAGCGTCACCTTTGTGAATCGGCAGACCCTGGCGGCGCGGGTGGTGCCGGCGTCGAGCTCCATCGTGGCGACCTACGAGGCCTTCGGATTGACGGGCTCGCGGGGCACGGTGGAAGGCGGCAGCCTAACCTATAACTTTGGCGCGGCGGGGCAGGTGGGTGTCACGATGCTGCGTACCCGCACCGGGGCCACGGGCAGCCTGAGCACGCGGGTGGAGCGATTCCAAGGCTTTGGCGCGCCCAGTACCCCCTACTTCTTGCAATTCGAACCCCTGGCAGGCACCAACCTCACGATCCGGGCGGACGGGGTGCTGCAAGTGGAAGGCGTGGACTATCGCCGCGATGGTGACAACCCGGCGGTGTTCTATTTCAACCGGACGATGCCGTCCGACACGACCATCGAGGTGCTTTACACGCCCCGCCCCACCACCACCGTGCAGGGCGATCGGGAAACCTTCGGGATTGACTACCGCATCCCCCTGGGCACCGGCGGCAACATCACGCTGCAACAGGCCACGGGCCGGGCACTGGGGGCCGGGGGCCGGAGCGGCCTGGCCCGCGGGATTGATATGCGCTGGGGCGACGCCCGGTGGGGTGTGACGGCATCCCTGCGCGATATCCCGAGCAGCTACGTGGCGGTGGAAACCGTGGGCTTTGAACGCAACGAACGCGCCGCCGACGCTCGCCTGACCTACCGCCCGAATGTAGGGCAGGAGGCGGGCCTGAACTTTTTGAACACGCGCATTTCCACGCTCACGATTGACAACAGTGGCAACAGCGTGGTGCGGGCTTCTCGCCTCACCCTAGCGGAGGCGTACTACAACGTTCAGTCGGGCGGGCGACCCTGGGGGGTGCGCCACCGCCGCACGGCCACCGGGCTCACGGCCAACAACAGTAGCCAGCGCACGAGCCTAGAGAGTCAGATTTCCGGCGGGGCCTTCCCGGTGAACCTGGAGCTGAGCCACGAGGCCATCACCGGCGGCACCGGCACGCAGCGCACTTCGGCGACGGTGAGCGGCGTGAATCTGCGCGCCCGCACCAATATGGCGGGGCCGTGGTCGGCTACCGGCTCGTTCGGCTTCAACCGGGTGACGCGGGCGGGTGCCACCGGGGACGGTCGCGATTTGCAGCTAAGCGTGGGCTACGTCTTCCGTGACCTCGACGAGGAAGGGAACTACAAGTACCCCTCGGGCACCTTGCGGCTGGACTACACGGACAGCGACTCCGGGGCGTTGGCCTCGCTGGGCGGGCTGAACTCGGGCTTCGGCGCGGGTTACGGCGGCAACGGGTTCAGCGGCGGCAGTGGGAACAACTTCATTGGCGGGGCCAACCGGTTCCGCAGTCTCAGCCTCTCCGGCACGATGGATCTCCGTCCGGGGCTCACGGGGTTTGGGGGGCTGTTCCAGCGCGAGAGCCGGGGCGACATTGGCAGCAACACCCGCACCCTGGGGGCCTCGGCGGGGCTGACCTGGTCCATCAACGACGACACCCTCTTAAGCGGCACCCTGAGCCAGACCAACACCGAATTCATCGGCGAAACCATCAGCTCCCAGGCCACAACCTTTGATGTGACCCTGGACGGGCGTTTTAGCCCGAAATGGACGTACCAAACCACGTTTAGCGGCCTGCTCAGCGGTGGTGGAAGCCAGTTTGCGCAGGACATTTGGAATGGTGAGGTGCGCACCACCTATCGCCTGGCTCCTCGCCAGAACCTCACGTTCTACGGCCTGCTGGGCAACGCCTCGGGCTACCTGCCGCAGGACACCAACGACTTCAGCCTCACCTACCAGTACCAAATCTGGGAGAGCCTGGCGTTGAACGTGCGCTACCGCTGGCAGAATATCGTCAGCCGGGATGCCAACGTGCAAAGCGGGGCGTTCAAGTCGCGGGGCTTTGATATCGAGCTTGGCTTCAACTTCGGGTTCTAGTCATAGGGCGGGTGAAGGGGAGCGGGCGCGTCACCCGTTTGATTCCCGGGAGTATCCTCTCGGCGGCGTGTGAACCTTTGCCGGTTTCGGACCTTCCTTGCACTGAGTTATGCGGACATCCAAACGTTTCTGGCTGGCGAGCCTGCTCCTCGGGGTGGCGGCGAGCGCGTGGGCTCAGGGTTTGGCCCTCGATGTGGCCCAGGGCCGCAATCAGAGTCTGGACGCCCAGATTGATGACGCCTTGGTGCGCCTGGGGGCCGAGAGTGTGGCCAGCGCCTATGCCCAGCGACGGGGGCGCACGGCGTTTGCGGCCTCGCCGGTGGCGATTACGCTTTACCGGGATGGGGTGAAGCTGCCTTTCCGGCCGCGTGGCCGCGCTGGAGATTTGAGCCTTGAATTTGATACGACGGGCACGCGCGTGTTCCCGACTTCGTATCGGCAGCACTTGCAAGCGACGTTCACGCAGGCTAAGGCGACGATGGACGCCATTTACGGCCCGGCCCTGCGCAACGTGACGATCCGCGTACGGAACTACGACGCCGACCTGCCCGACCGCGCGGCGGTGGCGGGGGGTGCTTTTGTGGCCAACGCACCGGACGGGCCGGAGATCCGGTTCCCGGTTTACAACAACTCCACGGCGGCCAGCATCCACTTCATCCACTGCCTGCTGCTGGCCTACCAAGCGGACCGGCCGTATCCGATTGACAGCTTCCAAGAGGGCCTGGCCCGTGCCGCCACGATCCAAGTGGCCCGCACCACGGGGGCGTTGCCCAATAGTCCAAGCATTGACGCCGTGAATGCGGTGCTGGACGCCGCCTACGACGTCTCCACCTTCTACGATTGGTGGAACCAGCCCAGCCTGGCCGCGCCGCGCTTTATCGCCCCGAATCTGGTGTCCACGCCGCTCCCGGCGGGGGGTAGCACGGGCGGGATCTTCTTGCTTCGATTCCAGATGGCCGGCACGGCCTGGAATCGCCTGTTGGCCGAGGTGCCGGGGTTCCTGGTTCAGTTCAACGCCCGCTACCAGCTCAGCCCGGCCAGCTACCCCGACGAAGCCAGCCTGGTGGCGCTGGGTCAAGTCGCGCTGGACGCGGCGGCGGGCCGCGCCAACGCCACGGTGGAAGGCAAGACCTTTGCGGAGTGGTTTGAAGAGCAACACGTGCTGGATAGCGACCTGATTCCGGGTCCGAAGCTGCACGTACAAGCCTTTCCGCTCGACCCGACCCCGGGCAGCAGCGACTTCGGGGTGTTCGCGATTGTGGCGAACGCCTTCCAGCTCGAACCCAACGGGAGCGAGACCCTTTTTGGGGGCCGCGCCTTTCCCGTGTATTGGCGCGAGGACGGCACCCGGTTCCTGACGAGCGTGCAAGATGACGTGCTGGAGATTGCGGGCGCCTACGGTTCGGTGGCGCCCAACTTCCCGGCGACGAGCGGCACCGTTCCGTATCGCACGCTCGTGGACGTTCCCTTTGCGGGTCTTCTCACGCGGCTTAGTTTGCCCGCCGGTTCGTTTGCGACGGGTTCAGCCCCGGTGCCGCGCAACCTTTACGGCACGGTGCGCGGGGTGCCCAGCACGGGTAACTACGTCGTGCGTGTGACCAGCAGCCGCCTGAGCGGGCCGGTGGACATCCCGGTGCAGCGGTTTGCCTTTGGCACCACGATTTCGGATGCCAACTTCATGCCCGCGCAGCCGCTACGCATTCAGGTGTTCCGCGACAACGTTCAGGTGATTGACCGGCAGTTCAACAAGGGCTACGGCCCGGTGGCGCTTGACTTGCGAGGAGCCGGAGACTTGGCCCCGATCAGCGTCACCTTGCCCGCTGGGCTCTCGCTCTATGCTCCCATCGGCACGCCGTACCGGCACCGCGCCGACCGGGTGCTTGGGCTGACCGAAAACCAGACTTTGCTGGGCCGCTGGAGCCCCAGCACGGGCCAGTTTGACCTCTTCCCCAACGAAGGCGGCATGATGGCGGGGCGCGGGGCGTACCTTTCGCTAGGCAGCGCCGTGAACCGCACGGTGCGCGGGGTACGCGATACCAGTGAACCTGTCTCCATCCCGCTGGAACCCGGCTGGAACATGGTGGCGAACCCGCTGAACGAGGACATCCCCTTCAGCCGCATTACCGTCACGACCACAACCGAAGCGCCGGCCACCTACAGCCAGGCGCGCGGGACGATCATTGGGACGACGATGTTCGGCTTCGGGCGCGACAATGTGAACATCTATCAGGGCTCACTCACGCCGCTCAGCACGTTGCCGCGGGGCGCGGCCTTCTGGGTGCGGTGCGACCGCACCGAAGGCGCGATCATGACCTTCACGCCCTCGTCGTTCGGAGCGGGGACCCGCACGGGCGGCAATGCCGCCGAACCCAAACCGGACTGGGAGATGATTGTGCAGGTGACGGGCGGAGGACGCACGAGCCGGGCCTTGATTGGCCAGTCTCGGCGCGCATCGGACGCCTTCGACCGCGCCTGGGATAGCGGCATGCCACCCCTGGCGGGCGGCCTGCAGGTGCAAGTGGGGCCGGGCCTTTACCGCGACATTCGCGGCGCGGGCCGAGCGCAGACTTACCGGGTGACCTTGACCGGACTGCGGCCGGGCACCGAGTACAAACTCATGCTCGGGCGCAAGCTGCTCTACCGAGCCGCGACGTTGACGGACCGTCGCACGGGGGCCACTAAGTACTACCCAAGAGGCGGGACTTACACCTTCCGCGCGACGCAAGAGACGCACGAGTTTGATCTGCGCACGGGGACAGGGCGATGAAGCACATGAGCCCCCTCACCAAGTGGCTGCTGTTCGTCGTCGGCCTCATCATCCTGGGCTGCGGAGGCGGCGGGGGTGGCGGCGTCGTGGCCCCGACCAACGTGACCCTCACGGGCCGCGTGGTGTGGGTGGGCACGGGTGGACCCCCGAACCCGGCGGCCAGCGTGCGCGTGGGCACCACCAGTGTGGCGACGGATGCCTTTGACGGCTTCTTCCAGATCACCGCGCCCAGCGGCACCAACCAGGTCGTAGTGACCTACAGCCCGAGCACGGGCAGTCCGGTCATCCAGACCTTTACCTTTGCGGCGGCCACGGCCAACCGCGACCTCGGCGACCTCTATATCGGCCCGGAAACGGTGAGTGTGCGCGGGCGGGCGGTGAGCTCTTCCGGGGGTGCGGTCATCCCTGGGGCGGCGGTGACCTTCGCGGGTCGCAGCGCCACCACCGATGCCAGCGGGGTGTTCATCCTCACGCAGGTGGCGTACGACCCCGCCAGCCAAGCCGTGTTCTTCGGTTTGCGGGGCACCATTGCCGCCTCCGGCTTCTTCGATGGCTTCTTCAGTCCGGCTTCGCCGCCGGTGGGGGGCGTGGTGGATGTGGGCGATGTGGCCCTCTCACCAGTGGGCGGAGCCGACCCGCCGCCGCTGCCGTTTAACCTCACCGGGCTGGTGCAGCCCACGGCGACCGGGGCCCTGGCGACGGTGGAGTTGCGGCAGGGGACGACCCTGATTCGCACGGCCACGGCGGATATCAATGGCCGGTACAAGCTCTGGGTTCCGGCCGGGACTTACACCCTCACGGCCACAAAAGGGGCACAATCGGGTTCGGCGCCGGTGACGATTACGCAACCGAGCCAACTCACCACTGTGAATGTCACCCTCAACTAAGTTCCGCTGGCGTCAAGCCTTTACGTCGCTCCTGCTTCTGGCCGGGGCGGCGGGAGCGGTGTGGGTTGTGCGCGACATTCTGCGCCAGGACCCGGCCCGCGGCTTGACCAACCGGAACGAGCGCCCCGTCACCCTGACGATGACCAACAGTGTGTTCCGCAGCTACGGCGCGGACGGGCGGCTGGTGGCCGAGGCCACCGTGGATAGCATTGGGGTCACGAAAGACCGTATGCGAGTGGAGCTGGCGGGCGTGAAGCAGGGGCAGTTCCTGCGCCCCGGCGAGGCTCCGGTGGGCTTCACGATGGCCAACGCCGTGTACTACCCGCCGGTGGAAACCCTGGAAGGCCAAGGCGCCATGCGGGTGCGGGGCAAGGGTTTTGACCTGACCAGCGAAAGCGGGAAATACGACGGCCGCAAGGGGACGATGGAAATCCGCACGCCGGTGAAGGGCATGTTCGGGCCGGGGCGGATTGAAGCGAAGTCGATCCGTTTCAACACCAAGACCAACATCGGCGTGGCGGAAAAACTCACCTACCGGGGCAAGCTACAAGACCCGGACGTAGGGGCCACCCGGCGCGACTGGACGATTCAGGCGGAGCGCACCGACCTGCGGGGGCGGGTGTACATCCACTCGCGGGCACGGGCAACGGACGGGGAAGTCATTGTGCGGGCCGACCGCATCGAGCAGAACACCGAAACCCAGGTGATCACGTGCATCGGCAATGTGCGGTTCTGGGGGCCGGATGCCAACGTGCAAGCCGGGCGCGTGACGATTTATCGGCGGGAGCGCCGCGCGATCTTCAGCAGCAACGTGCAGATGCTGGTGCGGCCCAAAAACAGTCCGCCGGCCCGGGAAGAGCCCATTCCGCCGCTGGTCCCGGTGGTGCCCGACGAGATTGCCAAGAACCGCCCTGCTCCCAGCGCCGACCCGGTGGCGCAAGACCCGGTCCGTGACACCGGCAATCTGCGTCAGTATCCGATCACGATTCGAGCCGAGCAGATTGAAACCAACTACGCCCGGGGGCAGCGCCGGGCCAAGGCCACGGGCAACCCGCAGGCGCGGCAGCAGATTTCGCCGACCTCGTGGCGGCTGGCGTTTGCACCGGAAGCCGACTTTGACGTGGAAGCCGACTGGCTGATTCTACGGAGTACCGGGCAGGGCCGCCAAGTGCGCCTCATCAACTCAGTGGGCGACGACGTCATGGCCCGCGAGATTCAGCTTTCCACCCGCGAGGGCGATGACCGGATGAGCGCCCAAGACCTCACCGGCACGATTGCGATTGATGAAGAAGACTTGCCCCCGCGCAGCACGGGTGGTGGTACGGGCGGCGGTGGTGGCACCGGACCGAGCCTGCGCGGCCCCATCGGTACGCGCCTTTAGGGATCGTTCTCCATGTTTGCCGGGTTTCGTCCCGGTAGAATGACCTCGGTCTGCCGTATCCGACCCGGATGCACCCGTAAGACCGAGAAGCACTATGCCGCAACGCACTGTCGTCGTCGTTGGAGGGGGCCTCGCCGGCCTGATGACCGCCATGAAGCTCGCGGAATCGGGGGTGAAGGTTCAACTCTTCAGCCTGGTCCCCGTCAAGCGTAGTCACAGCGTATGTGCCCAAGGGGGCATCAACGGGGCGGTGAACCTGCGCGGGGAAGGCGACTCGCCTTATCTGCACTTTGAAGACACGATTACGGGCGGTGACTTTTTGAACCACCAGCCGCCGGTGATGCGCATGGCCGAGCGCGCGCCCGCGATTATCTACCTGCTGGACCGGATGGGCGTGCCGTTCAACCGCACTTCGGAAGGCCTGCTCTCGTTCCGCCGGTTTGGGGGCACGCTGAAGCACCGCACCGCCTACGCGGGCGCTACCACGGGCCAGCAGCTGCTTTACGCGCTGGACGAGCAAGTGCGCCGCTACGAAAGCAGCAACCTGGTGCAGAAGTTTGAAGGTTGGACCTTCCTCGGGCTTATCAAGGACGAGAAGGGCCGCGCGCGCGGCATCGTGGCGCAAGACCTGCGCACGATGAAGATTGAAACCTTCCCGGCGGATGCGGTGTGCATCGCCTCGGGCGGGAAGACGACGAACTCCATTATCAACACCGGCGAGCCGGTGAGCATAGCCTACCAAGAAGGGGCCGTTTACGGTAACCCGGAAATGGTGCAGATTCACCCCACCGCCATCCCGGGCGAGGACAAGTGCCGCCTGATGAGCGAATCGGTGCGCGGCGAGGGCGGCCGCGTGTGGGTGCCGCGTGACCCGATGGATCCGCGTACGCCGTCGGACATCCCCGAAGCCGACCGCTGGTACGTGTGCGAAGAGCTGGACCCGGTTTACGGCAACCTGCTCTCGCGCGACATTGTCAGTTTCATCATCTACTGCGTGTGCCGCATGGGGCGCGGGGTGAAGGGTCGCCAGCAGGTGTACCTCGATATTTCGCACCTGCACCGCGAGCGCGGCATGTCCCGTGAACTCATCATGGACAAGCTGGGTGGCGTACTGGAGATCTACGAGAAGTTCATGCGCGAAGACCCGGTGACGCAGCCGATGCGCATCTACCCGGCCGTGCACTACACCATGGGCGGCCTGTGGGTGGACTACGAAAAGGGCACGGACGGCGCTACGCTGAACCTGGACAGCCCGCGTAACCAGATGACGAGCATCCCGGGCCTGTATGCCGCCGGGGAAGCGGATTACCAGTACCACGGTGCGAACCGTCTGGGCGCCAACGCGCTGCTTTCGTGCTTGACCGGCGGCGAACTCACCGCCCAGGGCATCACGGCTTACCTGCGCGAAATGGACACTGATGCGGCGAGCCTGGACAGCAAGTGGATTCACGACGCCCGTCTGCGCCACGAATCGCACTACGCTGGCCTGGCCAACCCGAACGGCAAGGAAAACCCCTACCAACTCCAGGCCGAGCTGGCCGACACGATGTGGAACTACTGCGGCATTTGGCGGTTGCAGAGCGACCTGGAGAAGGCTCGCGGCATCCTGGACGACCTGACCCAACGCGCTAAGAACTGCGCGGTGGTGGACGGCGGCACCTGGACCAACCAGGCGACCCCGTACGTGCGCAGCGTGCAGCACATGGTGGAAATGAGCAAGGCGATTGTGGGCGGGGCGCTGCTCCGCAACGAAAGTCGAGGCGCGCACTTTAAGATGGACACGCCGGAGCGCGACGACTCGAAGTGGCTGCGCACCACCAAGGCGATGTGGACCGAGAACGGCCCGCAGTTCAACCTCGACGAGGAAGTGGAGTGCAATGTGATTGCCCCCCGCGCCCGTAAGTACAAGGTAAACCAAGTGACCATCGTCAAAAAGCTGATGGGCGAGGACTTCCTGGAAAAGGGCGGCAACCTCGAAGGTTCGACCGTTCCGAACTAATCCAGGCGTTCGGCCAGTACGGCTTGCACGCGGTGCCCCGTGGTCCACAATAGGGCCACGGGGCCTTTTGCGTCGTGCCCCCATTGTCGGGCAAGGGTTTCGGGCGCAGGGGTGGGGCCGCGCTTCTTGATGGCCTGCACTGGCCCAGGGGATTTCTTCGGGTTGAAGGCCTGAATGACCCGGAAGCCTTTGAGCCAGGGGGAGGACGCGACGGGGCCACCGGTGAGGAAGCCCGGGTGGTCGCCCAGTTGGGCCAGCCCCCAGTGGCCGCGGGCGTGGGCGCGCACGGCGGCGGGGTCGAGTTCGTAGATGTGCGTGCCGGGCTCCCCGGTAGTGTGCGGGTCCGGGGTTTGGATTCGCGTTTCGCCGCTCTCGATGTGATAGGCGGCGACGCCCTCGAACATGGAGCCAATCACAGCCTCCAAGCACGCCCCTTCGTAGCTGACGAACCGGACGCCGGGTGCAAGGGCTTGGAGTTCGGCATCGGGCATCAGAGGGGATAGCTTGATCGCGAAGGTTTCGGCGTGGGGGATGAAAAGTTGGGGGGCGGGGCGGAGGTCGTTGCCGCCGCGCCGCATGGGGTCCATCCAGAGACCTTCGTACGTGGTGCCGGGTTCGCAGGTGCCCGCCGTGACGGTGGCTTGCACCCCCGCGACCTGAACGTTGTGGGCGGCGTACTCGGCCCGGGTGGGGTCGGCTTCCCAGCCCTCGGCGGGGCCGCGCCGGGCGAGAGCGATGAGATCTGCCCCCAGCCCGCAGCCGATATCCGCCACCGGCATGCCGCTGGGGAAAAGCGAGGCGTGCCAGGCCGCCACGGGCAGGGCGCTGGCCATCTCCAGGCCGTCGCGGTCCAGGTACCAGTCGTGGCCGGGGGGGAACTTGCGCTCCGCCTTGGCTCGTAGCGCCCACTGGGTGAACGCCCAGGCGGCCAACTCCGGCCCCACCTCTCGGGCCACGCGCTCAATCTCGCGGGGAGTGGCGGCACACCCGGCGCTGAGTTCCAGGGCCCGGGCGCGGCTCATGCGGCTATTGTACGGACCACGGGGTCACGGAGTACGCCCGCACGGGCTCGGGGAGGCAGATCGGCACGGC
>CAZVHE010000079.1:0-6130 GCA_964627705.1 uncultured Chthonomonas sp.
GTGCTAGTATGGGGGCCACGGACGTGGCGCCGGACCGATTTGGCGAGGCGGTGGCTAGGGCGCGAGAGCTCTTGCGGCGGACCACACCCTCTGACCAAGTGGCGCTGATCGAGGCCGGGCCGACCCCGCGCGTTATTTTTCCTTTGAGCAACGATTCGGCGAGTCAGCTGCGGGCGTTGGAGGATGTGCGCCAGTATGACATGCCAGTGGATGTGGGCGAAAGCCTGCGCCTGGCGGCCGAACTGGTGGCGGGGCAGAGTAGCTCGCGCATCATCGTGCTGAGCGACGGAGTGTTCCCCGAGGTCAAGGATTTTGCCGCCGGGAGCAGCTCGGTCGAGTTTGAAAAGGTCGGTACGCGCAGCCGCAATGTGGCGATGGAGAGCCTGGGCAGTACGCGCACCAACCAGGGCCGCCTGCTATACGCCGCCGCCCGCAACACGGGCAAGGAGCCGGTGGAAGCGACCCTGACGCTGAAGGCCGACGGCGCGGTGGTGGACAGCATGAAGCAGACCCTGGCCCCGGGGCAGTTGATGGAGCGAACGATCAAGGTGCCAGTGGATGCGCAGGCGTTCACGGCGGAATTGACGGCCTCGGATGATCTAATGGCCGACAATCGCTTGGTCAGCCTGGCCAGCGACCGGCAGATGATCCGGGTGCTACTGGTGTCGCCGGGCAACCTCTTTTTGGAGCGGGCCGTGGCCCTGGACGCGCGCGTGGTGGCCGACGTAGCGGGCACGGTGCCCGACCAAGAGCGCCGCGAAACCCCTGGGGAGGGGGCTTACGATTTGGTGGTCTTTGATGGCACCCCCGAAGTGCCGGTGAAGGCAAAAGCGGTGCTGGTGTTTGGCGGGAACGGGAAAGGCCTTGTCAAGGAGCCGCAGTGGGCCGGGCGTGAACCTTCGCCGTTGCTGGAGGGCGTGGACCTCGAAGGCGTCTATGTGGCCGAGGCGGCCCCTCTGGCTCGCGACGCGGGGCGCGTGATTGCACAGTTCAAGAACGGGGCGGCCATCACCGAGCGGCAGGGCGAACAGTACGTGGTGCGGGTGGGTTTTGCGCCGCTGGCGAGCGACTGGCCGCTGACCCCGGGCTTCCCGATCTTCATCGCCAATCTTTTGGATGAAGTGAGCGGCGAGGCCGTGGGGGACCAACTGGTCGTGTCGCCGGGGCGCACGTTCGGTTTTCCGGCGGGTGAGGCAACATCCGCTGTGCTGAAGACCGGCACTACCCAAACTACGATCCCCGCGGTGGATGGCCGGATCGTAGTTTCTCAAATTGATCGGGTGGGGACCAGCACACTCACCATCGGGAAGAACAACTACGAGATCAGCGCGGTGTTCCGCGACAAGTTTGAAAGTGACGTGACGCCCAAGGACGGCCTGGTGATTGCCGGGACGACGGTGGAGAACAATTCGAGCAGCGTGCGCTGGGGCGAAGTGTGGCGGTGGGTGACCCTGCTGGCCATCTGCCTGCTGGTGCTGGAGTGGTGGCTTTACGGCCGGAAGAGTTAACCATGCGGTGGACCTCTCCCGAGTATCTGCTGTTGCTGCCCGTATTGGCGGGGTTGCTGTGGTGGTCGTGGCGGCTGGTTTCGGGCCTGCAGAGAGGGCGCAAGATCACGGCTTTTGTGCTACGCGGGTTCCTGGTGTCGGCGCTGGTGGTAGCGTTGGCCGGTCCCCAGTCTCGCCGACCCAACCAGGGCGAAGCGGTCATTTTCTTGCTCGACCGGTCGGACTCGATTCAGGAGCAAGAACGGGAACGGGCGCTGAAGTTCATCCGTGATGCCATCGCCGCGATGGACCCTGAGGACCGCGCGAGCGTGGTGAGTTTTGGCGGACGACCCGCGGTGGAAGTGCTACCCACCGGCCGGCCCTTGATCGGCGCGCCCCGTGCGCAACTGGATGCCCGGGCCACGGATATGGCGGCGGCGATCCGGCTGGGGACGGCTCTGATCCCTGAAGGTAAAGCCCCGCGCCTGGTGCTGCTGACTGACGGCAACGAGACGCGGGGTGACGCCCAGCAGGCGGCGCAGGTGGCGGCCACGCAGGGCATCCCGATTGATGTGGTGCGGCTGGGGGTGCAAAGCGGCACCGCCGAAGCCTGGGTGACGGACGTGATTGTCCCCAATGAGCGGCAAGCGGGAGAGCCCTTCCAGCTCCGGGTGGAGGTGAACAGCACCGTTCGGCAAGAGGCGATCTTGAGCCTGGACCGGGATGGGAACGTCATTGAGCGCAACCGGGTCACGTTGAACGAAGGGCGCACCACGTTTGCATTTGACCAAAAGGTGGACGCGGCGGGTTTCTTGCGCTACCGGGTGACCTTGGAGCCGGCGAAGGATGCCGACGTGCGTAATAACGTGGGGGCGGCTTTTGTCAATGTCCGCGATCGCTCGCGAGTGCTGGTGCTGCAGGAGAACACGAGCCGGACCGAATTGGTCACGGCCCTGCAAGAAGCAGGGCTGGATGTGCGCCTGGCGGGGCCAAGCGGGGTGCCAACCCGCTCCGAGGAGATCCAGAACTACGACGCGGTCATCCTGAATGACCAGAACGCGAAGCACTGGCTGCCGGCTCAGATGCAAGCCCTGCAGACGGCGGTGCGCGAGACGGGCGTGGGTCTCATTATGGTGGGCGGCGAGAACTCCTACCTCAGCGGCGGTTGGTACCGCACGCCCATAGAAGAGGCGCTCCCGGTTTCGCTGGACGTCCGCCAGCGCAAGACGTTCCCCAGCACGACGGTGCTCATCATCGCGGATGCCAGTGGCTCGATGAACGCCGTGGAAGATGGACTGCGCAAGATTGAGTTGGCGGCCCGCGCCGCGGAAGAAACGGCCAAGCTGCTTTCGGCGGTGGACCGGCTGGGCGTGGCGGGAAGCTCCGACCAGATCGACTTTGTCGCCCCGATGCAAGAACTAAAGGACCGCAATGCGGTGATCAATAACATTCGGCGGCTGGACACGGGCGGCGGCGGCATTTTTATGCAGCCCAGCATGGAATTTGGGGCGGAGAAGCTCCGCGCCGAGAACACCAAGGTCCGCCACCTCATTATCCTGGCCGATGGCAACGATGCGGACGAGCACGGCACCACCCTCCAGCTGGCGCGGCAGCTGAGGAACGAGAAGATCACCACATCGGTGGTGGCCATTGGCGACGGAAAGGACGTGCAATACCTGGAGCAACTGGCCAAGGCGGGCGTTATTACCAAGCTCGGGCTGAATATCAACTGGCCAAGGCGGGCGGAGGGAATTTCTACTTCGTCACCCAGGCCCGCCGGCTGCCCGCGATCTTCACCCAAGACGTGGCGATGATGTCGCGTTCGGCGATTGAGGAATTGACCTTTGTGCCGCGCGTGATGCCTGGTGAGGAAGCTTTGAACGGGATAGAGCCGAACCAAATCCCGGCCCTGTTTGCTTATAACCTCGCCGAGCCACGCCCCCTGGCCCGTACCAGTATGAAAAGCACCAAGGACGACGTGCTGTTGGCCTCGTGGCGGTACGGGCTGGGTACCAGTTACGCCTTTACCAGCGATGCGCAGAGCGCCTGGGCGCGCCGCTGGGTGGGCTGGGATGGCTTTGTGCCGTTCTGGTCGCAGATGGTGCGCGCGGTAGTGCGACGGGGCACCACCAACGATTACGACATCCAGCTGCGGCAAGACGGCGGGGTGGCGCGGGCGCGGATTTTGGCGCGCACACCAAATGGTGAACCAGCGGCTGTCCAGCCGGAAGACGTGCGTGTGAGCGGCCCGCAAGGGAGCACAGTGACGCCGGAGGTGATCCAGGTTGCGCCGGGTGAATACGAAGTGGTGTTTCCGGCCTCGGAGATTGGGAGCTACATCGTTTCGGTGAACGAGCCCACCGCCGCGGGTGCGGCCAGTGTGAGCACCAGCGGCCTGAGCGTGCCCTATCCGGCGGAGTACCGGTCGTTCCGCCCGAACGATCCGTTGTTGGAATCCATCGCCAAGACTACCGACGGCCAGTTGCTGACCGATCCGGGCGCGGCGTTCCGCCCTTCTACCAAGCCGGGTGAATCTATCCGCGACCTGTGGGCGTGGTTCCTGGCGCTGGCGCTGGCTTTGCTGCCGATTGACATTGCGGTGCGCCGCCTGGTGGTGCCGTGGAGCGAGATGATGGCCTGGGTGAGGAGCCGCCGGGGCGAAGAATCGGTACCCCGCCCGCAGATGGAGCGCCTCCGCGCGGCCAAGCAACGCATTACGCCACAGACCCCAGCGGCACCGCGCCCGCAGACTCCCGTGACCCCCACCACCCCGACGACACCCAAGCGTGAAGGGCCTCGGCCCACCCCACCTGCCGCCCCGAGCCGGCCCGCCACCCCGCCGCCCACGGGGGGCGGCAACCACGAACTCGCGGAGCGATTGGCGCAGCGCCGGCGCGAGCGGGCCCAACGCCAGCAAAAAGACTAGGACAAACCCTAAAAAAACGATGAATTGAGCCAATGATGAGAAGAGAGCGAGTGGCTCTTGCTCCTTATTGGTGCTTGATGGCGGAACGGCGGCGACAAGAAGTTTGGAATCGAATCAATCGGATTGGAGTTTCATTGCATGAACTCGCCGATGAGCTTCAGGCGCTGGCCGCCGAACTGAGAACGGAAGAAGGCGAGGATTTCGCCGAGTTTTCACTTGACGATTTCACGCGGGATTTTGCCATCGCCCTCCAGAACATGTCGACCGAGGACTCGGACGAGTGGGGCAGTTCCACGCCGGTGCTTGATGACGAGGACGAAGCCGAAGGGCTTCCGATTGCGCCGAACGAACAGAACTGGGAGCCGGTGGGCGAGGGGCTCGCCTTCAGCCAAGACGATTTGAGCGCGGCCCTTGCGGGAGTGGCCGAAGTGGCCGTAGAAGTGGCCGCCGCGGGCGCACCGACCGAAGAATTGGCGTCGCCGGAGCTGGAGGTCACTGCGGAACCCGCGGTTGATCTTGCGGCCCCGGAGAACGAAATGCAAAGCATTGACGACATCCTGGCGACATTGAAGCCAACTCCGGCTGAGCCGGAGATGGTGGAGGCTGTTGCCGAGGCCGCCGAGGTTGCTGAAGTGGCAGAATCGGCACCGGCGGAACCCCTAGCCGAAGAAGTCTTGAGCGAACTGGACGAAGCGCTGGGCGCGGTGACGGCTGAGGCCGAAGAGACGTGGACCGCCGTCAGCGCGGACGCGCCGATCATGGCGCAAGACGAATTGGCCGCGGCCCTGAACTCCTTAGAACTTGAAACGACCGGAGAAGCGACGGTTGCCGATGAATCGGTGATCTCATTGGAGGATGTCTCCGCCGAAGCCGCTCAAGAAGAGGTCGAGGACCCGAAGGTGATCGAGGAAGCGCTTGCCTTCGAGCCGGCCTCCGCTAAGCCTGCCCCGCCCGCCCCGAGCGATGGCGGCATGATTCTCTCGGAAGACGAAATTGCGGCCCTGCTGGCCGAAGCCCAAGCCCGCGCCGAAGACGTGGACGAAGAGCCGATTTTCAACGAGAACGGGGAGATCAACGAGTCCGCGCGGTTCATGACCGAACTTCGCGGCGAGACCCAACCGGAGCCCGCCCCGGTCGCCGCTGCGGCTTCAGCACCAAGCTCGGCCAGTGGCATCAACCCGTACGCCGTGCAGAAGGTTCCCGCTTCCTTAGCCCTTTCCGCGCTGGCCATGCCGGTGGATATCGAAGGCGACCAGATTGTGTTGCATGCCGCCGTGCCGCTCGACCAGATCGGGATCGCCATGATTGGTCAGGCCACGGGCCTGAAGCCCAAGATCATCGAGAAGCCGCTCCCGGAGGTCTTAAACCAGCTTCGGCAGAATTACCAGGATCCGCACGCGCCCGTTGAGGCCGCCCCTCGTCTGACCAATATCTCTTAGTAGGGTTTTACGAGAATGGCTGGTCATTGTTGGGCCGTTACCAGCGGCAAAGGGGGAGTGGGCAAGAGCGTAATTGCGCTCGGGCTGGCTCAGGCATGGCGCAAAGAAGGGAAGCGCGTGCTGCTGGTAGATGCCCATACCGGCATGGCCAACCTGGATGTCCTGATGGGGGTGAGCCCCACCATCGATTTCTTGCAGTGGCTCGGCGGAGCGAATGCCCAGACCATTTCTGAGGGCCTCGACTTTGTTGGCGGCGCTTCGGGCTGGCAAGAGTGGAG
>CAZVHE010000079.1:6140-11456 GCA_964627705.1 uncultured Chthonomonas sp.
CACCCGTCAATCGGACGCCCTGCAAACCCAATTGAAGGAACGCCTCGCGGCTTTGGATTACGATATTGTGGTGCTCGATACCGCTTCGGGCGTCCATCCGCTTTCGGTGGCCATCGTCGGCGCGGCCGATACGGCCCTTTTGGTTTTGACGGGCGAGCCCACCTGCGTGGTGGATTCGTTGGTGCTGCGCCAGGCGGCTTCCGAGCCGGAGAATTGGCGTGCGGTGCTGAACATGACCAGCAACCGGATGTTTAGTCCGACCCGGCTGAAGGTGAAGCAGGCATGGGCGCATGCCCTGAATGAAGAATTGGCTGTGATGGGCAACATTCCGCCCGACCCGGCGATGCTGGAGGCGGTGCAGTTCCGCCAGGGCGTGTTGGAGCGCGCCCCCAAGAGTGCTTCGGCGCAAGCCTTGACGTATCTGGCTTCCGTGCTACCGTGCGAGCCTCTCCGAGCGGATTCGCAAGCGGATCTGATCGCTCACATTCGCGGGGCGAAGTCCGGGGCTTCGGTGGCGGAAGAAGCCCCTGCCGATATCCCGCAAGCCGCGTAAAGCAGCGCACCCATCAAGTAGATCACCCCAGGGGGCTACGGTCCCCTGGGGTTTCTTTGGGTATGCGGAGGAGTGCGGCGGGCTCTGGCTACCCCGCAGACCGAGGGCCGCCCCGGTTTAGGCGGCCTGCTCTTGCAGAACCTTGGCGTGGGTGACGCGGTTACGACCCGCGTTCTTCGAGGCGTACAGCGCTTGGTCCGCCGAGTTGACGAACGCGATGCGGTCGTGGCACGTGCGGCATTCGCACGTTTCCACACCCACCGAGACCGTCACTTGTCGGTGCGTCCACGGGAAGGAAGCGATGGCCTCGCGGGCTTCTTCCATGATGCTAATCGCATCCACGCCGTTGGCCTCGGGCAGAAGCACAATGAACTCTTCGCCGCCGTAGCGGGCCACGGTGCCGCGGTCTCCAATCGCCTCGCTGAGGATGCGCGCCACCGAGCGCAGGACTTCATCGCCCTCCAGGTGGCCATACGTGTCGTTGAATTGCTTGAAGTGGTCCACGTCCAGCAAGGCCACCGAGACCGGCACGGTCTTGGCCTGGGCCGAGTCGAGGGTCTTCTCCAATTCCTCTTGGAATCGGCGATGGTTCATCAAGCCGGTGAGGCCGTCGGTGCTGGCCAGACGCGTGAGGCGTTCGTTGGCCGTCTCGAGTTCGGCCGAGCGGGCTTCCAGCGCCAACTGCGTCTCGTTGAGCTGCGACATTTGCAGCATGATGAACTCTTCGGCCTGGCGTCGGTCGGTGACGTCCATGATGAGGGCCACCGCAGCGTACGGCGTCTTGGCGTTCGGCAAGAAAATCGGTTCGGCGTTGACTTCGAGCCACTTCACTTGGTGGCCATCGTTGAGGCCGATAATGACGTTGTGGACCCCTCTCGCCTCCTTGAGTGCGATGACCGTGGGGAACTCGGACGGAAGGAAGGGCAGGCCTTCTTCGGTGACCGCATTGGCCAGGATGCCTTCGAGGCTTTGGTCCAGCAGCACGGGCAGCTCGACATCAAACATATCGGCAGCCTGAGGATTCGCCATCCGAATGTTCCCGTTGCTTTCTTGCAGGATGAAGCCTTCGCGGAGGGCATCGATGGCGGAGCGGAATCGAGCCTCGCTTTCGATGACTTGCTGCTCGGCAACCTTCTGTTCAGTGATGTCGGTGACCATCCCGATCATGCGAAGCGGACGTCCTTCGAAATCGCGGGAGACGACTTTGCCGCGGTCGTGGCACCACAAATAGTGTCCGTCGCGATGGCGCATCCGCACAATGGTCGAGAGCATGTCCGTCTGACCCTGCAGGTGGGCTTCCAGATCGGAGAACCATGCGGCCCGGTCTTCGGGGTGCATGTGCGTCTCCCAGATCTTGAAGTCGTCCGGCAGCTCGTCCATGGCGTAACCCAGGATGTTCTTCCACTGCCGCGAGAGGAACAGGGTGCCGTCGGCAATCTTCCAGTCCCACACCCCGGCGCCGGAGCCCTCCAGGGCAAAGTTCCAACGCTGTTCCGATTCGGCCAAACGCTGCTCGTTGTGCTTGCGGTCGGTGATGTTAGTGAAGGTTCCGATGAAACGGCGGGGTTGCGAGCGATCGTTCGACTCGATGATTTCCCCGGTGATCATAAACCACTCGTAGGTTCCGGACTTGGTCCGCAGCCGATGCTCGTGTCGGAAGACATCTTTGCTGCCCTTCAGGTGATCCTTCAGGTTGCGTTCCAGCTCCACCTTGTCCACGGGGTGGACGAGATTGAGCCAGTACGACTCGCCATCCTCCACCGGGTTTGCATCGTAACCCAACAGAGTGTTGAAGTCAAACGAGAGATAGAGCTTGTTTTGGTTGAGATCCCAGTCGAATACGGCCGATTGGCTGCTCTGCAGGGCGACGTTGAGTCGTTCTCGCGACACCACGATTTGCTGCATGATGGTGCGGCGGCTGGTGATGTCATCTTGGATGACGACCCAGTGCGTGAGCTCGTTCTCTTGATTGAACACGGGCGTCATGCTGAAGTCGCTCCAGAACTCCTGGCCGTTGCTCCGTTCCATTCGGAACTCGCCGTAGAACGCCTTCTGCTTGTCCAGGGCCACATTGAGGTCGCCCCACCCTTCTTGGTCCGGAATGATGAGCGAGGTGAGGAGCTTGCCGTTGGGGCCGGTGAGTTGGTCGGCGCGGAAGCCGGTCATCTCTTCGTAGGCCGGGTTGGCAAAAATGATGCTGCGGTCGGGACGGGCAATGACCACGCCACTGCCGCTCTGGGCGGCCACAACCGAGAGAAGGCGCAGGCGCTCTTCGTCAGCGCGCTTGTCGGTGACGTCTTCGGCCGAACCCAAAATTTGGGTGACGTTGCCCCGGTTATCCCGCACAAAGACGGTTTCCTTGGTGCGCACCCAGCGATAGGTGCCGTCAATGCGCGCCATGCGGAATTCGATGGTGTGGATGTCTTGGTCAGTGCCGACCCGGACCTCCTCATAGTGCTTACGCACGTCTTCTAAATCCTCGGGGTGAACCAATTCCAGAAGCGTGGTACCACGCTCATTGAGTTCCTGGACCGAGATGTTCAACAATTTGGCAAGCTGACCATTCGCATAACTAATGGAACCGTTCGCCAGATTGAGCACATAGGCAATCTGCGGGCTGCTTTCCATCATGCGCGCAATGAGGTTGCGGCTTTCTTGCAGGCCGAGTTCGGCCTTGCGGCGCTCGGTAAGGTCGGTCATCGCGGTGAGGACCCCGGTGACTTGGCCCTGCATATCCTTCATCGGAATGGATTGAACGGTGATCCAAAGGCGTTGACCATCCGGGCCGGAGATTTCGGCTTCCTCTTGCGTGGAGGCGTACCCGGCGGCAGCACGATCAAAGTGGCGGCGAATGAGCGCCGCATCCTCACCGTGAAAAATCTGTTCCCATGGCTTGCGGGCGACGGCCTCGGCCTGGGCGTATTCAAAGAGTTTTTCGCAGGCGTGATTCCACTCGAACACCTCGCCGTTCGGGCGCATGGCAAAGCAGGGCACCGGCAGACCGGAGAAGATGGACTGAAACTGATTGGCGTTCGCCTTGTAGAGCCGGGTGAGTTCCTTGAGATCGCGGCGCTGCTCCTCGGCCAGGGCGGTTTGTTCGCGGAGCTTGATGTTTTGGGTTTGAAGTTCCGCACGCTGGACTTCAACTCGCGAAACCGCTAACTCGTGCTCCTGATACACCGCGCTGAGCTTGCGGGCCATCGGGCGGGCAAACAGGAATGTGCCGGCCACCGAGGCGATGGCCGAGCCGATGAGGAGGAGAACCGTGGTGAGTTGTTTGCGCTCCTCAGCCTGGACCAGCTTGCGGGTTTCGAACTGGGCGGCCTGGGTGATTTCGTACTGAATGCGGCTGGCATCGTTGATCAGCCGCACCCGCATGCGCTCATCCAAGGGTTTGCCGGCTTTCCAGTCCGCGCTCCGGCGCATCTTCTCCAGCGTTTGGGTAAGGGTGGAGATGGCCGCTTTGGCCTCGGTGCGCCTTTGCGAGCGCTTGAGCGTAGCCAGGCTGCCTTGCAGATCCTTGAGTTGCCGCTCGCGGTTTCCGCGCGAGAGGGCGGGCTTCCCTTGGCTATCGAGATCGATGAGGGCGGTGACGGACTGGTTGATGCGAGCCGTGGCTGTGAGAGCACTCTGCTGGGCCAGAATCGTCGACCAACTGTCCTCGGAGTTCGACGTGGTGAGGTAGCTCATCAACTGCGTGATGGTCACCAAGCCCAAGAGGACACAAAGGGCGTAAACGCTCTTCCACAACAACCTCGTTGCGGACTCTCGCTTCTCTCCCTGCTTCATCCTGGTCTTTCGCGCCATGCGTGTTGAATTACCTGGGGTCTATGCCCCTTCCCATTGTCGGCTGGAACTCCCCGTACAATTAGTGCGTGGAAGCAGGGGGAGGAGCATCATGACAAGACGCCTGGCCTTTACTCTCATTGAGCTGCTGGTGGTGATTGCGATCATCGCGATCTTGGCCGCGATTTTGTTCCCGGTGTTCCAGCGCGCCAAGGCGGCGGCGAAGAAGACAGAGAGCCTCAACCAATTGCGGCAGTGGGGGGTGGCCACGGCTCTGTACTTGGCCGATGAAGATGACCGTTTTCCGGACCGTCGTGACCTCAAATTGAGCCACCCGACAGGCTGGAAACCGTGGACAGGCTGGCCGCCGAGCGACCCCCGGGGGAGTTGGGCGGTGGAGTGCTTTGGCCCCTACCTGGGCAACCGGGATTTAGGGTGGTTCCGGGCGGCGGGAGATACCTTTGGCAACGCGATTCAGGTCCGGCAAGACACGCCCGACGGGCGCCGGACGAACCTGTGGTGGTGGCGATTTGACCAAGCGGGGACCACTGTGGCGCTGGACAACGGGTGGGGCAAGAGCCCTGACTCCTTGGTGGCCGACCTGATCGAGGCGAACAACCCGTTCATCGGGGTGCCCGAAGGCGTGGCCGATGTGGAATTGGCCGTAGAGCCTTACTTCCCGCGCACGACTTCGCCGAATCCTTTGACCTTGCGGGGCAAAGCGGTCCACTTTGGCGGGCGCAACCGGCTATTCCTGGATACGCACGTCAAGTTCTTGCGCGACGTGCGCACCAATCCTTGATTTAGCCTTTACGGGCGAAGATTTCGTCTACGATGAGGGTGGCGGCGGTGGGCTGGGCGAGCGACCGTCCGATCTCACTCATCTTGGTGAGTCGCTCGGGGTTGGCCAGCAGGTCTCGCACGGTTTTCACTAAGTCCTCAGGAGTGCGGCAGATCTTGCCCGCGCCGGTTTCGTC
>CAZVHE010000080.1:0-294 GCA_964627705.1 uncultured Chthonomonas sp.
ACCGGACTGCTCCACCCCGCGTCCGAGTTGAAACAATACCTGGTTGGGGCATGCCGTGGCCCGGGGGCCTAGGCCGCCTCCGCGTTCAAACCGCCCAAAGTCACGCGATTCCGGCCGTTGCGCTTGCTAGCGTAGAGTGCTTCATCCGCCTCGGCGATCAGTTGATCCGCCACCTTGAACTCTTCGGCGCGAGTAGAAATCCCGAAGGAGGCCGTTACCGCCTTCACCGGCCATTCAAATTCTTCCAAGCTCCGTCGCAGGCGCTCGGCCACCCGTAAGGCCACATCCGAGGGG
>CAZVHE010000080.1:311-11315 GCA_964627705.1 uncultured Chthonomonas sp.
TCCTCTCCGCCGTAACGGCCAATGGCTTCGTCCGTTCGCAGTTGCCCTTTTATCACTTGGGCTACCGTCTTCAGAACTTCGTCACCGTGTTGGTGACCATGCTCGTCGTTGTGCGATTTGAAATGGTCAATGTCCATCATGATGACGGAGACATTGGCATCCAAGAGAAGCGAATGATCAAGGATTTGGCGGATGCTGGCGATGTTCGGCAGACCGGTCAGGGCGTCCGTGGTGGCCAGGTCTTCTAAGCGTTCCAGTTCGCCCATCATGCTAAAGTTGGTGAACTCCAGGGAGGCCGCTTTGGTTTGCAGTTCGGCCATCTGTTGTTGAAGCAAGTCCTCGAGCCGCGCTCGTTGCTTCAGGTCGGCCTCTAGCTTCGCCTTGGCGTCGGCCAGTTCTTCGGCCTGCTCTTTGAATTCATTTGCCAGTTGGACAGTCTCCAAGTATTCTCGGCGCGCCCCTTTCATGTTGTGGGCAGCCAGTGCGGTCGCCGCCAGCGCGATCCCAAAATGGAAAGCCAGGACAGTGGGAGTGATCTCGCGCGTGCCCCAAAAGTGCGGAGCAAAGGTTTTCACGAAATCAAATGTCATCAGCACATGTTGGGCAATGATGAGGAAGACGCCAGGGTAGAGAGCTCGATGATCCCGGTAAGCCAGCATGGCCACCAAGGTGGTGAAGAAAAAAAAGTGCATCTCCGGCAGGCCGTACATCTGATAGATGTGTAGCATGCAGAACGTCATCAGGCTTAAGCACGCCGCCATACGGGTTTCAATGCAGTAAGGGCGCCATTGCTTCATCCCAAAGAATAGCAACGTCGCCGGGATGGCCACCGCCGCGGTCACTGCCCACGTGTTGTAAATGCTGGCCAGCCAAATGCTCAATACACAATGCACGCACATGACCAGCGAGACAATGGCGTTGCCTCGCTCATAAACCGGTTTTAACCGATCTTCTTCAATCCATTCCAAGCTCAAGAGTCATCCTTCCTTCACGACTAAGGGGTACGCATCAAGGAATCACGCACCCGTCACCAAGTTGTCCCGGATGGAGAGGTTTGCCGCTCGCGAGATCAGCGAAGGCATCCTCGGCGGTGTAGCCGGGGTGTGTGCCAACCTCGCGGTAGCTTCCCTTCCAAAGGGTTTTGCCCGTTGAGTCTACGAGCACTGCCGCCAGCGTGCTGGAGATGCCGTATGCCGCTGCAATCTCCCCGCCCTGATCGTAGATTTGATCGCCATTCAGCGTCACTCCCACGAACGGATCCCGCGCTGGTCCGGGCTTCTCACCCACGTTGATCCCCACCCAATTCAGGTTGGGGTAGCGATTTTTCAGAGCCGCGACATGGCCTATCGCGGCCCGCGAACACGGACATTCCTGCCGATAGAAGTGCAACCAGTTGGTGCCCTCCTTCAACTTGGCTTTTAATTCCGGCGGGGGAGTGACACGGGTCTCCGAAGCGACAATCGCCAGAGGCTCATACGCCTTTGGCTTTGTCATTTCCACTCGCCCCGCCAGCATCAGAATGCCAGCGTAAAGGGCCATGGCTCCGAATCCCATGTACACTTTCCCCACGTTTTGACTCTCCCGAGTAAATTTTCGGGAAGAGCGTGAGGTTCCTTTAGTGATTTTTAAGGGCCGGGATTTGACGCTTGCGACCCCGGGCGGCCAGGATCACCCTGGCCAAGGCACCAATGACCAGCAGGGTCGGGCCAAAACGCTGGACCGCCCCCACGGCGCCACCGGCGGCGTCATCCACCAACCGCAAAATGCCGGTGGCGCGCACCCCGACCTCCTGTGTCACGAGTTGGACTTCCTTGGTGATCGTGTCCACGCGGTTGGTCAAGACCTCAACGCGGCGGCTGAGGCCCTGCAGCTCGGCGCGAACATCCAGTAGCAGCCGAATGGTGACGCCCGCGACGGCAATGCCCACCAGCATAAAAATGCTACCGAGCAAGGCATAGATTCCAACCGATGTGGTCACCCAAGTTGGAACGGTCATGCCACTACATTACCTGTCACGTCGGTGATCGCTTGGGCGGGGCAAAGGAAGGTGTGGCGGGCTACGCCGTCTTCGCATTTCACAGTCTGCTCGCCCATTCGAACTTGGGATCCCCACAAACCATCGAGGGCAATCTCCACCATCACGTCCTTGTCACTGGGGTTCTCGATATGCGCAATGAAGGTGCGCTTATCCCGCGCCAGGATGAACTCGCGGCAAATCCCGAACGAGATGGACATGCTCACCCCGATCTGGCGCAGCACAATGCGCCGGCCCACGCCATCCCACGGCTTCACCCGGTAGCTCTCGTTGTCGGCTTCAAAATGGCAGCCCACGGTGGCGGTGGCTTCTCCGCGCCCCGGTAAGACGAGAGAGGTCATTCCACCCAAATAGTGCGCATAGCCGAGCCCCGACGCCCCGGTAAAGGCGTTCGCCCCTGGCGACTTGCTCGCTAGGTCGGGCACAAAGCACATGCTCGCCTGCCCTTCTTCGCCCACTAGCGCCCACGGCCCCAGCAGACCGCCGAATGCCATGCGCATGTAGGCATCCGGGATGGCCAGGTAATCCCGGTCCATCAATCCAAAGAAAATCAGCGAATTCGGAATGGTGGTATGGCCAAGGCACGCCTCCGCGCGGTCCAGCAGCGCCTTGAGTGGGGCCGAATCCGCGCCGTCCCAGTGGCGCTTGTCGCTGCCGTACCACCACCAACTGGGAGCGAGCGACCGCGCCGCGAAGGCACACTTCACTGTGCGCTCCAAGTGGGCATCGTCGGCCAAGAACTTCGCGGCCGCAAAGACCTCTTCCAGGCCGCTCGTATCCATGACGGATTCGCCAGCGTAGGGCGCGCGCATCTCAGTCAGTTCTTCGGCTTTGGCTTGCACATGCAGTTCCAGCGCCGCCGCTTCGTCCAGCAATCCCGCCGCCCGCAGTTCATCCAGCAGTTCGTAAATGCGCGGATAGCCCAGCAGGCCGACAGTGCGGACATAGTGCCTCCACCCAAACCGGAACAAAGCCATTGCCGTAAGGTAGGCGCGCTTGAGATAAACCAGCGGACTGTGCAGCGTTTCCCCGTACGATCCGGCAATGCGGTACATAGCCCGGTATAGGTTCATCACGTGGGGGTAGCCCAGCGGGCGCCCGAACTGCTCGCCCATTGCCGCCACTTCATCCAGGGCACTGGCCACCGCCCCGGTGGCCGGGTTCTGCACCCGCACCAGCAAAAACTTCTCGATGTAGTCATCTAGCAGGGCAATCTGCTTGCGGTCGGGGTAGATCGAGTTCTTCTCGGCTAAGAACAAGGCGTCCGCAATGCTGCCTTCCAGGCCGCTGGATTCGAAGTACTCCTCCGGTTCGGCCACGGGCTTGATGTCCATCACGTTGGCCATCACGATCGCGTGGTCAAGCGGAGATTCGGGTGCGCGGATGATCTGGTTCTTTACGATGTAATCCGCCCGGACGTTGATGAGCTTCTCCATCGGCGGCGTGAAGAAGAGGTGGCAGTAGCTCGTGCCAGCCGAGGTGTCAATGCTCAGGCGCACGGGCCCTGGTTGGTCACTCCGCACCAGCAGGAATCCAGTTTCCTCGTCGATGTCCGTGTCCACTTGCACCGGTCGGTCCGCCATAATGCGCGTCGGCGTACGGTTGATCTCCACCCCAATTCCCACGCCCGTTGGCACCACCGCTCCCGGCAACAGGCGCAGCACCGGCCGCCCTACGCTGGCCAGGGTCTGGCTGATGCCGTCCACGCGGTCGCTTTCGATACTGGTGAGGCGCATTTGGAAGGTGCGCTTATCCCCCGGTTCCAAGATCAACGAGGTGTGCCCGTTCATCCACTCGGGCCACTGTTCTCGTTCGATCGTGGCGCGGCTGTGGGCGTACACCACGGGGATGCCTTCCCACTGGAAGGGCGTCGAGAGCGAGCCCGGCACACTGGCGAAGAACTCCCAAGAGGTGTCGTCACCTGGATACACCAGCAGGCCCGGCGGTTGCGCCGTCATGCGCTGGGCAAACAGCCAACTGCTTGCCCCGCCAATGAACTTGTGCACGTACACCCGGCTCGCCCACAACTTTTCGAGTTGCTCGTCGCTCCAGCCGAACCCGTCGTAGAGCGTATTGAATGCCAGGGGAAATCCGACTTCCCCGATCTCCAAGGTTTGCCGGCCCGTGTTGCGGATCTCAACATCCCAAATGATCTGGGGATAGGGTTGCAAGACCTCGTAGAAGGTGCCGCTCGCCTCGATATCATCGAGGAACGGGAAGGAATAGTCAAACCGAATGCGCTGATCTTCGCCGGTTACCGCGTCTTCGAGGTTGAAGGTGTTCTGCGCCTCCGAGTTCCGGCTGACAATCCACGGTTGGTCCGGCCCCGTGCGCGCCCCAATCAAAATGGTGCCGGGCAGGTAGCTATCCGAGGTTTCCTCGCCAAAGGTAACGGTGGGCAAGCAGAACTGGAAGTCTTCCCCTTCGTCGGGGAGCGCGGGATCGTAAGCCCAAAGTTTGCTGATCCGCCCAGCCTGCGTGAATTCGAGCGAGAGAAGCCCACCTTCTAGCGAGGCAGCACCTTCTTCAAAAATGTCCATGGGCGAGTCCTTCTGAGGATACCAGTCACAAGAGCGGCTTGCCTTGCGTAGACTAGGGGCGTGGCACGAACGGTGGTGAGCCTGATGGGCGCGGGGAACGTGTTGGTGAGTGCGCCGGCGCTGGCGACCCTCATCACATTCGAAAGCCAGGAATGGGAACTCCGGCTCTACGACGCTCACGAAGAGCGCCTCGACCTCGCCGACCTCCTGGCTCGCACGCTAAACGATGGTGCGGCGGGCAGCCGACACCGGATTCGATCGTCGAATGATCCCGCCGAGATGCTGGAGGATGCGGATATCGGCCTGCTGATGGTGGATGAAGGCACAGCCCGCCGGATGAAGGGCACCCGACCCCTTGAACATGACCTGGAATTGGACATGCCACGCTCGGTCCTTGAGCTACGACGTGGCGACCCGAATCAGCCCACTCCCCCGGACCAACTGAGCCCCCGCACACGAACGCTTTTGGAAGTCCCCATTGACCAGGAAACCCCCGGCCCGAAGTTGATCGCCGAGGCCGTGGAGAAGTTGATGAGCCTCGTCTCTGCCCAACCCCACTGGCTCTGGCTGGGGCCTGATGCTCCGGCTCACCCTCCGGCAAACCTTGAAATCCTAGACTGGCCTCCGGCCCTCTCGCCCATCCAAGAACAAGGAATGCCGCACCAAGTGATGCGCTGGGCGATGAAGACCGAACCCATGGACGACCTGCTGAAGCAAGCCCACGACAACCCATTGCAAGCCTGGCTGAAGGAGCACATTGGCCGACGGTGAACTGAGAACCCTGAGGGGCAAGATGGAGGTGCGCAAGCTCATGCGCGAAGCGGAAGCCGCCCACCAGCCACAAGTCCAGCTCGCCTTCCTCCTGCAAGATTGGGATGACCCCTACAACGTGGGGGGCATGTTCCGCGTGGCGGATGCCTGCGGAGCCGTGCGCATGGTGCTGACGGGCAAGACCCCCGTCCCGCCGCACCCGCAGATCCATGTGACGAGCATGGGCAACCACCGCCGCGTGGCTTGGGAACAGCAAGAACGTCACGACGAGGCCATCGCCCAACTCAAGGCCGAAGGCTGGACCTTAGTGGCGGTGGAGATCGCCGAGGGGGCTGTTCCCTACACGAAATACGACTTCCCCGCCCGCACCTGCCTGGTACTGGGCAACGAAGAAAAGGGGATGTACGACCGGGTGCTGCGCCAGTGCGACGCGGCGGTGTACATCCCCATGGGGGGTAAAGGCCGGAGCCTGAATGTCCATGTTAGCGGGGCCGTCGTGGCGTTCCACGCCCTTCTCGGCCCGCGCACAGCTTAAGCGATGATCCCAATCGGCTGGAGCCGGTGGTTTGGGAACACCAGCGCCGTTTGCTGGTTGCCCAGGCGGCGCTCTAGCACTTCGGCCAGCACGTTGCGGTAGTCGGTAGTTACCGGCAAGTCACCCGGACCTTCCAAGATCTCCTTGCTCAGTCCCGGCCATTCGCCGAAGACCTTGCCGCCTTGCACGCCCGCACCGAGCGCAAACAGCACCCCGCCCCGACCGTGGTCGGTGCCGAACCCACTGTTCTCATCCACCCGGCGGCCGAACTCCGTTTGCACCAACACCGTGACGCGCTGGGTTTCCGGTCCGAGGTCCTTCATGAAGACGTCGAGGCCATTGCCAAGGTCACGGAGCAGCGTGGGGAGCCAACCTTCGTTGGTGCCCTGGGCCACGTGCGTATCCCAGCCGTAGCTGCTCACGCAAGCGATCTCTAGACCGATGTCCTGTTTGATGAGGAACGAGACCTGCCGCAGGGCCTGAGCGAACCCGTTCTCGGCGTAGGTTACGCCGGTCCGGGTCTCCGGGGTGCTGGCCCCCTTCTCGCGTAGTACATCCAGCAAGCGGAGCGTCTCTCGCCCGCTTTTCGCGAACGGGTCGCTGCCTTCAGCGTAGAGAGCCGCCAACGCCTTGCGATAGGCTTGGTCCTCATCGTTCTGCAGCCGGAAGGCGTCCACGTTCTCAATCGCCATCGCCGAGGAAGCCCCGGTGAGAGACTCCGGCAATTGAGCATCAAACGCCACCGCCCGGAAGGGCGACGACGCCCCCGGCGTCACCGCCAGGTGTCGGGCCAGCCAGCCCCCGCTTTCGCCCTCGGTCGCCCGAGCACGACCCCGTTCCATCGCGGACATCGCCTCGAAGTGCGACCGCGACTCATCCAATGACCCCGTAGCATGCACGATCGCCATGGACTTGTCCTCGTAGTACGGCATAAGGGCACTCAGGGCCGGATTCAAACCGAAGAAGCCGTTAAGGTCGAGCAACGTGTTGGCTTCCCGCCCCGGCTTCCGCACCGCCAAGGTGGGGCGGGCGCGGTAGTAGTTGTCTTCCGCATAGGGGGCCACCAGGCTCAGCCCGTCGGCGCCGCCGCGCAAGAACACCACCACCAGCACGTCGTTGCGGCTCCGGTTGGGATCCACCACGATTTCGCCCAGCGCCGAGCTGAGACCCAGCGCGCCGATCGCCCCGGCCAAAAAGCCACGCCGAGAGACGGTGGGGGCTTTGCGAGTGAGGCCGCCCCGACCATCGCAGTAGCAAAGGTCTTGATTCATTTCCACTGATACTCCGGTGAGGCCAGCGTGAGCGCGAGCGCCCGACGCGGGTCGAGGTCAGGGATGCCCCGCAGGACACGCATCAAGTCATCAGCGCCCAGCGCCTGGCTGGTGCGGTGGAATACGGCCTGCACGGCTTGCTCCGCCACATCGCCGTCCCATCGCTTCAGCTGGTCCACGGGCTTGCCCGCACCTTTCATACCGCCGGCGAGGTCGTAGGCAAAGTTCCAGCGCGCCAGCAGCGAGCCTTGCCACGCCTCGGTTTCCGTCGGGTAGCCATCTGGCATTGGCCATTCCCAGGTTGGTTGCCCCATGCGTCGGAGGGCATTCCGCAGTGGTGCCCCACCATCGCAATCCACATCTAAAGCGCGGAGCGAAGACACCACGTAGTCGAACGGCCGCTTGCCCAGCGGCGGGGCATCCCGCCAACTTCCTTCGTCGTAGACGGTCTTCACCAGGACAGGCAGGTCACCCTTCGTGGCTTTGTACTGGCTCTCCAGCTTCGCCACCAGGCTGTCCTTTTCCTCGCCCGTGAACAGGTGCGCGAGCTTGCCCGCGATGTGCCGCGCCGTCGCCGGGTGCTCAAGAACGATATCGAGCACCCGCTCACCATCCTTCTGCTTGCCCCCCGCCGGGATCGTGACGCCCAGCACGCGCTTTTCACCGTCGTCGTGCAGACTTTCCACGAACTTGACCTTGCCCTTGGGGCGCAGCATGTCGCGTTCTTCCACCCAACCGGTGAAGCAACGTGCCACTTCCATCACGTCCGTTTGCGTGTAGCCTCCGTGGACCCCCATCGTGTGGAGTTCCATAAGCTCCCGCGCGTAGTTCTCGTTCGGCTGGGCGGCCGTGCTGTTTTGCTGGTCCAGATACACCAGCATCGCGCTGTGGTGGGCGCTGGCCCGGATGAGGTCGTGGAAGCTCCCCATGGCATGCGCCCGGATGACATCCCGCTCGTAGTGTGGCAGCCGGTAGGCCGCGATGCCCTTGCGGGCATACACGTTGAGGTGGTCCATCCAGAACCCCACCATACGCTCCCGGAGCGTCCACGGCGAGTTCACGGCGCGAATGATAGCCGCATCTTGCAGCATGTCCACCACCCGGTTTTCCGGCCAATCCCGAAGATCGTAAGGCGAGAGGCGATAGATCGCCATCGTCTCAATCCGGGTGCGGGTGGCCAGGTCGTCTTCGCCCGGTTGAAGTTGCTCTTTGATCCAAGCCTCTTCCCCGTCTTTGGCAACGCGCTCGAGGTCTCCGGGACGAGGCCCGTATCCGAATCGGTTGAGCAACCGAGCCCCAAGTTCATCTTTCACGGTGCGCGCGGAGACCGGGGCATCGCCCGCAATCCATTGCCCGACACCCTGGCAACCGCTGGCCAAGAGGGCCGCTCCCCCCAGGGTCAAGGACCCCAGGGTGAGCGCTTCGCGCCGAGTTACACCTGCGCGGTCGGCCACGTGGCCTCCTCACGATCCGCACGGCTCAGGGCACGCGTGGCGGCCCCCAGGGAGAGGATCAGTATGATGGGCGCAGTCCGGAACCACCCCACCACCGGGGCCATGCCGACGATCGTGACGATCGCAAGGCCCTTGCTACGGGCTTGGAACCAGCCCACTTCTGGCGCGGCGGCATGCATACGGTCGCCCACCAGCCACCCCAGGCCCCCCAGGCCCAGGGTTGCGAAAACCAAGGCCCCGCAACCCACCATGGCGGCCATAACCCGCGTGATCGGGGACGGGATCGCCGCCAGCACAATGATGAGCACCAACAGCGGCACCAGCGCCATCACACCCCACAGGAACGACTTTCCGGGGCGACGCTCAATGTGTTGGGCCGCCCGCCGCGCTGTTTCCGGGAACAGCAGGGTCATAGTAAGCCCGAGAGCCCAGATGACAAGACCAGAGCCAAAAGCAATGGCAACAGTGGCAAGGATATCGCCGATGGTGAACACGATTTGTTTCCTCCTCGTGTTGCAATAAATCGAACGATTTCCAAAATCCCAAATAGGGGCCCAGAGAAGGCCCGTTTTGCCTCCCCCAAGGTCCCAAAACCGGGCCTACTTCTTGGCCGGGGCGGGTGCCGGCGGGCGGACCCAGAAGGTGGGGGCGTTCAGCTTGGGTTCTTCCTGCCGGTAGCGGTCCTTCTCCCACACCAGTTTGTAGGTGGGCGCGCGCTTCTCGGTGGGCTTGAGGGTGAGCGTGCCGTTGCTTTCGGTGTAGGTACCCTCCAGCGGCGGGAAGCCTGTCATCTTGAATCGCCCGTTGTTCAGGAGTTCCAGCTCCATGCCGGAGACAATTTCGGGCGGGGCATCGGCCGCGCTACCGATGGCCTGGTTCGCCATCACCCACTTGCCCTTCGTTGAGGCTGGCCCGCAACTCGTCGCGGCGACGGCCAACAGAAGGGCAACGCCCATGGCGTTTACCAATTTGAACTTAAACATCGCTCTTGTCTTCCCTCGCCTGCTCTTGACTAAGACGGAACACACGTTCCGCCAGTTCCTCGGCCTCCTGCTCTTCCATATCCCGGAGGATCACCGTACGCCCGCTGGGCGAGACCGCCGCCGAGGTCAAAGTTACCGTGGCTAGCCGCAAGCGACGCTGGAACGGGGACGTGTCAATGCTCACCGCCTGCACCCGCGCCAGGGGCAAATACTCCATTTGGTGCAGTAGCCAGCCCTGGCGGCTTGCCACCAGTTCATCGTTCATCGCGTACGCCGAGCGGCGCACCGCCATGGTCTGGGAGAGCGCGGTCAGCGCCATGATGCTAACGGCCACCGCCGCCCCAAGGGGAATTCCCCACTTGTAACCCGCCCCGGCCCCGGCGGCCAGCCCAATTACGCCCCACCACCGCCAGTGCACCCAAAAGGCGCGGCGCGGGATGGACTGCCAATCGAGGGCCCGAATGTCCCGCCCACTCAGGGCCAGTTGTTTGAGGTCTTCTTGGTCCTTCCGCAGCACCAGCGGGGCCAGCAAGGTCCTCCCTCCCTGCTCATTCAACACGAAAGAACCCGCCGTCTCGGCGTAGAGCTTGGAGTAGCCAAACCAACTCTGGACGAAGCTCTGTGTGGAGCGCACGATTTGGATGCGACCGCGCGGCACCACGTTCTCAAAGTGGTTGATGAGCCCGTACTGCCGATGTAGCTTGCCTTCGTGTTCGCTGAGTTCAAACCCCCAAAACTGGACGAGCGTGAAGATGATGGACAAAATCCAGCCGAGCAGGAAGAAAGCCAGCAAACCCAGGGCGTACACCCACCACGGCATGCTGTCGTAGCCGTGCCCCTTCACCCAGTCCACCAGGGCATCGATGATGGCGTCTTCGCCACCGGGCGTAAACGCGATGAGACCAAACGCGGACGCCACGATGACAAACGCCCGGTTCTCCGTCATCCCCGCAAAGATCAAGTCGCGCACGCTGGCCCGGTAATGCACCGCATGGGCCGGGGCGGCGAACACCTCGCTGGGGGCCGTGATGCCAGTCAGTTGCTCCTTCAGGCGGTGGGCATCCGGCTCTTGCAGCGCCCCGATTTTGACCTCGGCACCCGCGCCGCTGGCCGTTTCAATTTGCAGTTCAACCAGGCCCAGAATCCGGTGCACCCAGGTGCGGGTGATGTTCACGTTTTGGATGCGCGCTAGCGGCACGATGCGGACTTGCCGACCCAGAATGCCGGACCGCGTCTCGAGGTGGTCGCCCACCACGCGGTAACCAAACGAGAAGTACTGGATGGCGGCGAAGATGACGGCAATGAAGCCCAATCCCCCAAAGAGCAGTTCGTTCGGGTCACCTTCCCGAGCGGTGAAGGTGGAGATAAGGAGGATGAGAATCACCCCCATCATCCGCCGGATCTGTTCCACCAAC
>CAZVHE010000081.1:0-11291 GCA_964627705.1 uncultured Chthonomonas sp.
CTCCCGTCTTAGCCAAGATGGCACGCGCGCGGAAGGCACGCTCTCGGTAGTACGGGCGGGCGAAGTTATCCAGTACCGTGGTGCGGCCACCTGGACTCACTTGGGCCAAGAACCCCGGCCGATCCAGGGGGAAGTGCATCGCAATGGAACGGTGGAGTTCGTTCAATCCAACGGTGCCATGCGGGTGGCGGATTTGCTCACCTCGAACAGTCTCCTCTCGCCCATTGACCTCGCGATTCTCGCGGGTGACACCGAGCTCTTGGCAACGATCCAAACCGCGCACGAGCAGCGGATGGTGATGGTCAACGGGCAAGAAGTGCCGCTCTACAAGGTCGCTCTAACCAAAGATGCCGAGGGTAACGCCACGGGCTACACCGTTCATCAGAGTTCCCCGGCGCCGTTCCTCACCGTAACGTTCACCAAGCAAGGCAACACTTGGCGAAAAGAGAACTTCAATTCCAACGGGAAGCTGGAGCGATTGACCGTGATTGAGCCTTCCGCTGCCGGCGCCATTGCCTTCAAAGCGATCCCGCACGGTACCCAAGTGATGGATCAACGCAATCGCGAACTCGGCACCGTGAACTATGCATGGAACGGTGAGATCCCCGATACCGACACCCTGGCGACCTTGCAGCACCGCCCCACCCGCCTCGTTTGGGGCTTGGCGGTCTTGGGTTTGGCAGTGGTTGGCGGAGGTGCCTGGGTGTTCTCTTCCCGGAAATCGAAGTCAGCCTGACTTAGAGATTTAGGAGTTGGTGGAGGCTAGGGGATTCGAACCCCTGACCCCCTGCTTGCAAAGCAGGTGCTCTCCCAGCTGAGCTAAGCCCCCACGGGTTCACCAACGATTGTACCTGCCCGGCGGATAGCTACAGGCCCATGGCGCGCATGTGCTCCTCTTCCACCTCGTGGGCCAGGCGCTGGAGGTCGTCCGCCATGGCTTTGCGGATAGCCCCCCGCATGAGCGGAGCGAGTGCCATGAATAAACAACCTTTTGGTTGGGGCGACATGACAAAGACCACTTCGGTCCCGCCGTTCACCGCGCGAAAGTCAAAAGCCATCGTCTCCAAGGAGGACGAGTCGTCCGAGGTCATGACAAAGCGATGGGGGGCCTGGAACTCAAGAATCTCATGAATGGCGGATGTGGGGGTTTGGGCATCCCCAGTAATCATTCGCCACTTCACCCCTGCCCCCTCATGGTGCTCCAATTCGAATTCGAAAAACAGCGCTTCGAACATCACCCGGCTTAGTCGCTCCCAATTTGTGAACGCGGCAAAGGCCACGTCTACCAGGGCTTTGAGATGCGTTGAAACTGTGACGGGAAACGCCATGTCTCATCGGACGTTACCTAGAGCGCGGTAGCCCAGTAGAATGCCCGCATGAACCGCATCCCCTTCGGCCAAAGTGGCCTCGACGTCAGCGAAGTCGCGATTGGCTGCATGCGCATCGCCCGGATGGAGCCGGACGCCATTGACGAATTCGTGCGCACGGCCATGGAGCGCGAAATCAACTTCTTTGACCACGCCGACATCTACGGGCAGGGGGCGTGCGAAGAGGTCTTTGCCGCCAGCGTGAAGCGCCTAAATATCCCGCGCGAGACCATGTTTCTCCAGAGCAAGTGCGGCATTCGCGCCGGGTTCTTTGACTTCTCCAAGGCGCACATTCTCGACTCGGTGGATAAGATCCTGGGGCGGCTCAACACGCCCTATCTGGATTGTCTGCTCCTCCACCGACCGGACGCCCTGATGGAGCCCGAAGAGATCGCCGAAGCCTTTAACGAACTCCAAGCGGCCGGCAAGGTGCGCCACTTTGGGGTGAGCAACTTCAACCCGGGGCAAATCGAGCTTCTACAAGCCGCCTGCGCCCAGCCGCTCCAGGCCAACCAACTCCAGCTCAGCCTGATGCACACCGGCATGATTGACCGGGGCCTGACCGTCAACATGCGCCACGACAACTCGCTGGACCGTGATGGCGGCGTGCTGGATTACTGCCGGCTCAAGCGGATCACGGTGCAGGCATGGTCGCCGTTCCAATACGGGTTCTTTAAGGGTGTATTCATGGACTCGCCCAAGTTTCCGAAGCTGAACGCCGTGATGGACCGCCTGGGCGAGAAGTACGGGATGACCAAAACCGGGCTGGCCATCGCGTGGATTCAGCGGCATCCCGCGCAGATTCAGTCTGTTTTGGGCACCACCAATGCGGTCCGCGTCAACGAAGTCGCCGACGCTTGCACCAAACGGTTAAGCCGTGAAGACTGGTACGAGCTTTACCTCGCGGCGGGCAACATTCTCCCTTAGGGGAACACGCCCATGTCGCGGGGCTTCGCCAGGTCGCGATCCGGGGCATCCACCCACGGCAATTCCAGGAAGATTTGGTCCGCTTTCTCGCGGTCGCCCAGGGCGGCGGTGGCGTAGGCCAGCCGTAGGCGGGCGGAGTCGCTCTTGGGGTCGCGGGCCAGTTCTTCGGCGGCTTGGTCGCGCATGGCCTGAGCGTCGCCGGAATCCCGCAGGATCTCGATGTACCGCTCCGTAATCCAGAGGTTGCGCACGTCAAGGCTGGAGTAGTTCGGGTTGCCGCGCATGGGGCCGTGGCAGGCCTGGCAGCCTGCCGCCGGCCAGAACGCGAGGTGTTCCACGATCCGCTCGATGTTGAGCCGTTCGGTGGCAATGTTGCCTTCAATTCGGGCGATGCGCGCGTTCATTTCGTAGACCCGGCGCTCGTCGCGCGCGTTGAGACCGCTGTTCTGGCGCAGTCGTCGCAGAAGCTGCTTCGCTTCGGCAATCTCCCCGCTCAGCAGGTGCTTGTAGGCGGTGGTGACGGGGTCACCGGGGATCGGGTCGTACTGGTCAGGGTACTTGCGCAGTTCGGTCAGGCGGGCGGTATCGCCCATGCGCAGCGCCACCACGCGGGCCAAGCGCGCCCATTCGGCGCGTTCGTCCTCGTCCATCTTCCGGCTCTCCATCGCCTTCAGCATGGCGGCGGCCTTGGCGTTCTCCTCAGTGCGGGCGAGGCCCATGGCATCGCGGACTTCCCACATCAGGGTGTAGTGGTCCTTTTCGGCGGGGGGATCTTGCCGGTTCGGCACGGCCAGGGCCGCCCCGAATACCACCACCGTTGCCAACACAATGAACTTCGTTTTCATGCTTTGTCCCGAACCGCCTTCTCATAAGACTACCAGCCTTAAAGGAAGGGTCATGTCCCCCTTTATGACGACGAGCCGCCAGGCCCACGTATGATTTGAATCATACAGACCGGGCAGGCCAGCGGCGAATCATTGGTCATGCGGGCAACCGCAGGATCAGCATTATGAGCACGCTCTTTGAACAGATTGGCGGAGAAGCCGCCGTGGACGCCGCCGTGAACAAGTTCTATCGCCGAGTCTTGGCTGATGACCGAGTGAACGAATTCTTTGAAGGGGTGGACATGGAACGCCAAGCCGCGAAGCAGAAGGCCTTCCTTACGATGGTCTTTGGTGGGCCGCACAACTACACCGGCAAGGATATGCGCGAAGGCCACCGGCACCTGGTGCAACGCGGGCTGAATGACTCGCACTTCGAAGCCATCGTGGAGAATCTGGGTGCGACACTCAAGGATTTGGGAGTGGCCGATGACCTGATTGCGCAAGTGGCGGCCATCGCCGAGACCACGCGCGACGACGTTCTTGACCGCTGAGAGAGGACCCTGTTGGCCACGGTGACTTTCCACTTCGAGGGGCGCAAAATCCAGGCGGCACAAGGGGAGACAGTGCTGGACGCGCTTCTCCGAAATGGGGAGCCCGTGGGTCACGGGTGCAAGGCCGGGGTGTGCCAAGCCTGTTTGGTCAGAGTCCAGAGCGGCCCCGTCCCCGCCAAGGCCCGTAAGGGGCTAGCCTTGCCCGTGGCCCAGCAAGGAGGTGCGCTGAGTTGCTGCCTTAAGGCGGATGAAGCCCTCGACCTTCAACCCTTTCGGGAGGAAGATTTACCCCGGGTGGCCGCAAAAGTGGCCAGGGTGCGGCACCTCTCGCCCGATGTGATCGAAGCGAGGCTGGAAGCGCCACTAGAGGTATGCCCAGGACAGTTTGTGCGGGTGGAACGAGAGGGAATCGAGCGGGCATACAGCGTTGCCGAGACGACGGGCAGCCTCCACGCCTTCCACATTCGGTTGATTCCCGGCGGCCAGATGAGCGCCCTTTGGGCGCAAGTTCAGCCCGGGGCTGCACTGACTCTACAGGGCCCATTTGGTCGGTCGGTGTATGACCCCGCCCACTCAGATCGCCCGCTCCTTCTTATTGGCAGCGGCACGGGGCTGGCACCACTGTGGGGTGTGCTGAACGATGCCTTGGCGCAGGGGCACCGGGGGGCGATCTCGCTTTATCACGGAGCGGCTTCGTCCGCCGGTCTCTACTATCGTGATGAACTTGAAGCGGTGGTGGGCTTGCACTACGTCCCCTGCGCGGACGAGGTCACGGATCCCCGCGACCGCCCCGGTAGCCCCCTGACTCATGCTCTGCAAGACCACCCTGACCTGACAGGTTATGCGGTGTACCTTTGCGGCAGCCCGGGGCTCGTCCATGCCGCCCAGAAGAAGTGCTTCCTGGCCGGTGCGGATATGCAAGATATCTTCAGCGACCCCTACGTGCCCCAAGGCGCGAAGGCCTAGCCTCAAAACCTAGCCCGAGCCCCCTGGGAAAACGCCGGGCCGCAAATCGGGCAAACTGGGGATGCCTTGTCAGTTGAGTTGATCTCCGCCAACCTCCTGTCGCCCATGGTGTTGGCTTTTGCCCTGGGCTTCCTGGCTACGCTCATCAAGAGCGACCTCAAACTCCCCGAAGGACTCTACACCTCGCTCAGCATCTATCTCCTCTTTGCGATTGGCCTGAAGGGTGGGGCCGAGCTCTCGGTCACTCCGCTTTCACAGCTCTGGGCGCCTGCCGTGGGCACCCTTGCCGTCAGCATGGTCACCGCCTGGGTGGCGTACATCACGTCCCGCAAGCTGGGCAAGTTGGATAAGGCGAATGCGGCCAGTTTTGCCGCGCACTACGGTTCCGTTTCGGCCGTGACTTTTATTGCCGCCGAGTCGTTTGCCACGCTGCAGGGCCTCGAGTTCGAGGGGTTCATGCCCGCCCTGGTGGCGTTGCTCGAGATCCCCGCGATTCTGTTCTCTCTGGCCTACCTGGGCCGGGCGAAGGACGGGGCCAAGGTGGGCGTGGTGGCGCGCGAACTGTTCACGGGCAAGACCATCGTGCTGCTGGTGGGTGGGGTGTTGATCGGGGTGCTCACGGGCAAAGAGGGCATGGCCCAAGTGCAGCCCCTCTTTGGCGATCTCTTTAAGGGGGCGCTGACCATCTTCTTGCTGGAGATGGGTTTAGTAGCCGCCCGCCGGGTGGATGAGCTGAAGGCGAACGCCGTTTTCATCGGCCTCTTTGCCACCATTGTGCCGCTGGTGAACGGCTTGATTGGGGTGGTGATTGGTCACTACTGCGGCCTCTCCGATGGCGGGGCGGGCATCTTGGGGGCGATGGCAGCCAGTGCGTCCTACATCGCGGCCCCCGCGGCGGTGCGCATCGCATTGCCCTCCGCAAACCCCAGCCTGTACCTCACGGCGGCTTTGGCGGTGACGTTCCCGTTCAATTTGTTGGTCGGGATTCCGCTGTTCCAGCAAGTCGCCCAGGCCTTGGGTTGACAGGACTAGTGTAGACATTCGTATACTATACGCATGTCCGTTCTCGATGGTCTACTTCTCGCCTGGGATCGCCAGCAGGCGATGCTTCTTGACTTGCTCGATGTGGTTTCCGATGACCAGATGTCCTTGCGAGCGCACGATGCGCGGATGACGATTGGCGAGCACTTCCAGCACGTAGCGCAAGTGCGTATGTATTGGCTGGGGCAGGTTTACAACAAGCACCCGGAATTGCAGCAGGCGCATCCCCTGCCCCGGTTGAGCTTTGAAGGCGGCCGACCGGCGTTGCGGCAAGCGCTGGAAACCAGCAATGCCACCGTCCGGGGATATCTCGAGCGTGCGCTCAGTGCGGGCCAGGATGCAGCCCCCTACGACGACCCCGTGCTCTACTTCGGGCACATGCTGTGGCACGAAGGCTGGCATGTCGGACAGATTGACTTGGCATTGGAGCGCGGCGGGGCCGAACTGAGCGAAGAATGGGCCGAGCGCGCCCTGTGGGAGCGCTGGCGCGGCGTGGAAGAGTGGGAATAGCCTAAACCAATCGGGCGAGCAAGGCGGCGCGTTGGTCGTCGGGGAGCAAGGTGGCCTTGGCCGCGTGGAGCACCAGGGACTGCAACACATCACCATTCCAGCCCCACGTCTTCGAGGCCCGGTGGTATTCCTCGGAAAGCGTGGTGTTAAACATCGGCGGGTCGTCGCTGTTCAGCGTCACGCGCAGGCCCCGGTCGCGCAGCTGCGGCAGGGGATGTTCTTCCCAACTCGGCACCACGTTCAGGCAGACGTTGGAGCTAGGGCACACCTCCAGAACCACTTGCTGTTCGATGAGTTCGTTCACCAGGGCGTCGTCTTCTAAGCATCGAATGCCGTGGCCGATGCGCTTGCACTCGGTGAGTTCCAGCGCCTCCCAGATGCTGTCCGCACCTTGGGTTTCCCCGGCGTGAGGCACGATGGGCAGGCCGTGCGCCATGGCGTAATTGAAGGCGGCGCGATGGTCTTCGGCGGGGCCAATCCCCTCGATCCCGCTCAAGCCCAGGGCGACCACACCCTTGCCGTGGGCGTCCACCGCGTGCTCGGCGATGGTGACGCTGTCCTCGGGGGCGTCTTGCCGCACAAAATCCATAATGATCCCGATGTCCACGCCATGGTCGCGGCGTCCCCGCTCGATACCACGGCGCAAAGCATCCACTTGTTCATCAATCGGGATGGCGGCGTGCTGGAAGATCGTGCCCGCCGTATAGGTGGCCTCGGTGTACAGAATGTTTTGCTCGGCCTGTCCGGCCATGAATTCCGTCACGATGAATTCGATATCTTCAGGCTCTTGGATACATTGCGAAAGCAGCGTGTAGACCTCGACGAAGTGCGGGAAGTCGGTGAACCGATACCACTCCCGCAGACCGGCCACGGTGGTGGCGGGGAGGTCAATCTCGTTCTTCTTGGCGAGTCGGAGGACAGTTTCGGGCCGAATGCTCCCTTCGATGTGCACATGGAGTTCGACTTTAGGAAGGGCTTGGCATTCGGCCAAAGAAAGCATGCCGCTAGCATAACACTCCGGATAGGGGGGATGCGACTAGGCCCGCCAGGGAGTAATCTGCGGACATGAGCAAGCGGCTTGCGTTCCTCGGGGTTTCTCACATCCACGCGGGGGGATTTTCTGACCTCGCCTTCTCGCGCGGGTTCACCACGGCGGGTGTCTTCGATTGGGATGCCGCGCGCGCAGCCGCGATTGCGAGCAAGCTCGATGCGCCGGTGCGGGAGCTGGATGATTTGCTCGCGGATGACTCCGTGGATGCTTATGTGATTGTCAGCCAAACCGTCCGGCACCAGGATCTCATCCCGCTTGTGGCCCCTCTTGGCCGCCCCGTGTTTGCCGATAAACCCCTGGGCACCACTCGCAAGGCCGCCCTGGCCATGGCCGATGCGCTAGAAAAGCACGGCACCACTTACCACACGGGTTACTTCCAACGGGGGAGTGCGGAAGTACAAACGATCCACCATTGGGTGAAATCTGGCCGCTTTGGTCAGATCACCCGGGCGCGCATGAGCAACTGCCACAGCGGGGCGTTGGGGGGCTGGTTCGATACGGATTACAAGTGGATGACGGACCGAGCCCAGGCGGGGTGCGGAGCCTACGGCGACCTGGGCAGCCACGGTATTGACCTGCTAATGTGGATGTTTGGCGATGTAGAGCAGGTGGTGGCGTCGGTCGCTCCGGGCACCGACCGCTACCCCGGTTGCGATGAACTGGGTGAGGGAATCTTGAGGTTCAAGAGCGGCGTGATTGCCACTTTGGCGGCCTCGTGGGACGACGTGGCCAGCCCTTACCGCCTGCAGATTGCCGGAACCGAGGGCCACGCCATTTTGGGAGACGAACTGCGCTGGGCCGGCAAGGATGGCCGCTGGGAGACCGTAACTGACCTCGAACCCGCTGCTCCCGCCGGTTTTGCGGCGTTCCTAGACCACCTGGAAGGGAACAACGTCCCGCTGATTTCGCCGGCCGAAGCGGCCGCCCGCACCGCGGTTGTGCAGGCCATCTACGAATCCGTGGACAAATCGAAGTGGGTGAAGCTCTAATTGGCCCCGTCAAGGTGCCGGGTTTTCACCCGCATTCGGCAGATTTGATGACATTGGCGTGAATATTCACTACACTACAAGACGGCAGGATTCCTGCCAGGAACTTTCATATGGTGTTTTGGATTCGAACTGGAGCGGGACTGCTCGTCTTGGGAACGTTGGCTTTTGCGCAATCGCGCAGCTCTTTCACGACGGCGACGATCACCGGGATCATGACCACGCGGATCGGCAATCAGCTCACGCTCAACGTGAATGCTGCCCCCACCGTGACGATCGGGAGCAACGTCTATAACGTGACCGAAGTGTTTGGCGTCTGGGCGCTAGATGACAACGACGACTTCACCGCCACCGGCCCCGCCCAAAACGGTTGGCAATTCCACGCCAACACGTCCGGCACGGGTGGCATTGCGGGTTGGAAGACGAACCCGAATGGCGGGTTCTTGAATAACACGCTCGTATTCAACTACAACACAGTGACCGGAGTCGAAGAAGGCATTGGCTACCACGTGCGCGTGGACGGAACGCTCCCCATGGGCGGCAATACGGGCTACGTGACGGCGGTGCCGGAACCGGCCAGCATGATTGCCCTCGGCGCGGGCCTCCTCGCCTTGGCGCGTCGTCGACGCAAGTAAGCCTCTTCATCCGATTGCCTTGCTCCTCCTTTTCGTGGATTCGCCCACGAACAGGGGGAGTTTTGTCGTGAGTTCGAATGGCCCAGTTGGGGGCACGTGAAATTACTGGATTTCGTACCAGAGTCGTTAAGGGTTAGGAGATCAGGCTCGGTCATTGAATACACTGAATCACGGCAGGATTCCTGTCAGGACTTCTTATGAAATTATTGCTTCGAACGGGATTGGGACTCCTCGCTATTGGAACGCTGGCCTTTGCTCAGTCGCGCTCCTCGTTTACGCCGGCAACGATCTCTGGCATCACGGTGACCCGCACCAACAACCAGCTCTTGCTGAACGTGAGCGCGACGCCGACGATCATGATCGGCAGCAACGTTTACAACGTCACCGAGGTCTTTGGCGTCTGGGCGCTGGACAACAATGACGACTTCTCCGCCACGGGCGGCAACCAGAACGGCTGGAAGTTCGACTCGAACTCTGCTGGCACGGGGGGCATCGCCGGCTGGAAGACGAATCCGAATAGCGGGATCGTGAACAGCTCTTTGGCCTTCAATTACAACACCGTCACCGGTTTGGAAGAAGCCTACGGCTACCACGTGCGCGTGAACGGCACCCTGCCGGGCGGCGGCAATACCGGCTTTGTGACGGCCGTGCCGGAACCGGCCAGCATGATAGCCCTCGGCGCCGGTCTCCTCGCCTTGGCGCGTCGTCGACGCAAGTAAGCCTCAGGGCACAATCGGCCGCACTTCTTGGCCCGTGGATTCGTCCACGGGCCATTGTGCATTCATCCGCTCGAGTTCTTGGCGCAGTCGGTCGCCCATTTCCTTCAGTCGCTCGGGTTGGCGCTGGCTGAGGTCGCGGGTTTCCCCGAGGTCATTGGCTAGGTTATAGAGTTCCCACCGCCGGGTGCCGTAGTAGAAAATCACGCGGAAATCACCCAGCCGCATCGCGGAATAGGGTTCCAACCCCGGGCCACCCCAGCCCCGGTGGTGCGGGAAGTGCCAGACAATCGGGGTCGTGCGGGCCGCATCTTGGTTCGTGCGAATGCGTTCCGCCCAGTCTTCGCCATCCCCCGGGGCGGCCTTGATGCCGGCCAGGCTGGCCATAGTGGCGTGCAGATCCGTACCCACGAGGGCGGCTTTCGCCCAGTCCGCCTGGGGGATTCCTGGCCCCGCCATTACCAGCGGCACCCGCACTCCCCCTTCATAAGCCGAGCCCTTGCCGCTCCGCAGGGGCAGGTTGTGGAGATTGGGATAGCCACCCCGCGAGCTTTGCGAAAGGCCACCATTATCGCTGGTGAAGACCACAATGGTTTGGTCGAGCTGACCGTGCTTGGCAAAGGCCCCCAGCACCTCGCGCATGGCGTTGTCCACGCTCTCCATCATGGTCGCGTAGGCGGCTTCGGTGGGGTTCATACCTTCGTAATGCTCCAGCAGCCGTTTGTTGGCCTGGATAGGGGTGTGTACGGCAAACGGGGCGTACCAAATGAACATGCGGCGCCCCGCCTGCAGCGAGGTGTCGATCTCCTTCACCGCCTCTTTGGCGAGGGCTTCTTCCAGATAGATGTCTTGCCCGTGGTAGGCCTCCAGGTTGGGGACGTCGTGCACGGGCGGGGGCGTGGTGCCATCCGGGCGGCGGGCAAAGTTCTCGGTGCCGTAGTAGCTGCTAGGGTGCCCGGCGCTGCTGCCGCCGACGGTGCGGTCGAACCCTAAGTTGGTCGGGTTCGCCCCGGCCGTGCCCTTTCCCGCAAAGTGGGCTTTGCCAACTTGGACCGTGCGATAGCCCGCTTGGTGGAACAGTTCGGCGAGCGTGGGGGTGGTGCCAGGTTGGAAGCCGCCGGTTTCCCAAGTGGGCAGGGTGAGGCCGGGATACTTCTCGCCCGTGTCCTGGCCGGGGGCGGAAACCCACGAGGTAATTCGGTTGCGCGCAGGGTTTTGGCCCGTGAGGATGGAAACCCGCGAGGGTGTGCAAACGGTGCAGGCGCTATAGCCCTGGCGGATGGTGAGGCCGCGCCGGGCGAGAGCGGCAACTTGCGGCGTGCGCACTTGCCGGCCCACCAGCTTCTCTGGCACCCCGAAGCTCAAGGAGGTGTCTTGCCAGCCGAGGTCATCCACCAAGAAGAGGACCACGTGCGGAGACTTGACCGGCGCGGGCCGCGGCTCACTTTGGGCAAGAGAGAGGGCAAGCAGACACCACATCCCGTTAGTATGGCCCTAGTATTGAGCTTTGAGAACCTCGACGGCGCGGGCTAACTCGTCGCTGGTGTTGAGCAAGTCCGGCCCGAACCGCACGTGCCCGCCCCGGGCGTCCGTGTTGACGCCGTGCGCCTTGAGCCGCTGCACGAGGCCGTTGGTGTCCGCGTGCGGCACAAGGGCGTAGCCGCCCCAGGCTGCGGGATCTGCGGGGGCGTGATGGGGGATGCCGGCGGCCTTGAAG
>CAZVHE010000082.1:0-11194 GCA_964627705.1 uncultured Chthonomonas sp.
GGGAGGTTGGTCATCTCCTCGTAATTGAGAACGGCCTTGCGGTAAATCCAGTCAGCAAGTTGGGCACCGCGGAAGGGTTTTTCGCCCATGCCTACGGCAAGTTCTTTGAGTTCACTGGAGGTCATGCCGACCAGGGAGCGCGGGCCGTCGGGCACTTCGATGAGGATACCTACCCTAAGGGTGCACGTTTGGGAAGAACCGGAGTAGAACAGACTACGATGAAACGCGTGCTTGGGTATTCGGCCCTCGCCTTTGTGGTGGTGTTTACGTCCGTGTCGCTGGCGTTGCGCTGGGACAAGTACAACGAAATGAGCCGACTCGGCCAGATTTGGTCGGCCCCCGAAGTGCCCGCGCGGCTCACCACTAGTGTTGTGCCGGTGGCGGGAGAGTCCCTCGCCGACTTCCGATCCGCCGCCAAAAAGGCGATGCCCAGCGTGGTCAGCATTGATACCGCCCGCCAAGTGGAAGATATGTGGCGGGGTTCGGTGACGGTGCCGCAGGGCCAGGGCAGCGGCGTCATCATCTCGCCGGATGGCTACATCGTCAGCAACGCCCACGTAGTGGGGAATGCCACTCTCATCCGTGTGGAACTCTCCGACGAGCGTGCCTTCCAGGCCAAGGTGGTGGGCGTGGATCCGCGCAGCGACCTGGCCTTGCTCAAGGTCGACGCTAACGGCCTGCAGGCCATTGAACTGGGCGATAGCGACACCGTCGAGATCGGACAGTGGGTGATGGCTCTGGGCAACCCGCTGGGCTTCGAAAACACGCTTAGCGTCGGCGTCATCAGCGCGCTGGGCCGCGAGCTCCCCACGGGTGACACCACCACGCTCATCAACGCGATTCAAACCGATGCCGCGATCAACCCGGGCAACTCCGGGGGCGCCCTGTGCGACGCCCAGGGCCGCTTGATCGGCATCAACACCGCCATCGCCAGCCAGACCGGCAACAGCGTGGGCCTCGGTTTCGCCATCCCGGTCGCCCGGGTGCGAGAGGTCGTCAACGCAATCCGCACCAAGGGTTACGTGCCCTACGCCGGGCTGGGAATCAACTTGGCCTCGGCCGAACTCGACCTCCGCAACCCGAATGTGCGGGCCGTCCTCATCCGCCGCTTTGGTATGGACCCGAATCTGCCCAAGGAAGGCGTTCTGGTGGCCGACGCCACTTCGAATTCACCCGCCGGACGGGCGGGAATTGGGGAAGGATCGGTGATCCTCGCCATCAACGGCAAGCCCGTGAGCGACGCCCGCGAATACAGCCGTGTGATGCTGGAGCGCAAGCCCGGCGAGAGGGTGCGGGTGAAGTTCTGGGCTGGCGGCCGCGAAAAGGAAGCCGAAATCACCCTCATTGACGTGGGTCGCTAAGGGTGCTACAAGCGTCCGGGGGTGCCAAGAGGCCCTCCCGGACCGCTCATTTCGCGCCGTGACGCGTATCAATCGCGTGGGGTTTCCCGCGTCCAACACGGAACAAACCTAGTGAATCCTCCACTTATGGGATGCAGGCCGGGTGTGTAAAGATTTCTTCACACAACGAGTCTTCGCCCTCGACGACCCCGTCTCAAACATATCTTGATGCCCACTTTTAGCGATGGATTGATGCAACTGCTGGAGGTTTTGCCTCCCGTAGTGCGAGAAAAGCTGATCGCGAGCCCGCACCTGCCGGAGCTCGTGGAAGTTGTCCTGGACTACGGCCGCCCGGCCGAAGCCCGGTTCATGCATCACGCCGACCGCTGGCCGCAGATCATCGTGACCGAGCACGACATTGACCATGTCGTCAAGATGATCGGCGACTTTAGCGGCGACAACCGCGCGGGGATCGAGCGCACGCTCCACCGTATCTCGTGCATCCGCAACCGGCACGGACGCATCATCGGCCTCACCTGCCGCGTGGGCCGCGCCCTGGAGGGCACGATCGATATGATTGACGACATCGTGCGTAGCGGCAAGTCCATCCTTCTACTGGGTAAGCCAGGGGTGGGCAAAACCACCAAGTTGCGCGAAGTCGCCCGCGTCCTAGCCGACGAGGTGAACCGGCGCGTGGTGATTGTGGACACCAGCAATGAAATTGGGGGCGACGGTGATGTGCCGCACCCGGCCGTGGGATCGGCTCGCCGCATGCAGGTGCCGAACCCCATTGACCAGCACGGGGTGATGATTGAGGCGGTGGAAAACCACATGCCCGAGGTCATCGTGATTGACGAAATCGGGAACGACGCCGAAGCCGCCGCGGCCCGCACCATCGCCGAACGTGGCGTGCAACTGGTGGCCACGGCGCATGGGGGCAACCTGGAGAACTTAATGTTGAACCCCTCGCTGTGCGACCTCATCGGCGGGATTCAGACGGTGACCCTAAGTGACGACGAAGCGCGCCGCCGGGGCACGCAAAAGACGGTGCTGGAGCGCAAGGCCCCGCCGACCTTTGACGTCGTGATTGAGCTGCTGGAATACGACCGCCTGGCCGTGCACCACAGCGTGCAGCAGACCGTGGACAATATGCTACGCGGGCTGCCGCCGCGCCCCGAGATTCGGGTGCGCACCGGCGGCGGTGCCATTGAAGTGGTGCAAAAGGAGCACACGCCTCAGGATCTGGATGACTTGGCCGAGCGATTCCCCTCGCTGGCTCACCGCCCGGGCCGAGAGGCCGAAGAAGATCGTTTTGAGGGCCGCCGCCGCAGCGAACGCCCACGTCGGGACGAAGCCGAGGCGGCCGACGGCCACGAGAAGCCCCGCCGCCGGGACGAGGAGAAGTCCAGCCCGCTCCGTGTGTACCCCTACGGGATCGCTCGGACGAGGCTGGAACGTGCCATCCGGGAACGCCGGTTGAACGCGGTGATAACCAGCGACCTGCACCACGCCGACGTGATCATTGGCATGCGCACGACCATGCAGAACAAACCGGGTCGCCTGCGCGAACTGGGCCGCACGATTCCCACGTTCAACGTGAAGTCCAACACCTTCAGCCAAATCGCGGGGGCGCTGGATGATGCGCTCAAGAGCCACGGCAAGAACAGCCAAGAAGACGCCGCCAAGGAAGCCATGAACGAGGTGAAGCAGGCGATCCAAATGGTGCAGCAGAGTGGAAGGGCGGTGGAACTCAGCCCCGCTGATGCGCGCATCCGCAAGATGCAACACCGCGCGATTGAGCAGCACCGCCTCCGGGCCGAAAGCGTGGGTCTTGATCCCGATCGGCGCGTGGTGGTCAGTCCCCTGCGAGGCTGAACCTTAGCTACCGAGGCGATACAGCCAGGCACTGAGGAAGTAGTTCAGCACGTACACCAGCACCATGCTGATGACGACGGTCTGCGTCGTGGCACGCCCGACGCCCTCCGCGCCGCCCCGCACCCGCAGGCCCTGCTGGCACGACACCATGGCGACCACGATGCCGAATACGAAGGTCTTCAGCAGCCCCTTCCCCACATCGTCTATGGTCACGAATTGGCGAACGGAATCCATAAAGATGGCATCGGGCACGCCGCCTCCCATTACGGCCACGAGGTAGCCCCCGCCCACCCCCGCGAACATCCCAATGAGGCCGAGCATGGGCAGCATCAGCGCCGCCGCCAGCAGCCGGGGCACCACCAGGTAGTTCACCGGCGGCACGTTGAGTGAGCGGAGGGCGTCCACCTGCTCGGTCACCACCATCGTGCCGATTTGCGCGGCAATAGCCGAGCCGCACCGCGCCGCCACCATGATGCCGCCCAGCACCGGAGCGATTTCGCGCACCACTGCCAGGCCGACGGTGGCCCCGGCGAGGCTCTGCGCGCCGTACTTCACCAAGATCTCGCTGACGTAGAGCGCAATCACCGCGCCGCTGGAAAGCGTGGTGAGGGCGACGATCGGCACGCTATTGGCGCCGATGAATGCCATCTGGCGGGTGAGCTCGCGCACTTCCAGCTTGTGCCGAAAGAGGCGACTGATGGCTTCGCCCAGGAGCATCACCAGTTCGCCAATGAACTCCAGTGCCAGCAGAATGGGCCCTCCAATCGAGGCTAAACCTGATTCGACGGCCCGCATGACCCCGAAGGTACCCGCCCGCTTGGCTAGAATCCCAGGTGTGAAGCCCGAGGAAGGTCAATCGGTCGGTCCCGCTGGGACGGATGAACACCTTGCCTCGCCCGGCATGGCCAAGCCGCCCGTGCGTCAGGCCCCCATTCCTTGGCTTCCGCTCGTTTTGTTGTTGATTTCGATCGTCGTGTTTTGGGTGCTACCGCAACGGAGTGCGGACGACCCCATCGAAGTCATAGTTGACCCCACCTCCGCGCAGACCTCACAACCATGAAAGTTCTATTGATCGGATTCCCGATGGTCGGGAAGAGCACACTGTACCGCGCCGCCGCGGGGGGCGATGCCAAAGGCGACGTGACCGCCGTGCCCGTGCCGGACCCGCGGTTTGACCGCATCGTGGCGCAGGTGAAGCCGAAGAAGGCCACCCCCGCCACCGTCACGTTGGCGGACGACGGCGAAGCCCTGGCCCCCACCGGCAAGATGTTCAGCAACAAGCTGCTGGAAGCCGCCAAGAAGGCCGAGGTGCTGCTGCACGTGGTGCGGGCGTTCGAGAGCGACTTCGTGCCCCACCACGCCGACGTGAACCCCGCCCGCGACCGCGAAAGCGTGGACGTGGAGATGGTGCTGACCGACCTCGCGATTGTGGAGAACCGACTGGAACGCCTGGCCAAGAGCCAGAACGTGAAGTCGCCTGGACACCCGGACTATCTGGAGAAGCGACTCTTTGAACGCCTGAAGCCGGTGCTGGAGGAAGGCACGCCCATCCGCGCGATGGAGTTCGACGAGGAAGAGACGAGGATCGTCAAGAACTTCCAGTTTGTGAGCGCGAAGCCGTGCGTGGTGGCGTTCAATGTCGGCGAGGCCGACGTGAGCAACCCGCCCGCCGCTGTGACCAAGGAGATCGAAACCCTGCGCGCGAGCGGCACCGTCGCCTTTGCCGTCTCCGCGAATCTGGAGGAGGAACTGGCGCAGCTGGATGCCGACGACCGGGCGGAATTCCTGGCGGGTTACGGCCTGACCGAAAGCGCTGGGGCCAAGGTGATCCGGGCCGTTTACGGGGCGCTGGGGCTCATCACGTTCTTCACGGCGGGCGAAAACGACACTCGTGCCTGGCCGCTGCGGGCGGGGAGTACTGCGCTCAAGGCCGCAGGCACGATCCACAACGACATCGCCAAGGGGTTCATCCGCGCCGAGGTGGTGCACTACGCGGATTACGACGAGGCGGGCTCGCTCGACGCGGCCTACAAGGCCGGCAAGATGAGCCTGGAAGGCAAGGAGTATGTCATTCAAGATGGCGACCTCCTGCACATCCGCACTTCGGCGTAGCGTCCCCGCGTTACAATAGGGGCATGTATCCTCAAGCCCCTCCCCGGCGACGGTCGGCCTACGGTGCGCGCCGGCCAAGCACTGGCTGCGGCCCCCGAGCGGGCCTCGCATTGGTGATGGTAGTGGGTGCCTTGATTTCGTTCTACGGCAACTCTCAAAAGAATCCGGTGACAGGCGAAACCCAGCGCGTGGCGCTAAATGTGGACCAAGAAGTCGCGCTCGGCCTGCAAGCCGCCCCCGAAATGGCCGCCCAGCACGGCGGCGCGGAAACGGGCACCCAAGCCGCCGCCCTGGTGCGCCAAGTGGGTGCCCGCTTGGTAGACCGCACCGAGGCCCGCACGAGCCCCTATAAGTTCAACTTTCACCTTCTTAGGGATCAGGAGACGATCAACGCTTTCGCGCTGCCGGGTGGGCAGATCTTTATCACCCGGGCCTTGCTCAACCGGTTGGAGACGGAAGGCCAACTGGCGGGCGTGCTCGGCCACGAAATCGGGCACGTCATCCAGCGGCATAGCGCCGAGCACATGGCACGTGCAGGCCTGACGCAAGGCATGGTGAATGCGGCAAGCGTCGCCACCGACGGCCAAGCCGGGCAGATGGCCGCCATGATCGGGCAGACCATCAACATGCGGTACGGCCGCGACGATGAGCTAGAAAGCGACCGCAGCGGCCTGCGCTATATGTACGAAGCGGGCTACGACCCCCGCGCTCTCATCGGCGTGATGAAGATCCTGGACGAAGCCTCGGCAGGCGGGCCGCCGGAGTTCCTGAGTACGCACCCCAAGCCTGCGAACCGCATCCAGCACATTCAGCAACTGATTGACGAACAGTGGCCGGGCGGATTGCCCTCCGGGCTGGTGCCATAACCGTTCGAATACGGGTTTCATGCTCGGCACCACCAAAATGTCGATGATTTGTGGAAGGAACTTGTGAGCCTCCCGTGGTCCCCGGTACAATACTGGGCACTTTGGCCCCGCTGGGGGCCAGTGGAGGGTGCCCCTTATCCGGGCTTCTGCACATGAATCCTATCAAGTTCACTGCGACGACAATTCTTGCCGGTATCGCGGCCGTGGCGATGTCCCAATCGGCTGCTCCGACTGCTCCTTATGTGGAAGGCGAAGTCCTCGTCAAATATCGCAGCGGCGCGAGTATCTCCGCGATGCTGGATACCGCCCGCATTGGTGCGCGCTCGGTGGAAACCCTGCGCGCCCTTCAAGTGCAACGAGTCCGGGTGCCGGCCTCGATGAGCACCAAGAAGGCGCTAGACTACTACCGTTCGCTCCCGAACGTGGAATACGCCGAGCCGAACTACATCGCTCGCACTTTCCAAGTCAATCCGAACGACACCAACTACTCCAGCCAGTACGCGCTCCAAAAGATCAGTGCGCCGCAAGGCTGGACTGTCACCACGGGTTCCTCCTCGGTGGTGATTGCGATTGTGGACACCGGCGTGGACATGGCGCACCAGGATCTGGCGGGCAAGATCGTCCCCGGATACGACTTTGTCAACAACGACACAAACGCTGATGACGACAACGGCCACGGGACGCACTGTGCCGGCATCGCGGCGGCCGTGACGAACAACGCCCGCGGCGTAGCGGGGGTGGACTGGAACGCCCGCATCATGCCGGTCAAGGTGTTGAGCGCCTCGGGTTCGGGCAGTTTCTCGGCCATCGCCAACGGCATCACCTGGGCGGTGGATAACGGCGCGGACGTGATTTCGCTCTCGTTGGGTGGTTCCAGCGGCTCTTCCACGTTGCAGAGCGCGGTGGATTACGCCTGGAGCCGCAATGTGGTGGTGGTCGCCGCTGCGGGCAACAGCAACACGTCGGCGGCGAGCTATCCGGCGTTCTACACCAACTGCATCGCGGTGGGTTCGACGGACCAGAACGATGCGCGATCCAGCTTCAGCAACTTCGGTTCGTGGGTGGACGTCGCTGCGCCGGGTTCCAGCATCCTTTCGACGTACGATGGCAACACCTACGCCACGCTCAGCGGTACCAGCATGGCGGCTCCGGCCGTCGCCGGTCTCGCGGGCCTGCTGTGGGCCAAGAACGGCCTGACGGCGAGCAACGTTTCCATCCGCAACGCCATTGAATCCACCACGGATCCGGTCGGCTCCTGGGTGAGCTTCGGTCGCATCAACGTGGCCCGTGCGCTCGGCTCCACGGGCGGCGGCGGAGGCGGTGGTGGCACGACGGCCACAAACTACGCCCCGACGAGCCTGCAAGTGTTTGCTGGCACGATTGCGGGTGGTAGCGTAACGAGCCTGGCCACCAGTGACAACCTGCGGTTCGACCTGCGCAGTGCGGCTTCCGGCAGCCGCCGCGTGGTGGACTACGACGCCATCTTCTCCGGCATCAACCGGGGCACGGGCGTGGTCAGCATCGCGGTGACGGTGGAGAACAACATGAGCCTAAGCGGGACGCTGGCGGTGTACCTGTACAACTACAGCACCGGCTCGTACACGCAGATCGGTTCTCAGAGTCTGGGCACGGCCGATACCTCGACAACCTACACGGTGACGACCAACGCGGGCAACTTCATCAGTAGCACCGGCGAGGCTCGAATCGGTTACTACCGCTCTCGCACCGGCACGACCAACTACAACTTGCGCAGCGACTTTGCGCGGTTGACGGTCACGACGAACAACTAAACTCGGCGAAAGTCTGGACAAACAAAGACACCCCGAGGGATTTCCCCCGGGGTGCTTTTGTTTCGGTTAAGATCGGCTTTAGAAGCTGATCTTGTAGCCCGCGCCGATCACCCAGTTGGATCGGTTGGACGCACCCTGGCGCAGGCTGCTATCCAGCAGGCCCGTGAACGACGTGTTGAAGTAAGCGGTGCCATTGCCGGCGGGCAGGTTGAACACGCCACCCAGCTTCCAGTCGGCCAGGCTGGCCTTGTTGCTGCCGTAGTAGAACCGGTTGTGGTCTTCGGTGCCGTAGCCCACGCTGGCGTTCCAGCCCCACGAAGCGCCGGGGGTGCCCGGAACGTCCTTGGTGTCGCTGGCGCTGAAGTTGAGGTAGATGCCGTTGGCTTCGTCCACGTCCCAATACAGGCCGACCGTCGGGTTGAAGGCTTGGCCGAAGGTGTAGGTACCAAAGAGTTCGGTGGTGTCGCTACCGCCGGTGTTCGGGAAGGCATAGTTGACCACGCCGGCGCTCCACGTGCCGTTGGCGGCGGTGTCGCTGTAGGTCAGCGTGGTGTCCACTTCGGTGAAGCGATTCTTGAAGCCATTGGCGTTCGTGGTTTCGTAGTTGCCCCACAGGTTGAGGCTCCACTTTTGCCAACCGAAGGTGAAGGACGGCTGCACCACCACGTCGTCCGTGATGTTAATGCCGCGCCACACATACTTGCTGTTGATAGCGATGTCGGCCGAAGTGGTCACCGGGGCAGTGTCCGCAAGGGCAACCCCAGTGGCAAGGGTCAGAGCGATATAGGTCAAGGCTTTCATATGCGAGAGTCCCACTCTGGATATCGGTAAATTTACGGGGAACTAGAGGGTCTCGCGTAAACTGCGATTGCGCATGGCACGTTGGTGGCATTTACACCCCCTCGTTTGGGAGGATTTAAAGGCCCAACGTCGCCTTATTGGCCTCGGTATCGGGTGCGCTCTGGTCGCATCATTGCTGACGGCGGCCACCATACCGCTTACTGAGCAGGCGATGGCCAGCATTGAGCGGGCGAGCCAACCCAATGCTCCGGCGAACTCTCGCCGCAGCCCCTTGTTGCAGCAACTGGCACCGCTTGTACCATCCAACCCGGCGGCCGAGGCTCCGGCCCCGAACCCAGCGGAATCGGGCTCCTCGGCATCGGCACCAGGGGGTTCAGGCAAGGGGATGACCGCTAGCCAGCACCAGGCCTTGCGCGATCTTCTCGTCATGTGCCTGCTGGTGGTGGTGGTATTCGGGATCAAGTACTTCTTCACCCGGGGGCAGACCTTCTTCATCACCAAGGCCTCGGCGCGGCTGGGTACCGATCTCCGCCTGCGGCTATTCGGCAAGCTCCAGCGGCTCCCGTTGCGCTACTACAACGACAAGCGCACGGGGTCCATCCAAAGCGCGCTAACGAACGACGTCAACGTCTACGCCAACGCCGTGGGGATGGTGCGGGATGGGATTGACGGTCCGTTCCGGGCCATTGCCGCGCTCGTCGCCATCATCTGGATGCAGTGGCAGTTGGCCCTGTTGGCCATCCTGTTCATCCCGGTGCTGGCGTGGTTTGTGAATCGCAACGGCCGCCGCATGAAGGCCGCCCAGGCGGTGGTGCAAGATGACCTGAGCGACTTGAACGCCATGGCCAACGAAGCCCTGCAAGGCACGCGCGTGATCAAGGCGTTTGCGGCGGAGCAGCGCATCAGCGACCTTTACTCTGGTTTGGTCGAACGCGCCTTTGGTAGCCAAATTCAGGCGGCCCGCCGTTTTGCCGCCCTGCGGCCCATGGTGGAGTTCATTGGGGCGGTGTCGCTAGCGGCGATCCTCTATATCTGCGGCTGGATGGCGGCCCAGGGGATGCTGGTGGTTTCCCAGATTGTGGCTTTGACGCTGGCGATGGACCAGATCAACCAGGGGGCGCGGTCCTTCGCCAACATGAATAACACCTACAACCAGGTGACAGCCGCCGCCGAGCGCCTGCAACGCGAAGTGCTGGAGGTGGAGGAAGAGCCTCTGCAAAGTGGGGCCATGCAGCTGGCCAGCATCAAGGGAGACGTAGAGTTCCGCAATGTGAGCTTTGCCTACCCGGATGGCACACTGGCGCTCCGAGATGTGAACTTCACGATCCCGGCAGGGACGTCGCTCGCTTTGGTCGGGCCGAGCGGGGCGGGGAAGTCCACCATCGCCGACTTGCTTTTGCGATTCTACGATCCCACGGAAGGGCAGATCTTGCTCGACGGGATTGACCTGCGAGACCTTGACCTCGGCTGGCTCCGCAAGCAGTTCGGAGTGGTGCCCCAGCAGACATTCCTGTTTGCGGGGACGATTGAGGACAACCTGCGCCTGGGGGCGGCGGATGCCCCGGCCGAACAGGTGGAACGCGCCGCCGCTCAAGCCCATGTGGACGCCTTTGTCGCCCGGATGCCGGACGGAATGCAAACCCAACTGGGAGAGCGGGGCACCCGGCTGAGTGGCGGCGAAATGCAGCGCCTGGCCATTGCGCGCGCCCTCGCCCGCGACCCCAAAGTGCTGGTGATGGACGAAGCGACGAGCAACCTGGACGCCGTGAGCGAAAAGTACGTCACCGAAGCGCTGGACCAAGTGATGGCCGAGCGCACCACGCTCTTCATTGCCCACCGCCTCACCACCGCCAGCCGGGCCAGCCGCATTGCCGTGATCCGGCGTGGGGAGCTGATTGAGATCGGCTCGCACACAGAGTTGATGGCGAAGGATGGGGTGTACGCGGGGATGTTCCACGCCTTCGCGGCGGGGGCGATGGATGAAGTCGGCTAAGCCCCTGGGGTGGCAGGGTCTCGAGGTGGGAAATCCGCCCTGCGCGTTGGCCAGCTTCCCCGATCTCACCCTGGCCCCGGGTCGGGTTTACGCTTTATTGGGCCGCAATGGGGCGGGCAAATCCACCTTCTTGCGGACGCTGTGCGGCCTGATTCCCCCGGTGTCCGGGGAAGTGCAAATCGAAGGCGAGCCGCTGACCGCCATGCCCGAATCGGATCGCGCCGCCCATCTGGCTTACATTCCCCAATCGGCAGACCGTCCGTCCGATTACCGCGTGCGCGATGTGGTGGCCCTGGGCGGTTGGCGGCACGGCAGTCTTCTGCATCCGGCTCCGCGGGAGGCAGCACAGTGCTCGGAAGTGCTGGATCGCATCGGGATCGCGCACCTGGCCGACCGCGCCGTGACTCAAATCAGTGG
>CAZVHE010000083.1:0-11179 GCA_964627705.1 uncultured Chthonomonas sp.
CTTGGTCGGCGGAGCAAACCCTTACCCGCCCCGCGCAATGGCTGCGGATCCATGACCGGTGGCGGGCCGCCCGCCGCAAGGGGCTACTGTGAGCGCGCCCCGCATCCTCATCGTGCGGTTCGCCGCCATTGGCGACTGCGTGATGGCCGCGTGGGCGGCGACGGCCCTGCGCCGCCAATTCCCCGAGGCGTTCATTGGCTGGGCGGTGCAACGCGAGCCGGTACCGGTGCTGGCCGTGCCGGACCTGGTGAACGAGGTGGTGGTGTTTGACCGTCGGCGCTGGAAGAACATGAGCGGCCCGGCGGCCTTCCGGGAACAGTGGGCGCAGTGGATGCGCCTTCGGCAACTCAACTTTGATGTTGGATTTGATTTTCAGGGGCACAGCAAGACGGCCTTGGCCCTGCGGCTTTCTGGGGCCAAGCGGCGCATGAGCACTCGCGCCACCGACGCCTTGGCGCGTACCCTCAATCCCCCTGCGGCCCTCGCCGGGGATGTGACGCACGAAGTGGACCGGGCCATGGCGGCTGTCCGCCTGATTTCCCCTCTGGAAACCCCCGAGCGCCCGATCATGCCCAACTTGGAGGCCGAAGTGGCGGCGTTCCGGGCTGAGTTTCCGGGCCGGCTGATCACGATCCAGACCGGGGCCACCGAGGCCGTCAAGCGGTTCGCGCCCGAAAAATGGGCGGCAGTGGCGGCCGGGCTGGCCGCGCCCGGAACCCATATCGTCGCCGTCGGAGGCCCGGGCGACCCGGAAATCCCGCATCCAGCCGTGCTGAACCGCGTGGGAGCCTACGATCTGCGCACCTCTATGGCGCTGGTGGCCGCCAGCCATCTTCATGTGGCCGCCGATACCGGCACCGGGCACATGGCCGCCGCCTACGGCGTGCCGGTAGTGAGCGTGTTTAGCAAGAATCGCCCCGAGCGGTTCCGCCCCTACACCACCCAGGGGCGCATCATCCACGGCGGCATGCGCGCCGACGATTCCGACCCGGCGGACGTGATCCGCGCCGCCCAAGAGCTTCTGGAGGAAACGTGCGCGTCCTCATCGTAAGGCTGAGCGCCCTCGGCGACGTGTGCTGTACCCTGCCGGTGGCCTGCGCACTCAAAGACGAAGGGATCGCCACCGAAATCGTGTGGATCGCGGACAAACGCTTTGCCGCCCTCGCCAAGCAGTGCGACGCCATTGACGAAGTCATCACCATCGAGAAGTCCCAGATCAAAAAGCGGGCCTGGGTGAAGGAGCTAGGCGAATTCGATGTGGCCCTGGATATGCAGGGGCTGCTCAAGTCGGGGTTGCTTGTGGGCGCGGCCCGCGCCCAGCGCCGCCTGGGGTTCCACTGGCAGCGAGAAGGGGCGCGGCTGTTCTCCAGCCCCGTGATGCCCGACCCCAGTAGCCTGCATGTGGTGGACCAGTACGTGGACGTGGCCCGAGCCCTGGGCTGCCAAACGCACCGCGCCCGTTTTGGCCTCGCCCCCGCGCCGGAAGAACAAGCCAGCGTGGCCGCCAAGCTGGCCGAACGGGGTGTCAATGGCCCCGGTTATGCCCTGATCAACGCCGGGGCGGGCTGGGCGAGCAAGCGCTGGTCGCCAGCCAAGAATGCACTTCTGGCCGCGGCGCTGATGGAGCGGGGCCGCCCGGTGGTGTTTCTGGGCGCTCCCGGGGATCGTCCGATCTTTGAAGAAGTGTTATCCCACTGCACGACTCCGCCCGCAGATATGGTGGGGCACACCAACGTGGCCGAGCTCACCGCCCTCATCCATGGGTGCGCCGTCCACATTGGCGGCGATACCGGCAGCACACACATGGCCGCCGCCCTGGGCCGACCCTGCGTGGGCATTTACAAGGTGAACGACCCGCGCCGGACGTGTCCGTACGGGCAGTTCATCAACACCCTTGAGGGTGACCCCGACCCCAACGACGTGCTTAAGGTTGCGGAGCGGGCGATGGCGGGTTAGGCACCGTGCCCGCGCGTTCGTCCGTCTTAGGGCTGAACATGGGGTTCGTGAATTTCCCGGGCTCACCCAACGGTTTGCGGGTTTGGGTTTCGAAGTTGATCGTGAACAAGCGCCCTCGCCCCTGGTCGTCCTTGCCGACGTAGACGATCATCTTGCCGTTGGGGTGCCACGCGGGCATCTCGGCGGGGCCAGGGACAATGGGTTGCGCCTTTTGTACGCCGCCTTCTTCGGGCGGGAAGATGATGAGCGCATCGCTCTTGAATTGCCCGTCCTTTAGCGTCCCGGCTGATCCGATGATCGCGGTTCCGTCGGGTGCGAAAGCCGGGTGGCGCAGCACCTGGTCGTTGCTGGCCGAGAAAGCGACCGTCATATTGGGCGGAGCGCCCTCCGCCGTCGGGCGCGCAATGAACAACACGTTTTCGAACGGCACCGTAAGCTCACCGTCCTTCTTGAACTGCTCGGGAATGCGCGGGTCGTTGGGGTCCGGCCACTTGTAGCCTTCGATGGCCACAGCCGCCACCCCGTTGGGGAGCACGTCCAGGTCAATCCGGTCGCCCGCGGCCAATTGCACCGGCGGATAAGGCATACCACGGGTATCCGTGCCCAAGCGGTTGTAAATCAAGAGGAATCCGCCTTCTTCGCGGCGCATCACGGCGTAGAGGGCTTGGTCACTCCCGGCCCAATAGGCCGCGCTAAACGAGGTGCCCAGCGTGGCGTAAATCCCGCTCATCGCCCCGCTCATGCCGCTCGCGCCTTCTTCCTGCGCGCCACCGCGGCTCATGCTCGGCGGCGGGAGAATCTGCGTCAATTTTTGCGTGCGTTGGTCAATCCGGTGCACCAGGCCGCTGACGATGACAATGCCCGCATCGTTCTGCAGGGCATTGCCCGATTGCGGGTACCACAGGCCTGCGGCGTTGCGGGTGCCCCGGGGCATGCGCAGTTCGGCATTCTGGGTGTCGGGTTGCCAGCGGTACACGCTAAAGCTGCCCCCGCCCCGGTTGCTTATCAGCATCACCTTGTTGCCGTCGGGGCGCCAGGTGGCTTCCAGTTCGTCTTCCTGGTCGGCCGCTCCCCCCAGGGTGGTCTTGGCGCCGTCGGGGTTAAAGACCACCGTGCGATAGCCCTCGTCGGTGTCCTCCACCGCCAGCACCCAGCCTTCGCTGTCCACCGTGCCCACGTCGCCCGGGTCCTTGGCGTAGTTGCGGAACATGGACCACCCGATGAAGATGACGACGATGGCCACGGCCCCGATGATCAACCGGCGAAGATTCTGTTTGTGCATGATGGTTCTGGTGATGAAGTTACGAAATCGGTGCCCACGAGTCGCCCGGCTGAATCCGGGCGCCGTTGGCAAAATCGGTGCCGCGCATCGCTTTCTTACCCTCTGGCTGGACTTGGCGGAGCACCAAGGCGCCGCCCGGTAAGGCGATGACGAACTCGGGGCGAGTGCCCACCACGGTTCCGGCGGGAGAAGTGGAGGCCACAGGCCGCACGTCGCGCAGCTTGAGGCGTCCCCAACGGGTTTGGATCCACGCCCCGGGCACGGGCGTCATGGCGCGGTAGCGGCGATAGGCCAGATCGAAGGGTTCGTCCGCCGGGATTTCCGCATCGCTTGGCAAGATCTTGGGGGCCATGGTGGCCTTCGTGTGATCCTGAGGCGTGGCAACGTACTGGCCGCTCCCCAGGGTCGCGAGGTGCGCGGCGAGAAGTTGCCCGCCCATGTCGGCGAGGCGGTTATAGAGCTCGCCGGCCGTCTCGTCGGGCGCAATGGCGCATGTCTCCATGGCGATGATGTCGCCGGTGTCCATCCCCGCGTCCATACGCATCAAAGTAACACCGGAGAAGGCGTCACCGTTCCAGATGGCGTGTTGCACGGGCGCGGCGCCCCGGTAGGCGGGGAGCAGGGACCCGTGGATATTGATGCAGCCGTGCCGGGGGACATCGAGCAGGGCTTGCGGGAGAATCTGCCCGTAAGCGGCCACCACAAAGAGATCGGCATCAATCTCTTTGAGCCGTTCAATGACCTCAGGACGGCGGCACCGCTCGGGCGTCTCGACCGGCAAACCCAGTTCCAGCGCGCGTGCCTTCACCGGGGTCATCACGGTTTTGAGGCCGCGCCCGGCGGGGCGATCCGGCTGTGCGATGACTAATGACGTCACGGACGCCACGGCCTCAAGCGAGGGAATGGCGAACGGAGCCGTCCCGAAGAAAACGATCTTCATGCGTCGTCCATTTCGGAGGGCGGCGTTTCCCAGTGCAACGTGGCAGGGTCGGCCTTGTCAATAAAGAGGATCCCGTCCAGGTGATCCACCTCGTGCTGGGCGATGCGGGCGGCCAATCCTTCCATCTCAAACTCCACCTCGCGCCCGCGCTTGTCCAGCCCTTTAATCACGATGGACTCCGCTCGCTCCACATCGCCGTAGAGCCCGGGCAAGCTGAGGCAGCCTTCCTGGGCAATCACGGTCTCTTCCGAGAACTCGGTGATCACCGGATTGATGAGCACGATCGGGCGGTCATCGGGGCTAATCACCACGATCCGCTCGCGGATCCCCACCTGGGGGGCGGCCAGGCCGATGCCGTGCGCTTCGCGCATGATGCGCACCATGTTGTCGGCGATGTTCTTGACGCGGGAGTTGACTCGGGCCACCGGCGGACACTTTTCACGAAGGATCGGGCTCGGGATCTTCGTAATCGGTCGCTTATCGCTCACCTCATAGAGGTAACGGAACTCCGCCGGGACAAAGATATCCATGGGTTCATTATGGCGGGCGGCGGGGGAAGGGAAATGGCCCCGGCAAGGGCCATGAGGCCCGATTCCATTTCGTAACGGTAACTACGCGGCGCTGGGGCCCGTACAGTGGCACGATGCCCCTTTTGCCTGTCGCTCCCGTCGCCCCGGTGAATGACTTACAGCTTCGCGAGCCGTTGCCGGCCGTGGTTGTCAGGAATCCCCCCACGATTGATGGCGAGATCACCGCCGGAGAATGGGATGAATCGGTCCGACGCGAAGGCTTCTTCGACCGTGACACCGGCCTGCCCAGCGACGAGCGCGCCGAGTTTTGGCTGTGCTACGACGGCAAGAACATCTACTTTGCCGGACGGGTCTACACCGACCCGAAGAAGCTTGTGGCGGAAGAGTATCGGCAGAACGTGAGCCTCAGCGGGAATGACCAGATGCGATTGTCGCTCGACCTCTTGGGGCAGGGGACGGGCGACGACGAGTTTGGGATCAACCCGCAGGGGGCCACCGAAATCGAACTGAACGGCGGGCGCGCGGCCAAGACGGAATGGGTCGGCGAATTCGAAGCGCAAGCCAAGCGCACGGAAACCGGTTGGCAGTTTGAAGCCCGCATCCCTTGGCAGATCGTGTCCCCGGCCCCGGCGGGTCTGCGCGACGCCCGGTTCGACGTGGAGTGGTTCCGCAGCAACAAATCGAACACGTACTCCTACGCCTACACGCGCGGTGACCGCACCCGGAACCCGCAATGGACAGGAGTGAACGTGCCCAAGATTGAGGGCAACGACCAATTCCTGCTACTGCCCTACGCCTTTGTCGGGGCACGCGAGGATGAGAAGTTTGAGAGCCAAGTTGGTTTGGACTTCAAGCGTCAGTTGCCCGGGGGGCTCAGCCTTGTCGGCACCATCAACCCCGACGACGTGAACATCGAGAACGACATTCTCTCGCTCGATTTCAGCTACTTCGAGCGGCTGGCGGGCGAAGCGCGACCGTTCTTCCAAGAAGGGCAGAACTACTTCGGCACCGGATTCGACGCGCGCCTCTTTGCCAGCCAACGGATTCGGGATATTGACTCCGGCATCAAGATCTACGGGGATGTGGATGCGACCACCCGAATGGGTGCCATGGCCGTGACGGATTTTGGCGATCAGACTGCCAGCGTGTTCTCGCTCAGTCGTCGGTGGAGTCCGCAGCTCGTGACGAGTCTCGCTTACGCGCGCAACGATCAAACCGGACGAGACAATGATGCGGGCCAACTGAACTCGAGCTACACCCTCGGGGACACGACGTACTACCTCAACACCCAGTTCACGGACGACGAGCAACAGCGGAGCGGGAGCCGCATTTCGACGGGGGCCTTCTTGGAAACCGCAAAGTGGAACGCGGGTGTGGAGTACAACGAGGTCACGCCGAACTTCTTCCCGCGCATCGGCTTTGCGCCGGAGCGGAATTTCCGGCGGGTGGGGCTGTTCAGTCGCTACGGCGAACAGTACACGATGCCGGGCGTACGCGAGTGGGGGGTTGGATTGAACCTCTCCTCGTCCCATCGCTTCAACGGCGACTTCTACCGCGATAACGTGGGGGTGAATGCCGAAATGAGCCTGCTGAATGGGCTTGGATTTGGGATGGGTTACAGCGCGGGCCGCTTCGAGCAGTTCCACGACCGCAGTTTCAGCATCGGGGCGACTTACCCCTACAACGACCCGTACCGCCGGGTGCGGGCCGAGATGGCCTGGTCTCGTTTCCGGGGCCGCGAGCGCCGCGACTTGGAGCTTGGCCTACAGTACCGCGTCACCCCGTTTACGCAACTATCTCTCAGCAACGAGTTCGTGGAGTTTGATGGTGATGCGGAAACGCAGATGGTACTCGTGGCCACGCACGACTTGGGCAAGTTCGAAGGCGTGTCCTTCCGCTTGGTGCGCCGCAATGACGACTACAACTGGAATGCCTCGTACCGTCTGAGCGGACGTCGGGGCACGGAGATGTTCCTGATTGTGGGCGACCCGAACAGCCGCACGTTCACCAACCGGTTGGCCTTCAAGCTCGTGACGCCGATGACGTTGGGATTCTAACGACTATCCGACACGAAAAACCCCCGGCGGCCATTCTCGGCTCCCGGGGGTTCTTGATGTCAATTCAGCGGCTTAGCCGGCGACTTCGCTTTCGATGCCGCGTCGCACGACGAGGAACTTCATGCGGCCGGGTTTGAACTGCTCGCGCAGGGCCTCAATCGCCTTGTCCACGTAGATCGTGCCGCCGCAGTAGAACAGGTCCACGGCCGCGTAGCGGTGCTCGGGCCAGGTGTGGATGGTGTAGTGCGACTCTTGGATGATCACCGCACCGGAAACACCCCACGGCTCGAACTCGTGGAACGATTCGTCCACCACGGTCGCTTCGCTCACAATCGCGGCGTCGCGCATGGCTTTGCCAACGGTCGAGACCTTCTCCAGCGACGTTTGGTCGCAATCGAAAAGCTCGATCAGCAGGTGGGAGCCCAGCGAGGGTTGTTCGCTCGATCCCAGCGGGAGGCCGGACTGATCCTTGAGCAACCAGGCTTCAAAGCTGTCGGCGTTTTCGCTGTGGATCAGCTGCCAGCCGGCATCATTGGGGATGGACGGCGGGTCGGCCACGGCTTGCTTAGGCTCGCTGCGGCGGAATCGGTCGGCGATGCGTGAAAACCACGAACCGCGGGCGCTGTGCGCCATCGGAACAACTGCGGCCAGTGCGGCTGCGCTCATCAGGATATGCGTATAGGTAGCCAATCAAGTTTCCCTCGGCCACTTGCGTGACCGTGAAGTCAGTTCCGGAGGTGAATCCGGAGAAACCCGACAGAACGACACACGAATCGGACAGCAGGCCGTCGTCCACCCGATAGGCCTACGGGATGTCGCCTTGAGAGCCGTCCCGCATCCTATTCCCCTCACTTTTTGAGGAGACGTCCAGTTCGCTTAGGCGCCTTTGACTACCGGCAAGCCGAAGTTTGCGGCGCAGTAACGCATGATACCAAACTCAAGCTCGGCCTGAGTCCGATTCCGTGCGTTCCTTTGCAGTAAGGCGCAATTTAGGGGCCAATCGTTTCGCGATGTAGGCCCGTCGGCACGATTTGAGGTGACATTTCCTCGTTCGCGACCTCGCCATCGCTGATATGAATCACCCGGTTGGCTTGGGTCAGCATCGAAGGGTCGTGGGTCACGATGACTAAAGCCCCCTCACCCCGATGCCGTACCAGCAGGTCCACCACGGCGAGGCCGTTGGTGTGGTCCAGCGAGGCGGTGGGCTCGTCCGCAAAGATGACGGAGCGGCCCCCCAGGAGGGCGCGGGCCACGCAAACGCGCTGGCGTTCGCCGCCCGAGAGTTCGTGCGGCAAGCGGTGCGATTTGTGCCCAATGCCGAGGTCGAGGAGCAACTCCTGCGCCTTCTCGCGAGTGCCCACTCCCGGCGAACCCACTAACACGTTCTCCAACGCGCTCAAGTAGCCGATGAGATAGGGGTACTGGAACACGATGCCGAAGTCCATCAGCCGTAGGCGGGCGCGCTCGGGTTCGCTCATCTCGGAGATGCGCTGGTCTTTGTAAAGCACTTCCCCGGAGGTCGGGCTCTTCAGCCCGCTCATCAAGTAGAGCAGAGAGGACTTGCCGCTCCCGCTGGGGCCGAGAATCCCCAGGAATTCACCCGGGCGCACCGTCAGGTTGATGTGGCGGCAGGCGTACAGGTCCTTGCCCTGGTCTTTGTAGACCAACGAGGCCTGGCGGAGTTCAATCATGCCAGTCGTCGCTCCACGACGCTCACGGGGTCAAAGGTGCGGAAGCGGCTCCAGATCGCGCCCACCGCCGCGAGGAAAATCATGACCGGCACGGGGATGGTGTAGAGCAAAGCCGAGCGGTCCCACACATCCAGCGCAAAGGCGTTGGGGTCCATGAGGCGAGCCTTCACCAACTGCAACATGCCTTGGGCCGCCGCCACGCCCAGCAGCCACCCCACCAGCACGACGGCAATGCTCTCGCCCAGCACCCGCCGGATGAGGTCGCGGCGCGTGTAGCCCAGGGCCTGTAGCAAGCCGAATTCTTGAATGCGCTGCGACTGGTAGATGTTGATCAGCATCGCCATCATCAGGGTAATCACTGCCACCAGGGTGAAGATCACCACGTTCAGGATTTGGTAGAGGATGCGGAACATGCCGTTCGTTTCCTCTTCCAGCAAAAAGTAGGCAAAGACGCGGATGTTGGCCCCCCGATACTTCTCGTGAATCCAACGATCAAGCTTGTCCTGGTCGGCAGGGTTTTTGGCAAAGACCAGTGCGCTGTCGTAAGGCGGGAAGTGGTACTTCTCGTGGTACTCGTACGGCATCATCATCGTCCAGTAATCGGTCTGGGCGATGCCGACGATCTTCACCGGGAACATCGAGTACGCGTCGGCGTTGTCAGGCTTCAGGAGCGGATCGCCGAGCTTGAGCTTGAGGTTACGCGCCACGGGTTCGCTAATCAGCGCTTCCGCCTCGCCCGCCTTGGGGTAGCGGCCTTCGATTTTCGTGATGTTCAGGCGCTTGGCAAAGCGGCGCATGTCGTCCTGCCGCATGGCCAGCACCACAAACGGCCACCCGCCTACGATGGACTTCACTTGCGCCTGCGAGCCCCGGATGACGAGAATGGGCTCAATCGGCACGGGGGCGCCGTCGCGAATTTCCTTGCGAATGTTGTGATCCACGCTGGCGTTGCTGCGCGGTACCAGGCCCGTGTAGTTCTTGCTGTGCTTGTAAATCGTGCGGATGCTGTACGGAATGGAGTTCATCAACGCGACGATCCCGACGATGAGCAGCACCGCCAGCACGATCACCCCGATGAGCGGCAACGACTTGCCCCCATTGCGCACAAGGTACGTGGAGAAGGTGAGAATGCGCTTCATGCGGTGCGTCTCCGGTAGCGCAAGAACACTTCGTTCTCGATGGGCTGGCAGGAAAGCAGGTCAAAGTTCATGAGGTGTCCCGGGGGCAGGGGATCGCCGCCGGCGTAGGTGGGCAGGTCCCGGCCCAAACGAATCTTGGGCGCGAGGGTCAGGAATAGCTCATCCACCAAGTCGCGCCGCAAAAATTCGGCGTTGATTTCACTTCCCCCTTCCACCAGCAAGTGCGTCACCCCTTTATGGATGCGAAGTTCACGGAGGAATGTTTCCCAGTCCACCTCCGATTGGCCTACGGGCCACAAGGGGAGGCCCGGGGTGGCCCCGGCCACGGCGTCTTTGGGGAGGACGACAAAGGCGTCGCCCGAGGGGCAATGAAAGAACGAGGACTGAGGGTCTAGGCGCCCGGTGCGGCTGGCGGCGAGGCGCAGAACTCCCGCTGGCCAATTGATCACCGGTGTGGCGCGCACCGTCTCCGCTCCGATGAGGATGGCCTGGGCGTGGCGCTCCAGGTCGTGCATGGTGGCGTGGTCGCGGCGACTGCCCAGCTGGGTCACCGGCTCGTGGCGTTCCCCCGAAATGGTTTTCCCGTCAATCGTGCTCACCATGTTGATGAACACGTACGGGCGCTCCGGCGGGGCGGCCGGGAACTCCAAATCAGGGTACACGGTCACCGGGGTCAGGCTCCCAGGTACTCGCGCATCGCTTTGGCCAGCACGCGGTACGGCTGCTCGGCATAGCGCCCCTCGCCAATCCAGAACGTGGGCACGTTCCAGACCCCGTTCGCGTGAGCCCCCTCGTCGAAGGGGATGATGAGGTGTGCAAAGCGACGATCTTCCAGTGCCTCCTTCAGGGCGGCGCGTTCCAAACCGCATTCTTCGGCCAGATTCAATACGACCTCGCGCTCGCCAATGTTCTGCCCTTCATCCCAGTAGGCGGCGTAAAGGCGATCCAGCAAGGGGTTGATGTCGCCATGGGCTTTGGCGAACTCCAAGGCCGCCAGAGCGTCGTGCGAGCGAATGGGATAGGGACGCGAAACCTTGGGCAGCTCCATGTTCTCGGCGGCCAGCATCAGCTGGAACCGGCTGGGCGTCTTCGGTTTGTTCGCCGGGGGGAGCGGCGGAGGCGGGCTGCCATCGTCGAACGGCATCGGCTCGGGATACAACTCGTAGCCAATCCAGTCGAACTGCACCCCAAACTCCTGCTCCAGCCGGCGCGCCTGGGCCATGCCCACGTAGCACCACGGGCACACGATGTCGTGAGCCACCGGAATCACAACGCTCATGCTGTGATTCTAACTGGGAACGGAGAACGGCCTTAGGCGGCTCGCTCGGCGCTGGTTTGGAGCTCAGCTCGCAGGTAAGCGAGAATCTCCTTGAGTGAGCGACCGTGATCCGGGGCCGTGGCCTTGGCCATGCGCACCGTAACCGGGGAGTGTGGCCCGCCGCGAAGCTGGGTCCACCCTTCAAATCGGGAGGCTAAGCGGTCCGTCACCACATCCACCGTCGGTCCGGTGGCGGGCAGGATGACGCCGAAGCTTTCCTTGCCGTAGCGACACACAATGTCCAGGCCGCGCACGTTGGTCCGCAA
>CAZVHE010000084.1:0-11142 GCA_964627705.1 uncultured Chthonomonas sp.
AAGAACTTCGATCGGAGTGGCCATCCGGCTGGGGTTGTACCCCCCACGGCGCATGGGGTCGGTACACTGGCCTGCTGTACTATGAAACTTGCCGTACTCCCCTTTAACGCGGCTTCGGGCGCGCGTCCGGCAATGGCCCGCCAACTGAGCCACTTTGCCGTTGAATACGCGCAGGCCGCCATTCAAGAGCAGATTGGGCAAGTGAACTACATGGCCCAATTTGACGACCAAGGGGCTACCCGTTACGCGCTGGTCAACCCGAGCGAACAGCTAAACGAAATCGAAATGCTCACGCAGTTGTTGGAGCAATCAGAGTTTGACCTGCTGATTGATGGCCTGTTTCGCGAAAGCGAACTCGGTTCCGAACTCACCGTGCGCACCGTGAACAAAGCGGGCGAAGTGAGCAACGAGCGCGCCATTTCCATCACCACCGCCACCCTCTTCACCGCACTCCGCGAGTTAGTGACCTACATCACCGAGGCGGCCGGCCACGAGAACGTGAAGCTGGAAGGCGATATGGATCTCTTCGGCACCGACAACCCGGAGGCGTTCCTCAATTTCATGCTGGGCTTCGATTCAGTGCAGTACATCGAGCGCGCCCAAGGTCAAGTGGTACGCGAGTTCACGCCGCAATCCGGTTTTGATGCCCTGCAGTCGGCCGTGGAACTGGACCCCGATTGGGAAGCTCCGTTCCTCAGCTTGCTCAACCTGGCTCGTATGTGCACCGCCGCCCGCATCGGTACGGCAGAAATCATCGAGGCGGCTCTGCAGAAGGCGATCTCCCTGGTGCCCACGGATGCCCGTGGCTACTTTGCTCTGGGTGAATTCTACGGGGCGCTGAACGAGCACCAGAAGTCGGCGGAAATGTTCGAGAAGGCGATCCCGCTGGACGAAGACGAACCGGCGCTCTACACCCGCCTGGGCCTCGCCCAGATGAACCTGGGGATGCCCGCCAATGCGGAGCGCAATTTCCGCAAGGCCATTGACCGCGAACTGGAGCCGAAGCCCAGCACGCAGTATCTGGCCGACATGCCAGTGAGCGTGGGGCGCGGCCACGAGGTTCCGGCCCTGTGGAAGGAACGGATCGAAGCGGACGACCAGAACGCCGATGCCCACGTGCGACTCGGCATTGCTCTTATCAACATTGGTCAGGCCGAAGAGGGCGAGAAGGTGTTCGACCATGCGCTGGAACACCTGGAAGACCCGCTGGTGGTGAAGCGCATGTACGCGCCCTACCTCGCCCAAAAGGGTGACATGGACCGCGCGCTGGACTTCTACGAAGACTGCCTGGATGTCGCCCCGACTGACCCTGGCCTGATGTACGAATACGCCCAGACGCTGGTGGCCGCCAACCGAGCCTTTGAAGCCCCGCGCGTGCTGCGCGACATGCTGCAACTGCAATTAGAGCCGAATCTGCGCGCCAATGTGCTGGCAACCCTGGTGGAAACCGACCAGCCCAAGCGGGCCGAAGCCGTGAGACTGGCTGCCCAGAAGGTGGAAGAAGGCGACGTCGAGGGGGCACTGCGCGAACTGCGACCGCTCAAGACATGGCTGGGGGATTACTGGAAGATGTGGGCCGTCATCGCCAATGCGTATAACGCGGCGGAAGAGTGGCGCGACGCGGAAGAAGCCGCCGTCAAGCTGGTGGACCTGTATCCGGGCTGCGAACCCGCCTACATTGAGTACGCCACTGCTCTGGCCGGCCAAGAGCGCCATGAAGAGGCCTACCAAGCTCTCGCCGTGGCCCTCAACCGGATTCCGGGTAGTGCCGCCATCGGCCTGAACCTGGCCATGGCCGCTAAGAAGATTGGCCGCGACGACGAAGCCAAGATGCTGGCCGGCCAACTGCGCCCGGCCCTGCAGCAGCGCCCGGACCTGATCCAGGTTCTCGATCAGCTGGAAAAGTAAGGCGCTAGCCCAAAGCCAAACGGCCGGTCTCCCGCAAAGGAGATCGGCCGTTCTTGTATTTGCTTGTCCGGTTAAGGGTCAGGCGTAGATGTGTAGCAGGTCGCTGGCCGAAGCAAGCGGCAAGGCTTCCAGTCGCTTCAGGCGGCGCTCCGCGTCCACGGCCCCGGCCAGATTGGCCATGCGCTCCCACTTGGTCGCCAGGATCGCGCTGAGGTTGGCGGTGGTGTTGCGGGCGTGACCGCTCGGGTACATCACCAGGCCACTATCGGCCGTGCGGCCGGTGGAGGTGGAGATCACCAACGAGGTTGGGATGCCGTCCGGGTACTTGGCGTCGTACTCCGGACCTCCGTGCTCGAACTCGATGAGCGCCATCAGGCGGCGGGTCTCCTGGTCGGCCAGGGCGGCATCGTCGTAGTCCTCGGGCATTAGCATCAGGCGCTGCCACAGGGCATCATTGCCGGCGCTAGCAATGAAGTTGGCATCGGCCGCGTGGACGGCGATGGCCTTCTTCAGCAACCGCGAGACGATAAAAACCATGGAGTGGTCGGCGCTTTGGCGGGTCTTCGGGTCGCGCTTGGCGGGGTCCCCAATGATGCCGAAAGCGGGTTCGTAGGCGCGGATGAGGATACGGGTCAGGTTCTGGCCCTGGTTGTCCAGCAGGTCGGGCGATTGGCGGATGAGGTCAATCACGCCCTGCAGGGCTCCGGCGCTCTGGTGTTCGTAGAGGCCGAGCTTGAAGTGCATGCCCATTACGGCAAAGTCGTGGCCGCTGTGCGAGAGCACCAGATCGAACGGGCTGTCGCCGTCGGTCTGCACGAACTGCCGGAACATGCTTTCCGGATTGCGGAAGATATCCTGCGGACCGAGGAAGCCGCGCATGGCGCGCTTCATGGAGAGCACGGCCACCTCGGAGCTGATGGCGGCGCTGGCGCCCTTGCTGTCGCTCAGTTGCTTGCCCGCGCGGATGGCGCGCCAGGGGATGTAGTGGGCAACCACCATGCCGATGGCGCTTTCGATCTGCTCGGCCGTGGCGCCGTGGAGAGCCCCATAAACCGCCGCCGAGGCAATCGCCCCGTGCACTACGTGGTCAATCTTGTAAGTTTTGAGCGAGAAAACTTCTGCCAATCGCCCGCGGATTTCATCCAGCGCGACCATGGCGCGGAGGGCGGTCTGGCCGTCCAGGCCGTTCTCTTGGCAGGCGGCAATCACCACCGGATAGAAGTCGTTGTGGCCGAATTCACCGGCGGTGTGCCCCAGGTTGGGGTTGAAGCCAAAGTTCGTTCCGTTGCTGTCCCATTCGCGCACCGCGCTGCTGTTGGCCACCACGGCCTTCTCGGACTTCACCCGGTTGGTGGAGAAGAACACGGTCGCCCCGCCGGCGTCGGCGTACTCCAGGGCTTCGGCGCGGAGGATGGTCGGGGCGTTGGTGCCCAGGGCGAGCGCACTGGCGCCGCACAGCACCGCGTCAGTGTGGAACATGTGCGTGCGCATCAGCACTTCGGGGGCTAGGCCCTGCCCGAGCCGGCCGGAAACCATGTCAATGGCGTATTGCCCGATGCCCCGGGCTTGGTTGGTGTTCCGCAACAGGGTCACGGCGACATCGGCGGATGGAAAAGCGGTCACGGGCAAAATCATACCGGGACCCCCTAAAAGGAGGCCCCGGCGATCTCGGGACTGACCCCGCTTTAGAATCGGACGCCGAACAGGATGCCCGGCAGTTCGAGGTCGTAAAGGTAGAGGCCACCGAAGACATCGCCCCGGTCATGGGTGACGAATAGGTGCTCGCGAAGGCCGTCTTCTTGGAAGCCAATCGAGTACTGCGGCGCGAACGAATAGCGAGCCCCGCCGATGAGGCGCGCGCGGCTATCCGTGCGGCGGAAGCCCACACCCACGTACGTGCTCAGCTTGTCCCAGCGCTTTTCGAAGGTCATGGCGTAGCCCGGATTGCCCGTGGTCGTTTCTTGGGTGCCCAGCATGATGTTCACGCTCGGCGTCTTTTCCCGCTCCGGCACGAGGTTGGCCGAAAGCAGGAAGCGAATGGCGTTTTGCTTGCTGAGGTGGGCGACCCCGAACTGCAAGCGCGGATCGGCGCGGTACCACAGGAAGGTCTCGGCTTCGGTGACGGAGCGAGGCACATAGAGCGTGCTGAGATTCCAGTTGCGCTCGGTTTGCGAGCTCGCGCCGAAGCCGCCAGCCACGCAGAGCGGGCATCGGGCTTCGGATTCGACGTGGTCACCTTCGGCGTCTTGGCCAAAGGCAAAGGACGAGACGGCCAAAAGACTGGCCATAAGTAGCGTTTTGTTGGGCATTTCTGATAGATATCGGGTCATGGCTTTGGCCGCTAGGCAGGCCAAAGCAACATCGAATCTCAATCAGAAAGGTGGGGCGCGACCAGGTGGGGCTCGGGGTCCGGATGTGCTGACCCAAGGGGCGGGTTCCGTCTCGATGGGATCGGTCACCACCACGGGGTTCGGCAAAACGAGAACCGGGAACTCAATCGTCGCCACGACTGGCGCGTAAAAGGCTTGCGTTTCGGAAGGAGCGGGCGACGGCTCTAGGGAGTGGACGCACCCGCAGTGAGCCTGGCACGCGCATGACTGAGCGGAGTGCTGGCAGCATCCGAGGTCGTGCGGGGTGGGCGCGCTGAGCGCGGACCAGGGAAGTGCAAAGACGCCTAGCCAACACGCCAAAAGAACGCGAAGAACCCGCATGCTTGTTGCCTAATCTACCTAACCCGGATCGTTGGTCTTTCGTTCCGGGCTGGGTTCGGAGACCCGATAGACCAAGGCGGCCAACAACCCACCGAGCACCGGGCCAACAGCGGTGATGGCCAAAACATCGAGCGGCCCCCGGTTCACCCAGGCGTTAACCAATGCCGTCCCCGTGGCCACCGCCGGATTGAAGGAGGCACCGGAGATCGGCCCGACGGCGAGGATCCCCGCCATCACGATTCCGCCGATGGCAAAGCCATAATAGCCATTCGGTTGCTGGCGCGGGCTCACCGCAACGTGAAAGATAATGAAAACAAGCGCAAAAGTGAACAAAAACTCACAAGCAAAAGCAGCGCTAGGGTTCACGTTGGGGTTGGGGGTGGGCGTAAAGGTCTTGCCAATCGCCCAAGCCACGACGCCGGCCGCCGCCACCGCCGCCACCACATGCGTGACAATGAAAGCCGCCGCCCGCCGGAGGCTCATGAGGCCGGAGACCGCCAACGCCAAGGTAACCGCCGGATTGTATTGGGCGCCGGAAACCGCCCGGCCCATGTAGACCAAGGCCGTCAGTCCAAATCCCACGCTCAAAATGCCGATCGTGGCATCCCCGGCCGTGACCGCAAACCCGATGATGAGCACCAAGAAGAAGGTGCCGATGAACTCCATCAGGAGCATGGGAAAGGCGCGGGGCATCCGCGCGTGTTTACCCACAATCGTGTTAAGGCGTCGCGGGGCCGAAAATGGCTTCGGCGGCTAAGACCTGGATGGTCTCCCCTTCGAGCGAAGCAATGAGTTCGCCCATGGGGCCAACCCCGATGGCCGTGGTGACCTCGCCGGTCGGGATTTGGTATCGCTTGCCCGGGGTGTGATCAAACATCATCCACACCGGCTTAAGGTCGTCCCAGTTCCGCGGCATTTGGAACTGCGCCATCCGCCGCATGAGTTCCTCGGCGATCTCGTGGGCATCGTAGCTCTGGCCGCGTTGTTGGTGCAGGCTCGTGGCACGGTGAGCAATGTCTTCGGGGAAGCTCGTTTGGTTGAGGTTGATGCCGATGCCAATCACCGGGATCCGGCGACCTTCCGCATCGGGATAGAGCTCGGTGAGGACACCACCCACCTTGCGAGGACCAATGACCAAATCGTTCGGCCATTGCAACTGACAGTGCACGATCCCGGCGGCGGCGGCGGCCACGGCCATGCCGATGAGCCAGGGGGCTTTGTGGTCGGCCCACTCCGGAAACGTGACGCTCAACAGAAGAGACTGGCCGGTCTCGTCGTGCCAGGTGCGCTCAAACCGTCCCCGACCCGACACTTGCGTCTCGGCGCGAAGAGCACGGGGCATCAAACCGATCGAGAGACGGCGAGCGATCTCCAGCTGGGTTGAGTCAACGGCAGGCAGGACCTCGATTTCCGTAGGCAGGGCCGTGGTCATCATTGTTCCAATTCGAGGTGGTACGGGAGGGCCATAGCCGAGTGGGTCAGCGCCCCCACGGAGATCACATGAACTCCGCTCATGGCAACTGCACGCACTGTGCCAAGGTTGATTCCCCCGCTGGCCTCTAGGACGACTTGCTCACCCCATTGGTTCACGGCTTGGGCCATCGTGTCGGGACTCATGTTGTCGAGCAAAACGATGTCGGCGCCGGCCCGCACGGCTTCTTCCACTTGCTCCAGCCGGTCAGCTTCCACTTCCACCCGCACCATGTGCCCCACGCGTTCGCGCACTCGGGCCACGGCCGCCGCAATGGAACCGCACGCGGCAATGTGGTTGTCCTTGATCATCACGCCGTCGTGTAGACCCTGGCGGTGGTTGGTGGCGCCGCCGCATCGGGTGGCGTACTTTTGCAGGTTGCGCAGCCCGGGCAGAGTCTTGCGGGTGTCGGTGATGCGGGCGCGGGTGCCCGCCACCGCCTCTACGTATTGGCGGGTGAGGCTGGCCACGCCGCTCAGATGCATCAGCACATTTAGCCCGGTTCGTTCCCGGCTGAGCAACCAACCGCAGGGGGCTTCTCCGCGCATGATGACGGTCTTGTCCTCCACGGCGTCCCCATCGGTCACCAGGACTTCGCAAGGCTGCAAAACGTAGGCCGCTGCGCCCACGCCGCAGGCAACGCCGGTGGCCTGGGCTTCAATCATCCAGCGGATGGGAGCCTCGGGGTTGAGAGCGTGGATCGAAAGATCGCCCCCGCCGATATCCTGCGCGAGTTCGGCGTCCAACAGGGCTTGCCACCCGCTGGGCGCGGGCGGTTGCCAACCTTGCTCAACGCTCAAACCGCTTCAATCTCCACACCGCACCGGGCGGCGAGTTCTTCAATCAAGAGCGAATAAGGGACTTCGGTGCCGTTCCGAATCCAACCGATAGGGACGCGAATGCGTCCAGAAACCAAGTGCGCCACGGGCTTAATCTCTAGGCTACCGCCTTCGTGATCAATGCGGAAACGGTCCGAACCCAAATCTCGAATGGCCTTGACCTTGGCGTAAGGGATGCGCTTGGTTTTGGTGAGGCCGTTGTATTCCAGGGCATCGTTGAGGAGGATATAGGCGGTCTCCTCGACATGCTTGCGCTGCACCTGGTCCAGCGCCCCCTTCCCGGCGGTGAGGGCGGACTCCACCACCGTGCGCACGCGGTTGGACCACTCCTCCTTCGTCACGGTGGCAGGGATGGGCAGGCGCACCGGGGTCGGCGCACCGGCGGTTTGGCCAACTTCTAGCCACCGCACGATGTCAGCCGGACGATAGGTGGCATCACCCATGACGTTCATTATGGGTTTTCAGACGATTCGTTGCGATTCTGTGTGCGCGGCCTAGGCCCTGCTCTCGGTTTCGGCGGCCGCCCACTGGTGGCGTAAATACTCGGCGCGGTGACGATCGGCCACCCGGGCGTCGGTGGTCCCGGCAACGTCCAGGTGGGTCATCCACTGGTCCACCACACGGTAGTGGGCAGGGAAGCCCGCAATGCCTGCTGCGCCGGCCCACCGAATCCACGAGAGGGCGGCCAGGCTTTGCGCCAGGCTGATTTCCGGGGCGTTGAGCAGCCCATCACGCTTTTCTTTGGCAAGCTGTTCCAGCTTAAACCTGGGCATATCGCGACGGGCTTCCCGCTCGGCTTGGAGCAAGAATTTGGCCGCGCCGTTGAAATCGTAAGCCGGGCCCTCGATGGCACTCACCTGTAAGAAAGCTCCCACTCGGCGGCTCAGTTCACCAAACAGCCCTCGCACCACCATGTCGGAATTCTCGAGGGCATCAATGATGCCCGGAAGGCGACCAGTATGCTCCAGCGCCACTAGGTTGAAGAATATGGACCAGCGCCGGGCCGGGCCGACGTTAGAAGGGCTGGCCGTGAGCCACCCAAACTCAGGGTGATGCGCAAACTCCAGGTGATCTTCCAGGCGTTCCAGCACTTCATCGGCGAGACGCTGAGCGGAACCCAGCGAGAAGCCCCCCGTCAGAGCTTGTAGCCGAATGTGGTCCTCTTCATTCACCATCAGGCTTAAGCGCCGGCGCGAATCCAGCCATAACGACCGGGCGCCCTGACCCAATGTGAACTCAGGGGCGATGAGGCGGCACCCGCGCAAGAAATCGCGCTCCGGGGCGTTCACTCGCTCGAGCTCAGTCAGGGGGAGTTCCGCTCGTTCCACTGCGCGGCGCACCTGGCGTTGCACCGCGCGCAAACCATCCGGCGCCGAGTGGTGAGGGAAGCGAAAACCCGTCAGGTTGCGGGCGTAGCGCACGCGTGAGCTTAAAACTACGTCGGATTCCGGGGCATCCTGCACCAGCCAGGCGGCGGGGGTCCATGTGCGGGAAACGGCCTCTCGCCAAGCTTCTGCGTCCGTTCTCAGCGTTCCCATCGGTCCGTTTGCCGACAGAATACCGCTGTTTATCGGGCCTTGCGGTTGAGCTTTTGATAGACGTAGGCGAGGACTTCGGCGACGGCCCCAAAGAGTTCGCGGGGCACGTAATCGCCCACGTCGCACTGCTTGTGCAAAGCCCGCGCGAGGGGGCGGTTTTCCACGATCGGAATCTTGAGTTCGCCCGCAATCTCTCGGATTCGCAAGGCCACGAGATCCGTTCCGAGTGCCACCACCATGGGGGCGTGCATCTTGCTGCGCTCGTACTTGATGGCCACGGCGTAGTGGGTCGGGTTCGTCACGATGACGTCCGCGTCCTTCACTCGCTCCTTCAGGCCGCCTCGGGCCAGCTGCCGGGCTCGCTGCAGCCGCGCCGACTTGATTTCCGGCGATCCCTCGCTCTCCTTCATCTCGCGGCGCACTTCGTCCTTGGTCATCTTCAGGTTCTTGTCCATCTCCTTGCGTTGCAAAAAGTAGTCAAAGCCCGCAATGGCCAGCCACACCAGGGCGATACGGGTGAGGATGGTGTGCGCCATCGTTCCCAGCACCACCATGCCTTGGGTGGTGCCCAGCCAGGAAAGCATGGCAAGCTGGTCGCGCTGGTTCCAGATCTCCATCCCGGCAATGCCGGTGAAGATGAAGAGTTTGAGGGTGGCTTTGAGGGCTTCGCCCAGACCTCGGGTGGAGAACAGCCGCTTGATCCCGTTGGCCGGGTTGATCTTGTCGAACTTCGGGGTGATGGATTCGGTGCTGAACAGGAACCCCACCTGCGCAAAGTTGGATGCCAATCCCACCCCGGCAATGCCCAGCAGGAGAGGGAGGACGGCCATGACCAAGGGCGTGGCCATTTGCAGACTGTAGGTGTTGATGCCACCGGGCGTGGTGACCTCGGGCATGCGCCCCGGAATGCTCTGGATGGCCGCGCCGGTGGCTTCAATAAAGCGTTGAATGACGGACGGGCCCAGTTGCGCCACCAGCAGGAGGCTTAGCGCCCCCGGGATCTCCATCGAGCGCGCGACTTGCCCCTTCTTGCGGGCGTCCTGCTTCCGTTTTGGAGTAGGGTCCTCGGTCCTTTCGCCACTCGGCTTCTCTGACATGGAGTCTCCTTATCCGGCCAGGGCGGCGCGAATCTGGGTCAGGGCTGCATCCACGCCGAAGTCCACACCCATCGCCACGGCGGGGAGGGAAGCGGCCAGGATGAGCATGCCAAGACCGAGCTTGGCAGGCAAGGCGAGCAGGAAGGGCTGGGTCTGGGGCACGGCGCGGTTGATGAGGGAGGCGCTGATGTCAATGATCAGCGAAACCCCTGCCACCGGGGCCGCCATTTGCAGGGCCAGCAAACTCGTGACGCCCACGAAGTTGATGACGGCATTGAGCAGGGCTTCCGAGCCCAAAGTGAGCTGCGTGGTGGCGTTGTAGCTCTCCACCACGGCCTGGATGAGCAAGTGATGGGCATCCACGATGAAGAGCATCACGCCCGCCAGCAGGTACTTGAGGTTGGCGGTCGGAGTGACGGAGACCCCGATCAAAGGATTGAAAACCTGCGCCGAGGCCAAACCGAGTTGGGTATCAATGAAGCCCCCGGCAGTTTGAAAAGCCAACACCAGTATGTGCATCATCCCGCCGATCAAAAGACCGGTGAGGATGTCGCTGCCAAAGCGGAGCAGCAAGCCCATCATGTCGTCGGGCACCTCGCCCATGTGCGGCACCACGGCCGGCGTGAGCGCGAAGGTCAGCGAAATGAGGATGAAGCCACGAATCTGAGCCGGAAGCATCGGGCCAAGCAGCGGCGACGAAAGAAACGTCGCCGAGAGGCGCACAAACACGCTAAAGAACGTCACCAGCCAGATCGTATCGAGGGTCATCGGGCAACCTGCGAGGCGTATTCAAAACAGAGCGTTGTGAATCCCACGGTGGTTTGCAGCATCCATCCGCCCAGGGCGACAATGATGATGGCGGCCCCCGCCAGTTTCGGCAGGTAGGTCAGCGTCATTTCTTGGATCTGCGTGACGGCCTGGAACAGCGACACCGCCAAACCCACAAACAAGACCATGGCAAGGATGGGCATGGTGAGCATGAAGCCCACCATCATCGCCTGTCGCGTAAGGTCGAGGACAACGGTTTCGGTCATGACTAGAAGTACCCCGAGAGCAATGTGCGCATGAGAAGTTGCCAGCCATCGCAGAGGATGGAGATCGGACGCCGGGCGGGTAACGAGACCACCACCGGGGGCATCATCATCATCCCCATGCCCATCAGCACGCTGGCGATCATCAGGTCAATGAGGACGAACGGGATGAAGATGTAGAAGCCGATGATGAAGGCGGTTTTGAGTTCGCTGATGACGAAAGCGGGGATGATCGTCCACAGCTCGATTTGGTCGGTCGTCTTGCTCTCCTCACCGCGAATGGAGAGGAACAACTCCAAGTCGCTGGTGTACGTGTTCTTGAGCATGAAGGCGCGCAGCGGCTTTTCAGCGCGGTCCAGCGCTTCCTCCATCGAAATCGGATTCTCCGCCCGCATGTAGGGGCGAATCGCTTCCTTATCAATCTCCTGGTAGGTCGGCGCCATCACAAAGAAGGTGAGGAACAGACTCAGGCCGATCAGCACCTGGTTGGGTGGAATGCTGGGGGTGCCCAGGGCCGTCCGCAGGAACGACATGACGATGACAATGC
>CAZVHE010000085.1:0-939 GCA_964627705.1 uncultured Chthonomonas sp.
CCAGACCGCGCTCGGCTTCGGCCCGCACGGTGGAGCCGGGGGTCACGGCCTCGTTCTGCCGCAAGTAAGCGATGCGCAAGCCGGGGCTGGCGGTGATGGTGCCCCGGTCGGCCGTTTCCTGGCCGGTCAGGATTTTGAGCAGGGTGGTCTTGCCGGTGCCGTTGCGCCCTACCAGGGCCACCTTCTCGCGGGGACCCAAGTGGAACGAGGCGTCGTCCAGAATGACGTCCGCCCCGTAGGATTTGGCAACCCCGGAGACCCGCAAAAGCATGTCCCCGGAGTTTATCGGTTACGGCTAGATCTCGACGATTTGGCCCCAGGCATCACCCAGCGCAGCCCGGAACAAACGACCCTGGTAGTCCCCGATGAAGGCGTGCTTCTGATCCCGCGAGATCAACACGGTGTCGAGGCCGTCGGTGCCTGGGATCGTAAGCCGAGACTCAATGCGATACCCCTCCCGTTCGATCAGGATGAGTTGGCGGTCATAGGTCACCACGGCCAGGTGGGTGTTGCCCACGAAGTCCGCATCTTGTCCACGCCCCGGTACGCTGAAGTTAAAGGTCTTTCCATCCAGCAGATTCCAGCCCAGGACCTGCTCGCCCATCGTCGACGCCACCACCCAGTGGCCACCGCGCTGGAACTTGACCCGCGTGGCTTGGCCTTCAAAATCGTTGGGCGGCACGGCGTTGCGGGTGCGGGTGGCGGCCCCGCGAATGCCGGCATCCGGCCCCACGGCGGCCACGTAAAGGCCATCGCTGCTCAGTGCCATATCGTAGGCGTCGCTCGGCATCTGGATGTGCACCACCGGGCTGCCCGGGTTCGGCCAGCGCCAGCTCTTCACGCGGTTATCGTAGCCCGAAGCGTAAATCGTCCGGCCATCGGGGGAGATGCCCACGCCGCTCAAAAAGCTCGTGCCGCCCCGGATGCTGCCCAGGGCCC
>CAZVHE010000085.1:1031-10476 GCA_964627705.1 uncultured Chthonomonas sp.
GTGATGTGATCCGTGTGCCCTCGGTGCGTGCGTAGCAGAGTGCCCTCGGGCATCTTCCACACCCGGATGGCGTTATCCCAGCCTGCCGAGGCGATCACCCGGCTGTCCGGGCGCTCGGCCAGAGAAGTAAGGCCGCCGGGGTGCGCGGCAGAACCTTGGAGCGCAAGAGCAAGAAGAGTGGTCGTCAAAGCCATACGAGTTCAATGACGCGCCACCTTTCCCCGGGGTTTCCCCGAAAATCTAGAAGTCCTTGCCCTACGGAGCGCCGAGGCGAGCCGAGATTTGGGGCATAGTGAATTCCCCATGGCGGATTTGCAAGATCGCGTGCCTCCTCATAACGAAGAAGCCGAGATGGCCGTCTTGGGCGCGATGATGCTGAGCGCCACGGCGGTGCAAGAAGTCTCGCAGGTGCTGGAGCCGCACCACTTCTATTTGCCGGTCCACCAAGAGATTTATGCGACGATGATCGAACTGGTGCGCCGCCGCATGACGGTGGACCTGGTCACGATGCGCGACACGCTGATGTCCAATGGTCGCCTGGAAGACATCGGCGGGGTGTCGTATCTGGTGCGCCTAGTGGACGACGTACCAAGCGCGGCCAGCGCGGTGGACTACGCCCGCATCGTCCGCGACCGCTCGAAGCTGCGGAGGTTATTGGAGGCCAGTGCCGAGATCCACAAGGTGGTTTTTGACCCCAATTCCAGCATCGACAAGAAGGTGGAAACGGCCGAGAAGCTGGTCTACGACCTCAAAGCTGGTGACCGGGCGGACTACTTCCAGCCGCTCAGCATGTTCGCCAACCGGTTCTTTGATGGCATCGAAGCCCTGATGTCCAACACCGGGGGGGTGGCGGGCTTGACGACGGGCTACCCGGACCTGGACCGTTTGACCACGGGCTTCAGCCCCGGCGACTTGATCATCTTGGCGGCGCGTCCCGCGATGGGGAAGACCTCTTTGGTGATGAACTTTGCCATGAACGTGGCCCGCTCCGGCAACGGGGCGGTGGCGTGCTTCAACCTGGAAATGCCGGGCGAGCAACTGGTGCAGCGCCTCATCTCGATGCTTTCCACCGTGCCCATTGAAAGCATGCGCCGCACGGGTCTCTCCACCGAGAGCTATGACAAGATCATCGTCGCCGCCGAGCAGCTTGTGAGCCTGCCGATCTTTATTGACGATACGTCTCAGCTGAGCGCTCTGGACATGATCGCCCGGTGCCGCCGCTTGCAGATGGACCTGGATGACCGGGTGCGCCGCGGCGAACTGGAGCCCCAAGCCGGGCGCCTGGCATTGGTAATTGTGGATTACCTCCAGCTGATGCGCGCGCAGCGGGGCAGCGATAATCGGGTGCAAGAGGTCTCGGAGATCGCGCGGGGCCTCAAGCTGATGGCGCGTGAACTCCGCGTGCCCGTCATTGCGCTCTCCCAGCTCAGCCGTGAAGTGGAAAAGCGGCCCAACAAGCGTCCGCAACTCAGCGACTTGCGTGAATCGGGCTCCATCGAAGCCGACGCTGACCTGGTGGCCTTCATCTACCGTGACGAGTACTACCGGCAGAAGGAGGAAGGGGGCGGCGACGACTTCCACGAAAACCCCGAGCACACCGAAGCCTCCGAAGTCATCATTGCCAAGCACCGTAACGGGGCGACGGGCACCGTGCTTCTGGGCTTCCAGCCCTCACTGACGCGCTTCTGGAGCTTGGCGAACGAGGACAAGGAAGACTACTGGCGTAGCAAGCGACGTCAGAACTTCGCGGATGACTAGGCATAGCCCGGGGCTTGCAACCCTGGAGGCATGCCGCCACGTCTTACCTTATCGTGAAGGCCCTCAAACAACTGGGGATGTTTATCATCGCGGCCGCCGTTGGGGCGGGCGCTTACTGGCTTATTAGCCAACCGGGGGGCATCAACTCGGTTTCGCAACAGCTGAAGCCCAAGAAGACGGTGGAGCTGCCCGCGGGCACCGACGTCAAGCTCGTGCTGGCGACGCCGCTGGAATCGGGTGGCAGCGAGCCGGGCGACGAAGTGAAGTTCTTGCTGATCGAAGACCTCAAGACGCCCGCCGGTGATGTGGTGGCGAAGCAGGGCACGCTCGTGGAGGGGACGGTGAAAGAAAGCCGCGCCGGCAGTGTGATAGGTACGCTGACAAACCGCCCGGCACGCCTGGTGGTGAGCCTGGAACCGCTCCCCGCCCTCGACGGCACGCTCATCAAACTGAAGGGTCTAAAGCCGCAGGAATTTGAGTTCACGCTTTCCAACACCGACATCAAGAACGCCGCCGCCAACCTGGAAGCCTTGTGGCGTGACCCGGAAAAGCAGGAGGCGCTGAAGAAGCTGAGCGAGACTCTGAAGGCTGGGAAACTGCCCGAAGGCAAGGAACTTGACCAATTGGCCGACCTACTGGGCTTGGAAGATACCAAGGCCGCCATCCACGGCGCGCGACAAGGCCAAGCCGGGCTGCAAGAGACGTTCCGCGCCATTCAGCAAGGCAACGTGGCGGCCCTGGGCAACGTGGATCTGGCCCTGGCGCTGGGCGCAATTGGCGAACTCGAAGGCTTGGCCAACGGAGTGGATCGCACCATTCGCGGCATGGTGAAGGGGCGCAACATTGAGGCTCTTCCCGGCACAACTTTGGAACTCAAAACCGAAACGGACGCAAAGGTCACAATTCGTCCGGCCAACTGACCACACCTTGCCCCGGGGAAGGGGTATGGTCCGGTTCTGAAGTGGAAGCGTGGCTCGTTCTTCAGGATGGTTCCCGGTGGCCGGGGCAGGCGCTCGGGGCCCCCGGAATGGCCTTTGGTGAGCTGGTTTTCAACACCGGCATGACCGGTTACCAAGAAGTTCTGAGCGACCCTTCTTACGCCGGGCAGATTGTCCTCTTCACCTATCCGCTGATCGGAAATTACGGCATCAACGACGACGATTTTGAGTCGGATCGTGTGCAACCGAGTGCCGTGGTGGTGCGCCAGGCGTGTGAACACCCCAGCAACTGGCGATCGCGCAAGAGCCTGGATCAGTTCCTGAAAGATCGAGGCGTCACCAGTATCCAAGGAGTGGACACCCGGGCGGTGACTCAGCGCATTCGAGGTGAGGGTGTGACGAACGCCGTGATTACCCACGGCGACCCGGACGAGGCGTTTGCCGCCTTGCAGGCCCGCCCGAGCTACGACGAAACGGATTTTGTGCCGCTGGTCAGCACCAAAGCCCCCTACGCCTGGGGCTACTCGGGCAAGGAGCACCTGTTCAACCCCGAGGGCGATTACCGTGCCACCGTGGCCGTGCTGGACTGCGGCGTCAAGTGGAACATCCTGCGTCGCTTTGCGGCGGTGGGGGTGCGCACCGTGGTGCTCCCGCATAGTGCCACCGCAGCGGAAGTTTTGGCCTGGAACCCCGACGGAGTGCTGCTGAGCCCGGGCCCGGGGGACCCGGCGCGTTTGCCCGGCCCCGTGGCGTGTGTGCGCGACTTGCTGGGGAACATCCCCATCCTCGGCATCTGCCTGGGCAACCAGTTGCTATGCCAGGCGGTGGGCGGCAAGACGTACAAGATGCCGTTCGGGCACCGAGGGGCGAACCACCCTGTGAAGGACCTGGACCTGGGCACGGTCACCATCACCAGCCAGAACCACGGCTATGCCATTGACCCGGCGACCCTAGAAGGCACCGGTGCCCGCGTGACGCAACTGAACCTGAACGACGGTACGGTGGAAGGGATTGAGGTGAAGGAGGCGCGGGCGTTCAGCATCCAGTACCACCCGGAAGCCGCGCCCGGCCCGTGGGATGCCCGACCCTACTTCGCCAAGTTCGTCGAGTCTTTGCGCTCGTAAACGCTAGCCCGCGCGACCAACGTAGCTGACGTTGCCATTCGCCACGCGGAATCGAAGGTTGGGGCCGAAGTTGAGCACGACCTCGCCCTGATTTCGTTGCACTGACCGCAGGGTTTCGCCCACCGGAACATCCGCCAAGAATCGGGCCTGCTCCAGCGTGGGTGTCGCGGCCGAGAACGCCTGCTGGCACCACTGGTCAATCTGTCGGAGATCGAGGTCACCGCGAGTTTCGGAGCGCTCGGTGGGCGTACCATTGCGAACGCGCCAGCGTATCTGCAAACTTGGGGCGCCCAATTGAGGTGAGGTTCGGAAGGAGCGCAAAGGCTCCACCGTGTTGGCCACCACCGTGCCATCGTCCACTTGCACGAAGTTGCGCACATGGCCGCGCACCCACACGCCTTCATAACGGGCCGTCACCGCGTAGGTTTCGCCCTGCGGGCGCACCCAAATGAGGCGGTAGGGCATGCGCATCGTATCCCGCGAAGTCAGCGGAGCGGCAATGAGCCAGGCGTTGTCCGGAAGGGCGTAGCCGAGGGGCTCGGCCTGGAAAATCCAATTGAATTCGCTCGGCAAGTTGCCTCGCCGGCCATCGGCTTGGATGAGGGCGAGGCGCGAGGCCGCTCCCATTTGAATGGCCACCAATCGCTCGCTACCCCGGGTGCGCACCGTGGCCGAGATGTTTTGGTAGTAATCCGCCGGGATCTGGCCGCCACCCAGCGCTTGGCGGAAGGGCATGAGAACCTGGTTGGCTTGCTCGCTGGTTGTGGCTTGGCTGTTCTCAATACTGCGGATGGCGATTTCCATTGCCCGGGCAATGGCCGGGTCCGGGCTTTCCACCGGAGCATCCGCGCGACGTTGCCCGAACGCCTGCACAAAATCCTCGACCGGAGTTCCCGGGACGAGGGCAGCACTGAAGAGAAGGAGTGAATTGATCATGCGGGCTTAGTTCGCAAGGGCTTGGGGTTGTACGAAGTCGCTGGACCCCGCCACCGTCGCGTAAAAATAGGGTGTGGCGGATTCAAACTCGGCCGCGCACGTATCCACCATCTTGAAGGCAAACATACCCTCAAAAGTGGCCAATTTCCCGGAGACAGCCTCGCCGCCTCGGGTCAAGTCAAGAATCGCGGTGGGGCTGTATCCCATGCGCAGGGCCTCCTCCAAGAGATTTTCGGTAGCTTCGGCCCCCGCTTGCACCAGGGCCCTCTCCATCTGGACCATCGCTTCGATTTTCTCCAGGAACCACAGATCCACGCGGCTCAGGCGGCGCACTTCGGCCACCGTCCAGCCTCGGCGCAGGGCCTCGGCCAGCGCCCACAGGCGCTCGTCCGTCGGTTGGCGTACGGCCGTCTTGAGGTCATCATCCGTCAGCGCGCTCATGCCTTCGTGGCGGAGATCACGCTGCTTCACTTCCAGCCCGCGAATGGCCTTGAGCAAGGCGGCTTCAAAAGTGCGGTCAATGGCCATCACCTCGCCGGTGGCCTTCATCTGGGTGCTCAGGCCTCGGTCGCCGGAGGCGAACTTGTCAAACGGCCAGCGCGGAATCTTGACCACGCAGTAGTCCAGCGCGGGTTCAAAGCACGCTTTCGTGGTCTTGGTGACGCTGTTCTCGATTTCATCCAGCGTGCGTCCGATGGCAATCTTTGCCGAGACCCGGGCAATGGGGTAGCCGGTGGCCTTGCTCGCTAGCGCCGACGAGCGCGATACCCGGGGATTCACCTCAATCACGTAATAGTCGAACGAATCCGGGTTCACCGCCAGTTGCACATTGCAGCCGCCCTGGATGCCGAGGGCATCAATGATGCGAAGGGAAGCCGTGCGCAGCAGGTGGTACTCCACGTCGCTCAGGGTCTGGCTGGGGGCCACCACGATGCTGTCGCCGGTGTGGACGCCCATCGGGTCCAGATTCTCCATGTTGCAGATGGTGATGACGTTGCCCAGGCGGTCGCGCATAACCTCGTACTCGACCTCCTTCCAACCCAGCAGACTGCGCTCGATCATCAATTGGCTGCGCATCGAGAGCTTGAGACCCTTGCGGCCAATTTCCCAGAGTTCGTCACGGGTCGTGGCCACGCCGCCGCCGGTGCCGCCCAGGGTGTAAGCGGGCCGCACGATGCACGGATAGGGCACCACGTCGAGAATGGCCTGCAGGTCGGCTTCGCTCTCCACAATCCAGCTCTCGGGTACGGGCTCGCGGAGTTCGCGCATCAACGACCGGAACAGTTCGCGATCTTCGGCCTTCTGGATCGCCTCCAAAGGGGTACCGAGGAGTTTGACGTTGTACTTTTCCAGGATTCCCAACTGCGCAAGTTGGCTGGCAAGGTTGAGGCCAGTCTGGCCGCCCAGAGTGGGGAGCAGACCGTCGGGGCGCTCCCGGGCAATCACGCGCTCACAGAATTCGGGGGTGAGTGGCTCGATGTAAACGCGGTCCGCCGTTTCCATATCCGTCATGATCGTGGCGGGATTGGAATTGATGAGAACGACTTCGTAGCCCTCTTCGCGGAGGCTTTTGCAGGCTTGTGTGCCTGCGTAGTCGAACTCGGCGGCCTGTCCGATGATGATAGGTCCGCTCCCGATCACGAGGATTTTGCGCATGGGGTTCGGGCCTTGTTTTACCGCCGCGGGGGGCAAGCGTTCGGGTTTGACCTAGAACCCCGGAGCCGGAATTTTTACACTTGGATTGAAGTCGTCTCTACAAAGGGGGGTAACGTTTTGGTGTGAAGAACCTACTCTTACCTATCGCCATACTCAGCGGAACCGTGGCCATGATTGGTTGTGGGGGTAGCGGCGCATCCGGGCCCGTCGGGACGGAACTGCTATTCACGCGGGGCACCCAGGAGTTGGTGGCCCGGAATGACCTAACCGGCGCGATCCGGCAGGTGTATCAAGTCACCGTTGGCCAGTTGCGCTATCCGCGTCGTAGCCCCGATGGAAGCAAGATTCTCTTGAGCACTGGCACGAGTTTGATCGTCATCAACAGCAACGGAACGGGGGCCATCACCATTCCCGATCACAAAGCCGGAGACTGGAATGCGGATGGCACCAAGATCTTTGCGATTAGTAGCACCAACCAACTCGTCAGCATGAACCCCGACGGCACGGGCATTTCGGCGAGCCTGTTCGACGGGTCCGGCGGAGGCGGCATGGTGGACCTCGATGTGAATGCGGCGGGCACGAAGATTGCCTTCACGTCCATTCCCAATGGTTGGATTCAAATCAAGACGATTGATCCCGATGGGTCTAATGTGAGCGCGGCGCTGACGGCGATCTCGGGTGAAGCGAACCTCGAACCCCGCTGGAATGCCGATGGCACCAAATTGGTCTACACCCGGCAAGTGGGCGGTTTGCGGGATCTGTGGTCAATGAACGCCGACGGTACGGGCAAAGTCCAACTCACCAACACCACGGAAGATGAGTTCGCACCAATGTTCCGCAGTGATAACTCGATTGCTTATACACGCATCTCGGGCAATCGCCAGGTGTGGACGATGAACGAAGACGGCACGGGACAAGCGGTGCTGGAAGCCTCGCCGGGCGTTGACCTGGCGTTCCCGGACGGACCGTAACTCCAGACAAAAGGAAGCCCCCTCATCCCTATTGGGGAAAGGGGGCTTTTTGTGGCTTGAATCCAGCTTAGGAGAAGGGGAAGGTCGGCAGGGTGCGAGCGATCGGCTTGTCCTCGCGGTAGCCCAGTGCGTATTCGGCCTGCATGATCGTATGGATTTCGTGCGTGCCTTCGTAGATCATCGCCCCGCGTGAGTTGCGGAAGTAGCGCTCCACCGGGAATTCATCGCAATAGCCGTACGCCCCGTGGATCTCCACCGCGTAGTTCGCGGCTTCGAAGGCAGCCTCGCAGTTCACCCACTTGGCCATGCTCACCTCGCGGGTGTGGCGCTTGCCCGTGTTCTTCATCCACCCCACTTGGTAGTAGAGCAGGCGGCCAATGTCGCGGCCCCGCGCCATCTTGGCAATCATTTGCTGCACCAGCTGTTTCTTGCCGATGACCTCGCCCTGCACGCTGCGCTCATTGGCGTACTTGCAGCAGGCGTCCATGCACGCAGTGATGATGCCCACCGCCCCGGCCGCCACCGTGTAGCGACCGTGATCCAGTGCGCTCATCGCCACCTTAAAGCCGTCGCCTTCCTGGCCGATCATGTTGCTGGCCGGGATGCGCACGTTGTCAAAGAAAATCTGACCCGTGTTGCCGGCGCGCACGCCGAGTTTGCCCTTGATGGCACGGCTGCTGAAGCCCGGTCGGTCGCGCTCCACAATGAAAGCGGCGTAAGGGGCCTTAGCGTCGGTCTCGGCCAGGCGGGCAATCACCAGGAACTGATCGGCGTAGTCGGCCAGGCTAATCCAAGTCTTTTCCCCGTTTAGAACGTATTCGTCACCCTCGCGGCGGGCCGTGGTCTTCAAGCTGGCGGCGTCGCTACCGGCATTAGGCTCGGTCAGGCCAAAGGCACCAATCCTCTTGCCCGTGGCGAGGTCAGGGAGCCACTTCGCGCACTGTTCTTCCGTGCCCCACTGCATCATGGTCATGCAGTGCAGGCCCACGTGGACGCTCATCACGACGCGCGCCGTGGAATCCGCGCGCTCCAGCTCCTCGCAGGCAATGCCGACCGAAATGTAGTCCGTGTCCGTGCCGCCCCACTTGGCGGGGATGCCCAGTCCGAGCAAGCCGGCTTCGCCCAGCTTCTCCAGGGTCTCGGGATCGCTGGTGTGCTGGCGGTCCAACTCGCCCACAGAGGGGACAATCACGTTCTGTCCGAACTTGTAGGCAGCTTCACGGATCTGTTCATGCTCGGCGGTGAGCGCAAATTCCATGAAAAAGATTCTAACCGACCGGGGCTAGGGGTGGAACTTCGGGCGGGGATTATGCCGTAATGGGGACGATGTTACGCGGACGTTGTGTTGGTGTTCTGTTCGCCCTTGCCTTAGTCGCGCCCGCATTTGCGCAGAACCAGTCGGTTGAGCAGATGCTTTCGGTGTTGCCGCCTCGAGAATTGGGCCCCGGCACCATGGGCGGCCGCATTATGGATATCGCGGTTTACGAGAAGGAGCCGCGCATTTTCTACGTCGGGGGTTCCTCGGGGGGTGCTTGGCGCACCGACAACGGCGGGATGACCTTCCGTCCGGTGTGGCACCAAGAGGGCTCCGGCTCGGTGGGTTCGATTGCCATTAGCCAAAAGAACCCGGATGTGATTTGGATTGGTAGCGGGGAACCGTCCAGCCGCAACTCCACGTTGGTGGGCGACGGCGTCTATAAGAGTTTGGATGGAGGCAAGACGTGGGAGCACGTGGGCCTCAAGAATTCTCGCCAGATCGGCCGCGTGATTCTGCACCCGACCGATGAGAACACGGTGTGGGTGGCCGCCCTGGGCAACCTGTGGGGCCCCAACGACGAGCGTGGTGTCTATAAGACGACCGACGGCGGCAAAACCTGGACGCGCACGCTCTTTGTGAACGACACCACGGGGGCCGTGGACCTGGACATTGACCCCAAGAACCCGAACGTGCTGTACGCCAGCATGTGGGAACGCCGACGCTGGCCTTGGGATGTGATAACCCGCGGGGCCGGTAGCGGCATGTACAAGAGCACCGACGGTGGCAAGACCTGGAAGAAGTTGA
>CAZVHE010000085.1:10507-11093 GCA_964627705.1 uncultured Chthonomonas sp.
GGGTGGACGTCAACCACAGCGACCCCAAGCACCTGGTGGCGATCGTGGACGCCGTGCAAGGCGGTGTCTATCAATCCGACGACGCCGGGGAATCGTGGCAGCGCACCGCGAACCTCAACCCGCGCCCGTTCTATTTCTCCGAAATCAAGCAAGACCCAAGCGATCGCAACCGAGTCTACGTGTTGGGCGTCAGCCTGCACATCAGCACGGATGGGGGCAAGACCTTCCGTGAGAGTAGCGACAACGTTCACTCCGACTGGCACTCCATGTGGATTGACCCCAGCGACTCGAACCACATCATCGTGGGGACGGACGGTGGACCCTACCAAACTCGAGACCGCGCCCAAACCTGGGAGCTGTTTACGCAGATCGCCATGGGCCACTTCTATGCGGTCCACGCCGACATGCGACGTCCGTACTGGGTGTACGGCGGGCTGCAAGACAACGGCGGTTGGGCCGGCCCGACGCAAACCCGACGCGGCTTCGTTGGCCCTGAGAATTGGATTTCGCTGAGCGGTGGCGACGGCTTCACCGTCCTGGCCGACCCGAACGACTGGACGACGGTGTATACCGAGAGCCAGGGCGG
>CAZVHE010000086.1:0-5235 GCA_964627705.1 uncultured Chthonomonas sp.
GCCGTGGGGCATTGACTGGCTACGCGCCGGGGAGCTGCTGGTGACCAACCGACCGGGCGGCGTGGTGGTCGTCAAGAACGGCAACGTGATGCCCCTCAACGGAGTGCCCGCGAGCCTGGAACTGGGCCAAGGCGGCATGATGGAAGTCTCGGTGCACCCGCAGTTCCGCGAGAACGGCTGGGTGTATTTGGCCTACACCGAACCGGCGGCCTCGGGCCGGGGTGGCAACACCAAGATCGTGCGCGGCCGCGTGCGCGTGACGGCGACCTCCGCCACGTGGAGCGAACAGAAGACGATTTGGCAATCCGGGCCGGAGTTCTACACCGGCGCGGGCGTCCACTTTGGTAGCCGCATCGTGTTCGACGGCAAGGGCCACCTCTTCTTTGTGGTGGGCGAGCGCGGCGGCAACATGATGGCGCAGGAGCTGACCAACCCGTTTGGCAAGATCTACCGGGTGAAGGACGACGGCAGCATCCCCACTGACAACCCGTTCTACAGCCGCGTGCCGGCGGATAAGCCGTACCTGCGCGCCATCTGGAGCCTGGGCCACCGCAATCCGCAGGGCCTGGTGATGACGCCGAAGGGCGAACTGTGGGCCACCGAACACGGCCCGCGCGGCGGCGATGAACTGAACCTGATCACCAAGGGTGCCAACTACGGCTGGCCGGTGGTGGCGTTCAGCATCAACTACAACGAGATTCCGCAGTGGACGCCGTGGGCAAAGCCCGAGCAGAACATCTCCATGCCGACCTGGCGCTGGATCCCCTCCATCGGGGCCAGCGGCCTGGACGTGGTGCGCGGGCGCGCGTTCCCGAACTGGAACGGTGACCTGCTGGCCGGGGGGCTGAGCGGGGCCAACCTGGACCGGATCCGCACGGATGGAGCGAAACTGGTGGAGCGTGAAGAACTGCTGCACGGCATGGGTCGGGTGCGCGAAGTGGCCACCGGGCCGGATGGCAACATCTACGTGGCGCTGAACCAGCCGGACAAGATCATCCGCCTCGTCCCCGCCCCGTAAGTGCGGGGGGAGCCCACCCGCTAGGTTGACCTTCGAGGAACAAATGGAGGTACCTCGATGGCCAAGTCGTGGGCAACGTGCTTGGCAAACGTAGGAGCGTTAACAGAAAGGCGCGAAAGCATGCGATCAAGGCCGTAGTTCCTCATTTGCGCCATTTGGTGCAGAACACTGACCACGACCCCGGCATCGAGATCATAGAGCACACGCAGGTAGTCACCGGGAAGCGCTGCGTTCACGCCCCAGGGCGCGAGGTGCTCCTCGCGGAAGTGCCGCACATTCATAGTCACGATGGTTTCCGTCTTGGACCGAATCGCGGCGGCGAGGATGTGCCTGTCCTTCGGGTCATTTTCGCACTGGTCAATATAGGATTCGAAATCCTCGATCATCGAGTCCGGGAACGCTTCTTGCGCCGCTACGATCCGATTCTCCGCAATCTCTTGGGGCCATCCTAGTTTGTGAATCAGCGTCCGTCGGGTCTCATCCCAAATGGTTTCGGTCCAACGGGGAATCAAGAGCCGCGGTTCTTCCGCGAGGCGCAAAAAGAGATCGGATACCGCCTCTTCGGCCAACACATTGGCATCCAAGAGAACGGGATAATCGGCACGCATTCTGACCCTTGATCGTGATTAGTCAGGTCTCGACAAGTCCACAATAACTTCGTCGAGGCCGGCATCTACGACTTCCTGAGTCATCTTGTCCAGGCGCGACCGACGGTACTCCGAGCGTTCCTTCTGGTAGCTCAATAGATCCTTAAAGAAAACTCGGCGATGGGTGCCCACGAAGTGGTACGGGAGCTTTCCTTCCTCTAACAAGCGGACGAAATACTGACGCGACACTCCGAGAAAGTTGGCCGCCGCCTGAGTCGTGAAGGCCTCGTTCTCGTGCATGAGAAAGACCGCCTCCTGGCGCTTCATGGCTTCCAAAATCTGGACCAGGGCCTCATTGAGTGCGGAGGGTAGCGCGATGCGCTCGCCATTTTTCCCGACCAACATGGGCACCCCACCTCCTTCCACGATCTGGAAGAGTTGCCTGAGTTGTTCCTTAGTCAGATCTGCCGGGCCAATTCGAGATGGTGAATTCGAGTTCATACTCTCATTATGACGCCTAAACGCTATATCCGCAACTAAGTTGACGACCTTGGCCTAGGGGATCGGGTGGGCGGGGACGCCGGTGAACGTCTGCCGCACAGGAAGTATGTTCCCATCCGCGTCGAACTCCAGCTTATCCAGGCACACCTGGCGGGCGTTGGCGTCCGTCTCCTCCAGCGGGCGGCGGTGATAGCAGATCACATACTCATCCGTCCCCGGCAGGCGCAGCACCGAGTGGTGCCCCGCCCCTTTGCCCACGGCCGGGTCGGTGCCCAGAATCTTGCCGATCCGCACGAACGGCCCGAGCGGTGACTTCGCCCGTGCGTAGGCCACACCGTAGCTATCGTTACCCCAGCCGCCTTCGGACCACATAAAGTAGTACTCGCCGTTCTTTTTGAGCATAAAGCTGCCCTCCACGTAGTTCTCCGGCGTGATCTCGATGAACTCACCTTCGGTGCTGATCATGTCGTCGTTCAGGCGCACCACGTTAGCGTGCTTCCACCCGCCGTAATAGAGATAGGCTTGCCCGTCGTCGTCAAGGAAGGCCATCGCATCAATCGCCTGCGCGCCGTTGATCACATCTTTGATGAGCGGCTTGCCCAGCGCATCCACAAAGGGGCCGCCGGGGTTTTTGCTGGTCGCCACGCCGATGCCCGCGCCATCCCCGGCGCTGAAATACATGTAGAAGGTGCCGTTGCGTTCAATCACGCTGGGTGCCCACGCCGCGCGGTTGGTGCTCCAGGGGATTTGGGCGAAATCCAGCACGCGCCCTTCGCGGTGCCAGTGCACCAGGTCGGGGCTGCTGAAGGCTTCGAGGAAAGTCTGCTTTTCGTAGGGGGCGCTGTAGGTGGGATAGACGTAGTAGCGGCCCTGAAACACGTGAATTTCGGGGTCGGCGTACCAGCCAGGGAAGATGGGGTTGTTCGAAGTGGCAGGAGGCGTGGCAGTCATAAGTCCGATCGCGAGAAGCGCCGAGAGCACGCCGCATTGTAGTCCAATTTGAAGTCAGATATTGACGGCCCCGAGAACTTGATGGACCTCCTTGGGCAAGTAGACTTGGGCGGTGAGCCGCTATCGTGCCAATGAGCAGGACGAGTTTCAATCCGGTTCACGGGGGCGCGTGCTCAAGAACCTCCTCGGGATCACCTCTGTAAGAGCGATCCAGGACGCAGAGTACGAGGCATTGACTAGAACCCGCACTGCCTACTACGAGAAAATCGATCTTTCAACGGTCTTCACAACGGACCTCCTTTTGGACATGCATCGCGACTGGCTCGGGGGCATCTATCCCTTTGCAGGCCAGTACCGACAAGTGGATGTCACTGCACCGGCTCAAGGCACCGTTTCAGAGTTCAGGTTCTCGCACGCTGCCTACATTCCCCAAAACATGGAGACATTTGCGAAGGAGATGCTCGCTCGACATACGCCTTGTCGTGCAGAATCTCAAGCTCAGCTTGCCGCTATCCTTGCAGAGGTCCATGCCGAATTCATTGCGATCCATCCCTTTCGTGAAGGGAATGGTCGCATGGGCCGATGGATCACTGAACTCATGGCCCTCCAAGCAGATTTTCCGGCCCCAGATCACGGGTTCGCAGGTCGCGACGGCGCTCTGCTCAAGCAAGAGTACTACGAAGCCATAAGCCTCGCGTTACACAGGAGAGAATACGGCCCGCTTACGCTTCACTTCGAGGGCTCGATTCGTCGTGGCGAACGATCTTTCCGTCCTCGATGACAAACTTGATCTTTTTGATGCCCCGAGCACCCTCGATGACGCTACAGTTCAGGGACGTTTTGGCCGCCATGCGCAACCGCATTTCTTTCGTCCGCAAATACTTATTGGTCTTCGCGAGCGACGCCATCTCACTACTATTATACGGCAAACTTGAGCCTAAAATGCAGGTTCTAGGCTGATAATCGGCAACCACATAGACGCGCGCCGCACTTACTTGAGACCCCCTTCTTAACCTTTCCCACCCCGCACAACCAGTAGACTCTGGCCATGACCCGAGTCCTCTTTGTTTGTGTGCACAATGCCGGCCGATCGCAAATGGCTGAAGCCTTCCTGAACGCCATGGCCCGCGAATCCGGCGCCCCCGTCGAGGCCCAATCCGCCGGCACCGTCAGCGGCAAAGAGCTCAACCCGATGGCCGTCGCCGCCATGGCCGAGCTCGGCATCAGCATGGAAGGCCACGCCCCCAAGCTTCTAACCCAACCCATGGCCGACGCCGCCGACATCACCATCTCCATGGGGTGCGGCGTGGATGCCGAAGCTTGCCCCGCCAAATTCCTTCTCACTGAGGACTGGGAGCTTGATGACCCCGCCGGACAAGGGCTGGAGTCCGTCCGCGTCATCCGCGACCAAATCCAGGCCCGCTGCCGGGAACTCCTCGACCGCATCACCGCCCAGAAGTAAAAAACAACTCCCCCGCCCGCAAGGGCAAGGGAGTTGAGAGGTAGCGCAACCGCTTCGGTTAGTCGAGAATCCGAAGTTCGCGCGCGTTGATCGTCGTGGCGCCGTCTAGCGTCCCGTGCACCTTCACATCCGTGCTGGTGTTCAGCAGGGCAAAGAAGGCCGCCTTGGTCACGTTCTGGTTGTTGGCATCCTTGTACTCCGTGGAGCCGCTGGTACGGATGGACAGGTTGCCGCCCGGGAAGGACCAGCCTTCGTATTCAAAGACCGAGATCACCAGCGTGCCGGCCGTCACGTTGCCTTCGATGAAGTCGCCCTTGGCTTCCTTTTCGCCGGCACCACCGCCGCCGCCACCGCCACCGGTGCCTTCATCTTCCACCTTCACCTTCGTAGCCACGAGGGTGTTGGTCGTCGGGTTGAAGGTGCCTTCGGCTTCCGCCAGGCCCGTCGTGGCAATCGCCGCAAAGAAGTCGGCCTTGCTGATGATCGCTCCGCTGTTGGCGCGGTACACGGTGTTGGCCGTGGTTTCGATCTTAACGAACGAACCCTGCGGGTCGAATCCGAAGAAGGTGCCGTAGGTGATGCGGAAGGTGCCCGCCGTGGCGTTCACTTCCGAGGTCGCACCTTTGGCTTCGGCATTGTCGTTCCCGTTGCCGCTACCGTCTTCAATCTTCACGCGGGTCGCCACAATGCCGCCCCGCGCCATGTTGAAGCGTCCA
>CAZVHE010000086.1:5251-11076 GCA_964627705.1 uncultured Chthonomonas sp.
CCATGACTTGGCCATTGGCCACCGCCGGATTGCTCGCGCCATTGCTGTTGAAGACCGTGGTATTGGCATCCATGAAAACCGTCACCGAGTCGTTCAATCGCGTGAGCGTGAACTGCTGGTTCGGCACCGTGCCCGTGAGTCCCGAAACCGTGCCCTTGATGTCGTCCGATTCGTGGCGGGATATGTCATCCAGGCCATTGCCATTGTTGCGGCGGATGGAAGGAGTGACGTTGGAGCCTACGATGGTGAAGTTGGCCAGATCGAAGTCCAGCACAAAGTCGTCCGTCACGGCGAACGTGACCGGGGTTGCCAGTGTGCGCGTAATGGTCACCTTGCCGCCCGCGGCCGGGCCATCGCCCACGACGTTCACGGTGTTGGCATTGGTGCTGCCGGTCGGCACGACCTGCATGGTGGCTCCCACCACCACTCTCACCTGGGTGTAGGTTTCGTTCGCTACCACCGCATTGGCGAGGAAGGCGAAGCGCGAACCCGAGGTGTCACCCAGTTGCTTGAAGTCGTAAGTGGACCCCGTTGCGCTGTTATAGATCGTCGCGGGGGTGTTGGCCGCCGTCAAGAGTTCGACCCGGTAAAGGGTGCCGAATACGTTTTGGTAGTCATCGGCAAAGGTGTCAGAGACAAACGTTCGGACCGAGCGCGTGCCTCCCGTGGTGTCACTTCCGCCCCCGCCGCACCCCACAAGCATCATGGCCGCCGAGACAAGCAAGAACCAAAGGACTGTCATTCTCCAATTCATGGGTTTCATCCCGAAGACCCGCAGAAACACGAGGCCTTCGCTGCTCAGACGTACCCGGAAAGTCGTTGCGTTCGCAATGTTCTCAGAAAAGTTCGGTCACTTCAAAAAAGTTCGGGGACAAATGAAAATCAGGGCTTGAGTATCATCCCGGCCATGCCGTGCCCGGGTGCCCTCGCGATGGCGCACCTCCCCCACCAGACCTGGGCGCATCGCGCTGAGACATATCTGCTACGGGAGAAGATCCGCCAGCAATTGGAATCTGAACCCGAGACTCGCACTCTCGCCCACTGGGCGCGGCTGGCCACCCTGAGCCCGGGGCATTTTCACCGCCTCTTTCGCGCCACTTATGGCGTCACCCCGCACTGCCACGGCCGCCGCTGCCGCCTGGACCGGGCACAAGCGTTTTATCAGGGCCTCTTCGGATGGGATTTCGCCGCCTTTGGCGACGATATGCGCGTCTTTGGCCACCAGGGCACGCACATCGGCGGCCTGGCCAAGCGCGAGACGGTCTAAGCCGGGGATTCGCCCTCGCTCTGGTTCCAGGTGGAAAACCTGGACGCCATGATGGGCCGGGCGGTGGCACTCGGCGGTCAGATCGCTTCGGAGCGAAGCAAAGTGCCGAACGTCGGGTGGTCGGGCGTCGTCAACGACCCCGACGGCAACGCCGTGGGCTTGGCGCAATACCGCGAAGAAGGCGAATGAGAAGGGGGCCGATGACCGCTCAAAAAGTGCGGGTCGGCCCCTGGATTGGTCTCCAGTGTGGGGCGAGAACACCCCGCTTTGCGTGCAAAACGCGGCCCCCTCACAGAGACTTAAGTGTTTCTATGACGTGATTGTTCCCTATCTACGTTCGCAATGGAAAAAATTGCTCCCGCAACAAAAAGAAAGCGGGTCGGGGTTGCCCCCGCCCGCTGTTTCCCTCATCGACGCTCAGCTTAGTTGCCGCCGCCGCCCGCACCACCGCGAGCGCCAGCTCCGCCACCAGCTCCGCCGCGGCCACCGACACCGCCTCGACCGGCCCCGCCGCCCTGGAAGGTGAACGGCTCACCTCGCATTTCGCGCAGCTTCGCCTTTTGTTCGGTCGACAGAATGCCGCCGATCGTTTCGTTCATTTCGGCCTGCATCTTGGTACGCATCTCGGCCATGGACGCCATGTTGCCGCCGTTCTGCCGGGCTTCTTGCATCATTTCCATCATCTTCTGGCGCTGCTCTTGCTGCGCTTGCTGGATGCTGGCGCGCTGCGAGTCGGTCAGGTTGATGGCCTTGGCAATCTCCTGATCCATGACCGCGATATTGCCCACACGCTGGATGTAAAGGCCCGTCAGGCGGTCCCACTGCTCCGGCGTCAGGATCTTCTTGATGGTAACGACGATTTCGGCGAATTGGTCACCTTGGCCCGCTTGGCCGCCCCCAAAGCCACCGCCCTGGCCGCGACCCTGACCCGCACCCGCCTGGCCACCACCTTGCTGCCCGGCTCCGGCTTGTCCGCCGCCTTGCTGCCGCTGCGGCATAGCCGCTTGGATCTTCTCACGCTGTTCCGGCGTGATCTTCAGCTCTTGCTGCACGTCGGGGCGCATGAGGAGCGTGACGCGATTCTCTAGCATCATGCCCTGGCCCATGCGGCCCTGGCCACCGCCCGGCCGACCTTGTCCGCCACCGGGGCCTGCGCCTTGCGCAAACGTCAAACTCACCGCCAACACGGCCAATACAGTTGCGAATGTTCTCATCTGAGATCTCCTGCTCGTCAGTTATGGACGCAGGACCCTCTCAAATGTTCATTTCCTCGCAACGATTTTCAAAATTCGGCCCCGCCGCTCGTCGGTGAGGGCGTAAAGGTGGCCGTCCGGGCCCATGCGCACGTCGCGGATGCGAACCCGCATGCTGAGCTTGGTTTGCCCCGTCACACGGCCCCTTTCGTCCACCGCTACGCGCCGAATATCCTGCCCGGCCAGGCCGCCACTCATCAGGCTACCGCGCCAGGCCGGGAACTCGGAACCCGTGTACTCCACCAACCCGCTCGGGGCCGGACACGGGGTCCATGCCACGATGGGGTCCACCATGTCGGGCAGAGCTTTGGCATCGCTGATGGCGGGGCCACTGTATTCCATGCTGTAGGTGGCGCGGGGCCAGCCGTAGTTACCGCCCGGAACCAAGATGTTTAGTTCATCCCCGCCGCGCGCGCCATGCTCATTGGCAAAGACGCGCCCTTTGGCATCCACCGTGAGACCCTGGATGTTGCGGTGGCCGTAGGTGTAGATCAAGGGGTTCGCGCCCGACTTACCCACAAAGGGGTTATCCGCCGGGGCGTTGCCATCCACATCCATGCGCAGGACTTTGCCGTTGGTGGTGCTCAGGTCTTGGGCGTATTCGCGGATGTTCTTGCCGTTGTAGGTGCTGGGTGGGTTGCCCCCGTCGCCGATGCTGACCAGCAGAGTTTTGTCGGGCAAGAAGGCGATACGCGACCCAAAGTGTTGGCCACCGGACTTGTTGATACTGGTCTCGGCCAGCACCCGCAGGTCTCTGATCGTATGGCCCCTCAGCGTGCCCCGTGCCACCGCCGTGCGATTCGCATCATTGTTGCCCACCGCATAGGTGAAGAAGACGTAGCCGTTCTGGGCAAAGTCGGGGTGAACGACGATATCCATGAGCCCCCCTTGGCCGACGACCAAGGGCGTGGGGGCACCGTTGATGGCGTTGACCGTGAGCTTGCCGCCCTTTACCACGCTGATCCCGCCCCCTTTCTGAGTGACGAGAAGCCGCCCGTCCGGTAACCACGCCATGCCCCAGCCATTCGGGATTCCGGAGACGACGGTTTGCGCTTCCCAGCCGGATTCTTCGGGCGGCGGACCGGAGACGGCAATGGCCTTACCCTTGGTCGGGTATTCGCCTTCCGGAGCAGCCATCGCGGCGACACTACCGCTCGCCGGGGCACCACTCGCGGCGGGAGCCTCCGGCGCCGGGGACGCACAGCCCCCAAGGAACTGCAGACTGAGCACTCCGGCTCCGGCGACAAAGGCGAACGAGCGAACCATGCCCTAAGCTACGGAACAAACTGCCGAAGGGTGCGGGCCTGGTCCATATCTTCCGGGCGCCACCAGACGGCCTTGATGAACGGGGACTGCCCCGCTTCCCAGTGGCCATAAGTGATGGCGAGGAGCGACCCGTCCGGCAGGAGTTCCAACCCCGGATAACCGCAGTCCCACGAGCTCTGGTTGTCCAGCAACCGGAACCGGGCCTGTCCCGCGCGCCCGTTCTTAAAGTCCTCGTAATGCCCGAGCCACGCCACAAAGTCACCCTTCGTGGGGCCATCCGCCATATCCCGGAAGACCGCCACCAGCCGCCCATCGGGCAGATAGCGCAGGGTGTGTCGGTCGCCGCTTAGGCTGGGGTGCAGGGGGCGCGGACTCGACCACGTGCGGCCCTCGTCCTTTGAGAACACAACTTGGGAAGGTCTTTGCCGCCGGTTTTCACGCAGGAGCAATGCCCATTCCTTGCCATCGGGACTGGCGATGAACCCGGGTTCGCAGAGGTGCACAGCCCGCGAGCTTTGGATCACGCGGGGCTCGGACCAGGTATCGCCCATGTCCGTGGACTCCGTTTGCAAGAGCTTGAACTCGCCCGTGGCTCGCCCGCCTTGTTTGAGGAACCGACCATCATCGTGGAACCACGCCACCGCGGTGCCGTCGGCGCGCTGAGTTACGCTGCCCATCACCACGATGCCGCCCCAATCTCCGACTTGACGCAAGGGGGTCCAGTTCTTGCCGTCGTCTTCGCTAGTAGCGATCATCGCCGGATAGAGGCCGCTCCACATAATGAGCCGGGCACGCCCCGTGCGCGGGTCCACCAAACGGTGGAGCGTAGGCGTTTCTTGGCTTTGCGCCCAGTTGCTGGGGGTGGGGAGCCGGTCACTCCAGTTGCGCCCGCCATCGATAGAACGCTTCAGCACCACCGGCCCGCGCCCGTGCCCCTGCGGGTAGGCAATCAGCACTTCACCACCCGGGAGTTGCACTGACGACACGTGCCCGAGATACTGCCCCGCCTGCCGATCCACCACGGTCTGGCGTTCGGTGAGGTTCGCCCAGTCAATGGTGGGAGGCGCCTGACCCGGCCCGGCCACCAGCAGGAGGAGCGAGGTCAAAACCATGCGACCTCCGTGATCATCGGGCAGGCATCGGCTTTCACAAAGCGCACCCGCACCCGGTCCGTTTGCACACCGCCCAGGTCGAGAATCCGGTGCGGGCCGATGGCTTGCGCCCGCTTGACTTCGCGCCACCCGTTGCCTTCGGGCACTTCGATGGCGAAGGTGTCCACGCGCTGCCCCCAACGGATGGCTTCGCGGAGCCGCACATAGCGGAGGTTCTGCGTCTGCGACCAGCGGAACTCCAGCCAGGCGTTCGCTTGCCCGTCCGGGGCGGCCCAAAAGCTCGTCTTCTGCCCGTCATTCACCTTCGTGGCCGGGTAATCCGCGCTCCAGTCGCCGCTCGATGTCACTCGCGCGGCGGGGGCCAAGTCGCGCCCGAAGGCTTCCTCCCGCAACCGCCGGAACTCCTGCAACGACTTGATGTCCGCGTCGTGAATCTGGCCGCGCGAATCGGGCGGCACATTCAAAAGGAAACTCGCGCCGCGCCCCACGCTCTGCATATAGAGGCTAAAGAGCTGCTCGCCCGTCTTGACTTTGGTGTCCTCCGAAGGCCGCCAGAACCAGCCCGGACGAATCGAAACATCGGCTTCCGCCGGCATCCAGGTGCCGCGTCCCCGGTGGCCGCTCATCGCTTCTTCGTAGGCGGTGAAGCCCGGCGCAGGCTTTTGGCCCGGTTCGGGGCCGCGCGGGTCGTAGGTGGCCCAGCACGGATCATGGGCCACCCCTCGCTCGTTGCCAACCCAGCGCACGTCCGGCCCCACATCGCTGAAAATGGCGGCGCGGGGTGCCCACGTGCGGGCGAGCTCCCAGGTCTTAGGCCAGTCGTAGTATGTCGTCCGGTCAATCATCCGGTTCTCGCGCGCCCCGCCGTAGTAGCCGTCGCCCCCGTTCGCCCCGTCGTGCCAAATCGTAAAGATAGGGCCGTAGTTC
>CAZVHE010000087.1:0-818 GCA_964627705.1 uncultured Chthonomonas sp.
CCAACGCCTCCTGGTGGGGCGGGCCGCCGGCCACGGTTTCATCGCGTCCCTCGCACCCGGCGCGACCCTCAGTCTCGGCAGTGAGGCTGAATTCATGCGCACTGGGGAAGCCGATAACCAGGTGCCGCTAATGATGAATCCGCACCTCAAGGCCAACCAGGATCGCGCCATCTCATTCCTCAAGGAACTCGCGGATAAGTACGATATTGATGGCCTGATCTACGACGATCGACTACGATTCAACGGGATCGAAGGTGACTTCAGCGACGAAGCCAAGGCGCAGTTCGAACAGCGTATCGGGCAACCCGTGCGGTGGCCGCAGGACATCTACACCGTCACCTTCAACCCCGACCTTACGCGTGGAGTCCAGCCGGGCCGATTCTACGATGCCTGGCTCGCATGGCGCGCCGAGGAGATGACCAAGTTCGTCCTGCGCGTGCGGAACGAAGTCGCCACCCCCGCCAGTGGCATCCAATTCGCCACCTACGTCGGCAGTTGGTACGGGGATTACCCGAAGGTCGGCGTGAATTACGGCAGTGACAAGCTCCAGGCCGGGTTCCCGTTCCTCACCCGCGATTACCAGGCCACCGGCTTCGCCCGGCACCTCGATTTTCTGATTACGGGTTGCTATTATCGTGTCGGCACGATTTACGAGGCCATGATGCGCGGCCGCCCCACCGGCCACACCGTCGAGGCCGCCTCGCTGATGAGCAATCGACTGGCCGATGGCGACACCTGGACGTACGCGGGCATCATGCTCAGCAACTTCGATGCGCGCCCGCAGGATCTCCCCGCTGCGTTGCAAGCCGCCGCCGCCA
>CAZVHE010000087.1:864-7721 GCA_964627705.1 uncultured Chthonomonas sp.
CATGACCGATCCGATTCGCCGCCACCGGCGGCCCGCCACCGCGCCCCACACTCGGCCCGACCTGCTGAACAAGCTACGCCAGGCGCGGGAAGCCCAGCGGAAGCGCGGCGACATGCCCGCCCCCTTCCCCATGTTTGAGGGCGCAACCGGCACCGGATGGTAATTCCTGCCACGAAACGTACCGACGATTCGTTTGGAATATAAGCCCCAGTGAGCCAAAGCCCTCCCACGACGATTGGTAAGTACCAAATCATCCGGGAAATCGCGCGCTCGAACGACATCGTTTACGAAGCGTACGACCCCGCGATGAATCGTCGTGTAGCCGTGAAGGAGCTGGCGATGGTGCCCGGTGCCACCGATACCCAGCGCCAAGAGCGGCTCCAGCGGTTCATGCGCGAAGCCCGCGCGGCGGGTTCGTTGCAGCACCCGAACATTGTCACGGTGTACGAGGTTGGTCAAGATGCCAGCGGACGCCACTTCATCGCGATGGAGTACCTGGAGGGGCAAACCCTCCGGAACCTGATTGACTCCAGCGGAGCGATGAAGCCGAAGGACGCCGTCCACCTGGCGGAGCAAGTGCTGGAAGGCCTCGCCTTTGCCCACGGGCGCGGGGTCATCCACCGCGACATCAAGCCGGACAATATTCAGATTCTGCCGGGCAACCGGGTGGTCATCACCGACTTCGGGATTGCGCGCCTGACCTTCGAGCCCAACATCACCATGGATGGGCAAGTGTTCGGCACGCCCAGCTACATGTCGCCGGAGCAGATCCACGGCGGCGATTTGGATGTTTCCAGCGACCTCTTTAGCCTCGCCATCATCCTCTACGAGATGGTCAGCGGGCGCAAGCCCTTCGCCGGCGACAACGTGGTGGCGATTGCCTATGCCATTGCCAACGCGAACCCGCCCATGCCCGCCGATTGCCCACCCGCCCTGTGGCGCGTGATCGAGAAGGCGCTGCAGAAGACCAGCGCCCTGCGCTACCGAGGAGCGGAAGAGATGCTGCGCGACCTCAAGGCCGCCGAAGGTTCTTTGAACCAGCCTGTGGTGCCCCCGCCGGTGTCGACTTCCAGCCACATTCTCGCCGGGCCGCACCAAAACCCCGCCACCGCGCACTTGGTGCCGCCGCCGATTTCCACCGCCGGCCTCACGCCCGCGCAGGCGCAGTTGATGAACCAGGTCTATGGCCAGGCCTACGGGCAGAGTGCGGCCAGCCCGGCCCCTCAGTCTGCCCCCTACGGACAGGGATACGGCCAACCTTACGGCCACACTCCTACCTACGTACCGGTGCCGATCTACTATCCGCCGCCGCCGCGCCCCATCACCATTTCGCCCGAAACCCGCTCGTGCATGGGCCGGTTTGTGTGGGCCGTCGCCATCATTGGGCTGCTATTTGCTCTTGTCATTTACGGCATCGGCGCGCTGACGGAGACGATGGACCGCAACCCCGGCGCGGCGCAATCCATCCCCACCACGCCCCAGCAAGCGCAAGCCCGGCTGGAGCCCAGCCTCGATGCCGCCCGCGAGCGTGCCGAACGCATCATCACCCCACCTCCCGCCGGGCGAGAAGAAGAGCTCGCCGGCCCCACCCTGCAAGATGCGGTGAACCTCGTGCAAGCCGCGATGGAGGAGCCGAACCCTGCCCGGCGCGCTCAGCTCTGGAGCCAGAGCAGCCAGGCCTTTGTGGCCGTCGGCATGAGCAACCCGGAGGGCATCGTGTTCGCGCAAGCCGCGAGCGTCTACATGGGGGCGGCGGAAATGGGTGCGCAAGCCGGACGATTTGACCGCGCCATTGAAGCGCTTTATCAGGCCGAGGGGTTCACCAACGACAACCAAGACACGGCCTACGAGATTCAGCAGCGTATGAATCTCTACCGCGCTCAGATGTAAGCCCGGCCAATCAAGGTCTCAATCAATGCTGAGAAGCGCCCCACCATCCACCGTCAGATTGATCCCGGTGATGTAAGAAGCAGGCTGGCTGCACAGGAACAAGCCCGCCGCCGCCACTTCCTCGGGGGTGGCCAGGCGGCCAATGGGGATGCCTAGCCCGGCCTTCACCAGTTCTTGCTCTTCATCCGTGCCGGCCCGCTCGGCCCTCACCTGCGCGAGGTGCCGCTGACGGTCGGTGAGGGTGTGGCCCGGCAGCAGGCCGTTCACCGTCACCCCGTGGGGGGCCAGTTCTCGCGCCTGCAAGCGCACCAGCGCCCGCAATCCGGCCCGCAGGGTGCTGCTGATGGGAAGGAGCGGCTCCGGCTGCTTGGCCACCAGGCTGGTGACGTGGACAATGCGGCCCCAGCCGCGCTCCTGCATCCCCGGGGCCACCAGCCGCACCAGGCGCACCACGTTCATCAGGGTGCTGTCCACCCCGCTTTGCCACTGTGCGTCGGTCATCTCCGTCCACGGCCCTGCGGGCGGGCCCCCGGTGTTCGTAATCAGGATGTCCGGGGGGCCGAGGTGCGCGGTCACGTCCGCCACCCAGCGCTCCAAGTCGGCGGGCTGGCTCACGTCCACGGGGTCGAACCGCATACCGTCGGGCAGGTCCACGGGCGTGCGGGCGCCGACGGCGACGCGGCAGCCTTCGGCCTGCAAGCCCTCGGCGAGGGCGCGACCGATCCCCTTCGTGCCGGCGGCCACCAGGGCCACGCGGCCCGCAATTCCCAAGTCCATGGGTTCATGCTACCGGGTCGGTAGAATGCGGGTCGGCCCTGCGGAGGGGTGGCAGAGTGGTCGATTGCAACGGTCTTGAAAACCGTCGTCTCGCAAGGGACCGTGGGTTCGAATCCCACCTCCTCCGCCATTCATTGCAGTCGCAATGATTTAGTCATTACGAAGTGTAACTCTTCGGAATTAAGCCGACAGTTGCGAGGCAAGAGCCATAGGTTCGATTTAGGCATAAATACCTATTAAGGCTTGGGGTTTGGCCTTAGTCACCTTTATAGTAAATGCATGGAACAAATTTCTACTCGTTCCGCTCTCTGGTGTTCCGCATCCGGAGTGCTCGCAATAGGGGGGGGCATACTAGCCTCGCACGAACCCCGCGCCGTGGGCCTCACACTTGTGGGGCTTAGCCTCGTGACCCTTTGCTTGGCGGTCAAGCCGCTTCGCTCCATGTCGGCCATTGGTTTCGTCACCGCCGCCGTCCTGAGTTTTGTGGGAGGAGGCATGGCTTATGCTCGCCACACGCCCATCGAATCGAAGCTTGAATCAGCTTTGCACCGGGCCGCTCCAGTTCCGGAGAAAGCCTCCATGTGTCCGGCGGCCGGGAATGCTAAGAGTTCTTTGGAGGCCCTGAAGTCATGAGCAAGTCCTGGAAGCCCGGCCCCACGATTTTGGGAGCGCTTTTGGGCATGGGATTGATCGCAGCGGCTCTTGCCGTAATCGTTCCTCAGCGTAACCGGGTGCAAAAGGACGCAGAGGCTCGGGCAAGCATGAGAACTCTGGTGAACGCCCTTAACGTTTACGTGCAAGATCACGGAGACTATCCCAACTCTCTCCGCAAACTCAGTGGTGTTGACATCCGGATGCCTGAAGGTTACAACCTTGATCGGCCAACCGTGAAGAGTAGCTACGTCTACATCTTTGCGGGATCCTGTTTGAGCGGACTTCGTTCAGGTCACTTTAAGCATGATTGGGATTCTGAGAAGTACTGGGTACTTAGCACGGCAGCCAGTGGAGTCAGTTCAGGTCGCATAACGGAGAACGTGGAGCGACCAGATGCTAGCTTCAAATACGAAACCGTGCGAGCTTCGAGTTCATTGCACCTGAGTGCCTTCATGGATGGAAGAATTCAGGTAGCACCGCTAAACAACGAGTTTAGCAACCAATGCCTGGCCTACAACAGCGGTTCTAGGAGGTCAAATCCATGAAATCAGTATCGAAGCTTATTCCACTTGGATGCCTCGTAATCCTACTTTGCTTCATGACAATGGCAGTAGCGAATCAAGCCTGTGCTGATGAGCTCTGGCTCTGCCCTGATCCTAGTCAGGACATTCAAGGTACTGGATGCGGTGCAGACGGCGACGGTGTGTATTCGTACTGTGCGGGCGAAACGGGCGTGTTGCTCTACGTCTATTCTTGTAACGCCCGAAACGACAATTGCGATTCACAGCCTGAGCTTTGCAATGTAATGACCAAATCTGTGGCTATCGGGAGTGAAGTGCTCTGCTGCAAAGCGTGGGTATGTGGCTCCAATGCTGCAAATCGCGATAATCCAGATTGCACTTTTATTGGCTGGTGTATCGAAGAGTTTCCCGAGCAAACGCCAGAAGTGCTCAATCGCAAGTGCAATGGTGATCCGTGCATCGGAAGGATTCCCGAGGCGATTCCACCGACAGAGCCCGTTTTGCCGAACCCAGTTAACAGCGGAAATGGAGGCATTAAGCCGCCTGGACCAGTTCATATAGAAGCGAACTGAGTCGCTAAGATGATGAAGGATAAGCACTAAAATCGAATCTCGGCGAAAGTGCTTATCCACATCTTCCCCTAATTCAATTCTTCGCGCCATCACATTCGTGACCATCACCGCCAGCGCCACCGCCAGGCACAGCCACGGGAACATCATCCGCCCCGTCCAGCCATCACCCCCGGCAGGCACGCGTACCCGCGCCGTCAGCAGGCCTTGGTCGCGGTGCGGCAGCCACGCCACGATGTTCCCGCGCGCATCGGTGATGTAGCTCCGCCCCTTGCTCCCGGCCCGCACCACCGGCAGGCCCGCCTCAATGCTCCGGAACACCGCCCCCGGATACAACTGTTCCCACGCCGGGGTGGCGGCATACCAATCGTCAATCGCCTGCACCGTAAGCAGTTGCGCCCCGGCTTGCTGCTGCGCCAACGCGAGATCGGGGAATAGCCCCTCGAAGCACAGCAACGGCCCCGCCTGGAACGGACCCACCGGCAGGCTTTGCACGCGGTCGCCGGGGGTCAGGTCCCCCGCCGGGAGGTTGAAGTTCTTGAGGAACGGCAGCACGTCGCGCCCGGGCACGTACTCACCGAACACCACCAGGCGGGTTTTGTTGGCGTGCTTCCACTGCATGCCGTCCCAGGAGTACGCGGTTTGGTAGCGCTTGCCACCCTGCACCAGGTTGCCGCCCAGGATGACGGGCACCGCCGGGGGGTAGCCCAGCACCGCCGTGGGCACCACCGACTCACTGGGGGAGGCGAAGCCTTCAGGGAATACCACCAGCTCGGCCCCGGCCCTTTCGGCATCAGCCATCAGTTCCGGCCCGGCGCCATCCAACCGAATTCGCTCCTCATCGGGCGGAGTGAAGGCTTGGTCCACCCCCGGCTGAGCGGCGGCCACCACGTGCCAGTTGCCTTCGGGCGGGGTGCTGGCCCGCCACCAGGAATAGCCAAACAAAGCGACGATAACCACGGCCGCTCCCGTGCGCCACCGGTTCATCGCGCCATCGGCCCGGGGCCAACGCCACTCGGCCAGCCACTGGTTGACCAGCACCACCCAGGCGCTCACCAGGAAGATGCTGCCCAGCGCCGCCGACTGCAACACCGCCGGGAACGGCCAAAGCGGAGTGGCCATGTGCCCCCACGGGAAGGCGAGGCCGGGGATGTAGCTACGGATGAATTCCATGGCCACCCACAGCAGAGGGATGGCCCACGCGCGTCCCTGGCGTTCGGCTGCGCCCATCCAGCTGGCCTGCAGCCAAAAGTAGCCCATGGCAATCGGCACCGTGACCACCCACGGCACCAGCCCGCTCACCAGGCTGCCGGTCCATTTATAGACAAACGGCACCACCCACCACATTTGGTAGCCGTAGAAAATCGCCCCGAAAACCAGACCACTCCGGCGCACGGGGCGGGCTTCTTGCCCCCGAATGCTGACCAGCCAAGGCACGAGCGCCACGAACACCAGCCACCGCAGATCGAACGGCGGGAATGCCAGCACGAGCAACACGGCCGAGAGGGCCGCCCCCGCGCTAGGGGAGAACGGGCGCGGCGGCTTCGACATGGGGTTCTTGATTGTAGCGGACCAGCCGCCACGGGGTGCGCGCGTTCCGCTCGAATTCCGAGAACGCGGCGTTACCAAACCGGAAAGAGAGCCCCAACTGGGCGGGGGCTTGCAGCAATGCCGACACCAGCATCGCGCCGGTCATGCCGTGGGTGACGAGGAGGACATCTTGGTGATGGGGCAGGTCTTTAAGGAACGCCTCGGCTCGTTGGTGCACCATTAGCGTGGATTCACCGCCCGGGGGCGTGGCGTGCAGCGCGTAGGGGTCATCCGGGTGAGTGAGATCGTGCAACTGCTGGCGCAGGAGGTCAAAGTGCAGCCCTTCCCAGTCGCCAAAGCCTCGCTCGCGTAGGCGGGGGTCTTCTTGGATGGGCAAATCCCGGGCGGCGGCCACCGTGGCGGCGGTTTCGCGGGCGCGGCTGAGGTCGCTGCTCCAGATGTGGGCGATGGGGGCGTTGGCCAACAGGCGGGCCAAACCTTCGGCCTGCGCACGGCCCCGGGCGTTGAGGGCGATATCGGATTGGCCCTGGGCACGACCCTCGCGGTTCCAGTCCGTTTCCCCGTGCCGGGCTATCCAGATTCTGCCGCTTGCCACCCCACAATCTTGCCTCGCACCCGCCCCCTCTTTAGGTACTCTCGCGCATCATGACCCGTCGCCTCGTTGCCGGTTTGATGCTTGTTGCGGGCCTCGTTCCTGCCCTTAACGCTCAGGAATCCCCGCTCGCCGCCCCGCCCAAGGAACTCGACCAACTCAAGTGGATGGTGGGCCAATGGAGCGGCACGATGAGCTCCACCATGGGCGATATCAAGACCGTGATGGACATCCAACCGGCGATGGGTGGCCACTATTACCAGTTCAATTCCAAGAACACCCTGGGCGACATGACCATGGACG
>CAZVHE010000087.1:7733-8212 GCA_964627705.1 uncultured Chthonomonas sp.
ACCTATGACCCCAAGATGAGCAAGTTCCGCATTTGGGCGTTTGCCAGCTGGGGCGGCCCCGCCCGCACCGAGGCCGGTGACTACAAGGACGGCCGTCTCGTGACCGTGAGCGACCCCTGGGAAGTGATGGGGATGACCATGGTGAGCCGCAGCACGCTGGCGAAGGCCGAGGGCGACCAGATGGAGTGCATCTTGGAGTTCAAAGAAGGCGACAACTGGAAGAAGGACGGCGGCGGTCTCCTGACCCGGACCCGATAGTCTCCCCGCCCGCGCCGCGCCCCCCGAAAGTCGCTAAACTGCAATCATGCGTGTCCCGTTCTTGGACATTCCTGGCCAGTACAAAGAAGTACGCCACCTGATTGACCCCGCCATTGCCGAAATCATGGAAACGGGGGCCTATGTTCTGGGCAAATGGAACACGCAACTGGAAACCGAACTGGCCCAGCGCCACGGCGTGAAGCACGGCATTGCCCTCAATA
>CAZVHE010000087.1:8223-11069 GCA_964627705.1 uncultured Chthonomonas sp.
TGCGGATCGGCATGCAGGCGGCAGGCATCGGCCCGGGCGATGAGGTCATCACCACCGCGTTCACCTTTGTGGCCACGGTCGAAACGATCGTCCAAGTCGGCGCGGTGCCGGTGTTTGTGGACGTGATTGAGAACACATTCGATATCGATCCCGAGCTGATTGAAGCGGCGATTACACCTCGCACCAAGGCGATTCTTCCCATCCACCTTTTCGGTCAGCTCTGCGATATGCCGGCCATTATGGACATTGCCCGGCGCCACAACCTGATGGTGCTGGAGGATGCCGCCCAGGCCATCGTCACCAGCCAAGACGGCGTGATGGCCGGAGGATTTGGCATCTGCGCGGGCGTGAGTTTCTACGTCACCAAGAACCTGGGGGCGGCCGGCGACGGCGGCCTGCTGCTGACCAACGACGACGAAGTGGCGCGCCGCAGCAAGAGCCTGCGTGTGCACGGCATGGGCCGCGAGCGCTACTACTACGACGAGATTGGCTACACCAGCCGCATGGCCGAGCTGCAAGCCGCCGTGCTGTGCGCCAAGCTGACCCGCCTGGATGCCTGGAATGCGCGCCGCGCCGAGATTGCCGAGCGTTACCAAGCCGCCCTGGCCGATAGCGCCTACGGAATCCCCTACATCCGCCCGAACAACAAGTGCACCTGGCATCAATACACGGTGCGCCACGATGACCGCGACGCGATCATGGCCGGGCTGAAGGAAGACGGCATTGACTCCGCCATTTACTACCCGGTGCCGCTGCACCTGCACGAACCCTACGCCCAATTCGGCGGTGGGGTCGGTAGCCTGCCGGTGACGGAGCGCGTCAGCAAGCAGTGTTTTAGCCTGCCGGTGGGGCATCACCTTTCAGATGAGCAAGCGGATTACGTGATCCAACGGCTCCTGGCCCGCCAAAGCGTTACGGCCTAAATGAAGCTCCCCTACCCGGTCGTTCTGGCGAGTGCCTCTCCGCGCCGCCAGGATCTCTTGGGGCCGATTGTGGGCGAGTTTTCGGTGCATCCCGCCGACCTGGACGAGGAGGCCCTGGGCGATCCCGACCCCTGGGTGACCGCTCAGCGCCTGGCCCGGGAGAAGGCTTCCGCTGTATTTGCCCAACACCCGAATGCGTTGGTGATTGGAGCGGACACGGTGGTGGCGCTTGAGAGCACCGACGGGTGGGTGCAATACGCTAAGCCGGTGGACGAGGCCGATGCCTGCCGCATATTGGGGACGCTAAGCGGCAAGACGCACGTGGTGGTGACGGGCGTGGCGATGCGTTGGCCCGGGGGCATGGCGGCTTTCACGGAGACGGCCCGCGTGACCTTCCGGACTCTCTCCGAGGCCGAGATCCAAGCCTACGTCACCGGTGGCGAACCGATGGACAAGGCCGGTGCCTACGGCTACCAAGGAGGGGCCAAGGCGTTCATCGAGCGACTCGAGGGCGACATCAACACCGTCATCGGCCTCCCTACGGAGCGCCTGAAGCAAGACCTCAAGAACCTGTTTCGCTAGGCTTCTGCGGGTAGGGTTGGCAGATAGGGTCGCCAATCACGAGGTCCTTCCACTTAAGTATCGGGCTGGCGGCGTAGAACGATTCCGCCAGCGTGTAGCCGCGGGTGTAGCGGTCAAAGAGCACCTGCGGATCGGCCATGGCAAAGGTGTAAGGCTCGCTGACGTACCCCTTCACGCCCGTGACGCCCCCCCGGATGAGGTCGGCAATCAACGACTGCCCGCCTTGCGCGGGGCCGAAAGTGCGGGCGCTGGTACTGACAAAGGTTTCCGCAATGGCACCCGGTTTGAACTTGATTTGCCGGTAAACATCGGCGCGGAAGGCGCCATCGTTGCTCCCCCAACTGACGTAACCCATGAGGGGCTGGACGGGGGCCGCGAAGGCGGGGTTTTCATCCAGTTCGGCCTGGAATCCCCGCCGGTTGAGATTGGCAGCGGCCTCGGACATCCGGGTTTGCAGGCGGGCGTAGTCTTCCGTGTTGCGGTTAGCGGCCTGATCGAAAAGGAACGGCCCCTTGCCCGCTTCGGCCTTGAGAGAGCGATCCACCAATGCCTTCGCATCGGCCACCGTCGGTCCGGTGAGGCGCGTGACGAGCCACATCGAGAACTTCTCGCTATTAAAGGGCTCGTCGGCCTGGAAGTAGGGGTGGACCGCCCCGTTCACATTCTCCGCGTTGATCGTGGTGATCGGTTTGATGGGGGAGGGCACCCCGGCCAGCATGGAATCCACCGAGGGGCCCCACTTGTCGCCAATCCGGATGGGCACGCCCTGGGTGAGCACCACAAAGTCGGTGCGCCGCCCGAGCTGCTTGATCTTCTCCCGGACCGGCGTGGCGATCGCGCGGTCAAACTCCTCGCGGGAGATCTCCTCCCCCGGCGGGCACGCAATGGGGATGGCCGCATCGGCGGGGATGCCCCGCTTATCCATGTAGTACGCCCCCACCGCCTGGCTGTCCGGGCTCTTGGTGTTGATCACCACCACCACCCGGCGCGTGTCGGGGTTATCTGAACGTGTGGCGGTCTTGGTGGACGGGACGGGGGTGGGTTCGCTCGGCGCGGGGCTGCAACCCCAACCGAGCCCCAACCCCACCAGCAAAAGCGCCTTGGCCATGTCCGGATTCAACAGTTAATCCGATTCCACAGTTTCCGAAGCGCTGGGCCGGGCACGCATTTTCGCCCAACTTCTCAGCAGGGCGATGTCCTCGGCCATCATACGGCTCAGCGGCACTTGCGCCGCCGCTTCGTCCAGCAAGTCCTTCATGGTGAGCTCACGCCCTTCATCAAAGGCATGGTGCAGGGCGCCAATGACCACCTGCTCAATTTCTGCGCCGCTAAAGCCCCGCG
>CAZVHE010000088.1:0-739 GCA_964627705.1 uncultured Chthonomonas sp.
ACGAAATCACCGCCATCGCCACCGAAGTTCAACCGCTCGGCCAGCTTTACAACCTTCGCAACGGTCGCGCCATTGCTGACCGCGTGACGGCGCTCTACGAAGCTCGCGGTTACCGCATTCAGATCGAACAAGTCGGCCCGGACCGTGACGTGGAAGAGACTCTCACCATTAGCGTGCTGGAACCCAAGTTGGGCGAAGTCCGCATCGTCAACGAATCCCCGGGCAACCTCCGCACCCAGCAGAGCGTTTTCGAACGCATTCTTGGTCGCCCCGAGCGCGGCTCGGCCCTCAACGAGCGAGAATTCCGCAAGGGCATCGAAGACCTCTTCGCCACCCGCTGGTTCGACAACATCGTGCCGCGCCTGGATAACGGTTCCGTGCCGGGCGAATACGACGTCACGCTGATTGTGAAGGAGCGCCCGACCGGCCTCTTCAACGCGGGCGTCGCGCTGGACCCGCAAAGCCGGTTGGTCGGTCAGGTCAGCTATTCCGACACCAACTTCCGGGGTTCGGGCCAAAACGTCGGCCTGGTTCTCTCGCAGGCCACCGTGGGCGGTGGTGCCAGCGTCGACCTGGCCTGGGGCAACGAATATCTCAGCCGCCGGGGCGCAGGCATCAACGCCAACGTGTACTCCCGCGTGGTTTACAACTTCACCGGCTCGGGCTCAAACCCGTTCGGCGGGAACTCGGGGCAGGGCTTTGACGAGCGCCGCACGGGTCTCGATTTGATCTACACCAC
>CAZVHE010000088.1:749-11059 GCA_964627705.1 uncultured Chthonomonas sp.
GCAAGGACCTTCTGGCTCAGGTGGGCCTGAACGCGGAGAACATCAAGAGCCTCAACCTCGACACCACGAATACTGGCTCCCAGGATGCGCGCTCGGTGCAGCAGGATGGCGACCTGGTGATCCTCAAGCTCGGCCTGAGCATGGACCAGCGGTTCCCTCGCCTTGACCCGTACGAAGGGCGTCTCGCCAGCATCACGCTGGAGCCGGGTTTTAGCAACATCACCAAGATTGCGGGCCAAGTGACGGGCCTGGAAGACATCCTCGGCCGGAACTCCTTCATCCGTACTCAGCTGGAATATCGCCAGTATTGGCCGATGGGGCGCATTGCCAACCAGAACCGCATTGATGCGCCGGTGGACCAGATGGTGCCCAGCATCGCGCTACGCTCGCGCTACGGCTTCATTTCGGGCCGGGTTCCGTTCTTCGAACAGCTCTTCATCGGGGGCTCCAGCAGCCTGCGCGGCTACGAAAACCAGCAGTTCTGGGGATCGCGCTCGTTCCTCACCACGGTCGAGTACCGCCGCCCGCTCCAGCGTAACTTCAGCCTCGTGGGCTTTGCCGACTACGGCGGGGCCTGGGGCGGCTACGGCGAGGTCGCGGGCTTCCCGCAGTTCAGCACGGCCAATCTTAAGCTCGCTTACGGCCTGGGCTTGGCGTTCACCACGCCGCTCGGCCCGATTCGACTTGACTACGCGATCAACCAAGACGGTGGCAGTCGCGTTCACTTCAACATCGGCACAGGTTTCTAATCACGCCGGACAAATCCGACAACGAACAACAACAATCTCATGAACAAACCCACTCAATGGCTCCCGACGGTTGCGCTGGCCCTTACGCTGGTGGGCGCCCTGATCATCGCCCCTGGTTTCCAGAATAACGCGGAAAAGTACGCGGCGGTGGACATCACCAAGGTGCTGGAAGACAGCAATCTGGGTAAGGCGCAGAACGAAAAGCTACGCAATGCCTGGCAGGTCCGCAGCGACATCCTCAACTTCGTGCGTGAGAACCCGTGCCTGACCAACGAACAGGCCAACGATCTCCTCACCCTCAGCCTGAAGGAGAACCTGACGGCCGCCGAAAAGACGAAGTTGGAAGCCACCAAGACCGCCGTGCGCGACGCCGCCAAGCAGCTGCAGACGCTGGTGACCAAGGCCGACAAGACGGACCAAGAGAAGGAACTGCTGACCGACCTGAACGGTCGCCTGCAGATCGCCCAGAGCGTGCTAGGGCAGTGGAACGAGGTCTTCAACAACGATATGGATTCGCTGGGAAGCACCTTGCGCGAAGAAGCCATCGCCCAAGTGCGGGCCAAGATTGGTGAAGTCGCCAAGCGCCAAGGTTTCACCATGGTGTTTGAGTCCAGCGTCCTCGTTTACTCCTCCACAGACCTCACCCCCGAGGTCGTGAAGGCCGTCAATGCCGCTCCGTAAGTGGGGTCTTTTCGGGATTGCCAGTGCGGCAATCCTCGGTATGGCGGGAGCCGGGTGTATGCGCCCGGCCCCCGTCGTGAGCATTGATGTTTCGCGCATTCCGCCAGAGGCCGCGCCCGCCGACTTTGCCCTTCCCGAACTGGGCACCGGCCAAGCCCGTTTTTCCGCCAGTCTCACCGACCAGAAGCCGCGCCGCATCATTGCCGGGCCGGAAGAGGCCCGCGCCCAGGCGGCCTTGGCTCAAGTAGAGCAATCCCGCCAGACCGCGCTCAAGCGCGCCGCCGACCGCGAGATTCGCGAGGTCGCGGCCCGCTACGAAGCCATTCGCCGCCAGCAGCTCGCGGCCATTGAGGAAGGCTTTGTGGCCACTACCGCCGAAGCCCGCCAACAGTGGTGGGCGGACCAGCAGGGCCGCATCGCGGCCGCGGGGGATTGGCGCAGCATCCTTGCCTGGCGCATGGGCTGGCCCGATCCCGACCCGTTCTCCCTTCGCCCTCCCCGGCGGTTCGGCCCGTTTTCGTCGGCCAAGCCCGGCTACCCCACCCAGGTTCGGCAGAGCGTGAGTCACGAGTCGGCCACCATCCGCGCTGAGTGGGATGCCCGGTGGGCGGAGTTGCAAACGCAACTGGAGGATGAGCGCCGCCAAGCCATGTTCGACCTGGTGCCCCTGGAATTGGAAGAAATGGAGGCTGCCCGAGTGCGCGCCGAGCGCACCGTGGGGACGGACTTCCTCTCTGTCACTCCCATTACGCTGACTTCGGATCGCCAACTCCCGGCGGTAGCGGGTGGCAGCACTCAGTTTTCAGTGGCCGTGCAGGCCCGTCGGACCCAAGGCGTGGCGTGGGAATCCTCCCCCTGGCCAACCACTCCCCGCTCGAATGAGCAAGAATGGATACGACATTTTGCCGAATCGCGGGGCTACAAGGTCGTTCCGGCCGCGCCCGGCGTGAAGGATGTCACCACGGAATACATCGCATGGCGAACACGCCTTCTTTCACCCTCTCTGAACTCGCCCAGGCCGTAGGCGGCGAGCTTCGTGGCCCTGAGGATCTGGTGATTCGGCAGGCCGTCCCCGCGGGCGAGGGTGGCCCCCACAGCATCACCTTTGCGACCAATGAGGAGTACGTGCGGCGGGCCTTGGCCAGCGATGTCACGGCCTTGATCGTCCCCACCCAAGCTCCGGCGCTCGACCGGCCGGTGGTGGCCGTGGACCAGCCCCGGATGGCCTTTGGCTGGGTGCTGAACAAGCTGGATCGCCCCCTATCCATTGCCCCCGGCGTGCATCCTACGGCGGTGGTGGCGGACTCGGCGCAAGTAAGCCCAGAGGCGAAAATCGGTCCCTACGTGGTGGTGGGCGAGGGCGCGACCGTCGCGGCCGGGGCACACGTCCATGCGGGTTGTTTTATCGGCGACGACTGCCACGTGGGGCCGGAGAGCGTGCTCTTCCCGCACGTCACACTGGTGCACTCGGTCACGGTGGGGGCGCGGTGCCGCATCCACTCGGGCAGCGTGCTGGGCGCGGATGGCTTCGGCTACTCCATGGTCGGCGGGCGACAGTACAAGATTCCGCAGATCGGGCGTGTGGTGCTAGAGGATGACGTCGAGATTGGTGCGAACACCTGTGTGGACCGTGCCACGTGCGGGGTGACGCACATTGCGACGGGCGTCAAGCTGGATAACCTCGTTCAAGTCGGCCACAACGCGCGGGTGGGGGCGCACACGGTGATTGCCGGGCACTGTTCATTGGCCGGGAGCTCCACGGTGGGTGAGCGCGTCATCATGGGCGGCCAAACCGGGATCGCCGACCACGCCGAAGTCGGCAGCGACATCGCCCTGGGCGGTCGAAGCGGCGTGATGAAGCAGCTGATGGAGCCAGGGCAGTACATGGGCCTTCCCGCGGTGCCGGCTCGCCAGCATATGCGGATGCTCGCCCTCATGCAGAAGCTGCCGGAGATCGTGGCCCGCATCACCAAGCTAGAGAAAGCGCAAGGCGACGGGGAGAAGGCGTGATCTCGGCGCCCCGTTTCACCGTGGCCGACCGCGTCTCGTTTGCGGGGCAGGGCTTGCACGGCGGGCAGCCGGTGCGCGTGACGGTGCACCCCGGGGCGGATGGGATCGCTTTCCGAGCGGGTGACCAGCGCGTGCCCGCCACGCCGAATGAAGTGACTGACACCCGCCGGTGCACGCAACTCGGCCCGGTGGCGACCATTGAGCACCTGATGAGTGCCTTCGCGGGGTTGGGCATTACCGATGCCGAAATCGAAGTCGAGGGCGGCGAGATGCCCGCGCTGGATGGCAGTGCCAAGGAGTTCGTGTCGGGTTTGCAATCCGTGGGGATGACCCCTTGCGGGCAGCTCCACATCGAGGGCCTATTCAAGCGCGTGTACTTCATCGAGGGTGATGTGAAGGTGGCGATGGCCGCCGGCACCGGGCGTGTGCGCTACGAATACGACAACACCCCACGCTGGCCGGGGGTGCAAGAAGTTGAGTTCGTTTTGAGCCCCGAGAGCTACGCTGCAGAGATCGCCCCCGCCCGCACGTTTGCCTTCCGGGAGGAAGTCGAGCCGCTCCGCCAGATGGGGCTCGGGCTCGGGCTGAGCGAAGACAGTTGCGTGATTTTGGAAGCGGATGGTTATGCGTTTCCGCCACGATTCCCGGATGAACCCGCGCGGCACAAGTTGCTGGACCTGATGGGCGACCTCTTGCTGGCTGGGGTGCCGTGGTCAGTGATGCAAGTCACGGCCCATCGCAGCGGGCACCGCACGAACGTGGCGGCGGCTACCCGCCTCGCCGAGTGCATCACCATCACCCGCGAGAACTAGCCCTGCCGCAACTGCAGGTAGCGCAGTACCTGCTTGGCGATGATATCGAACTCGAGGTTCACCCGCTGCCCGGGTTGGGCGGCGCGCAGGTGCGTGTGGGCAAAGGTGTGCGGGATCACCGCCACCTGGAATCGCCCCGTCGCATCCGGTTCCACCACCGTCAGGCTAATCCCGTCTACCGTCACGCTCCCTTTGTCCACCAGCAGGGCGGCATCGTCGGCGGGGGCTTGCACGGTCATGGTCCAGCCGTCGCCGCTGGGTTCCAGGCTCACCAGGGTGCCGGTGGTGTCCACGTGGCCTTGCACCATGTGGCCGCCCAGGCGGTCGCCCACCCGCATGGCGCGTTCCAGGTTCACCGGGGTGCCAGGGGTGAGCTGGTCCAAGTTGGTGCGGGCGTAGGTTTCCTCGCTGAGATCAAACGCGAGGCCTTCGGAAAAGTCCACCAGGGTCAGGCAGCAACCGTTGATGGCGATGCTCTCCCCGAGGGCCCAGGGCTCGCCCATCCCCTCGGCGGGAGGGCGCACCACCAGTCGGGGCGCCTCATGCCGCACGACTTCTCCCACGGCCTCAATCAACCCCGTAAACATCGTTCTTCCTTCCCTCCTACGCTACGTCGTGCCATTGCGGGCCGTTCTGCAAATCCTAGTATTCCCCCGGAGAAGTCCGGCCCCGAAAGCACCGAGACCTTGAGTGTCACAAGGTCGACATCGCATGAAACCGGGCGCATCCATCCGAACCTCCGTACGAACGGGACTCCGCACCACTGCGGACCCGAAAGTTGTTCTCAATAGCCAGATTTTGCAGCTGGCGCAGGCGGACCTTTTCCAGGCCGTGGAAGCCGAACTGCTGGAAAACCCGGCGCTGGAACGGATTGATGACGAGTTTCAGCCGCTGACCCGGGAGGAGATCCTGAGGCACGTGGCCCCGTCCGAACTGCGCCCCTCGGGCGACACCTGGGAGGCCAACCGCTGCCGTCCGACGGATGATTCCACCCCGGACTGGATTGACCTGGCGGCCTCGCACGATTCTCTGTGGGATCACCTGCGGGCTCAGTTACTGCCCATGCTCCCGGCCGAGAGCCGCACCTTGGGCCTGTATCTCATCGGCAACATCAACGAGCGTGGCTACCTGACGACCACGGTTGAAGAGGCGGCCCTGGACTGCGGGGTGAGCCTGGAGGATGCGGAAGCCGCGATTGACGCCCTGCGCAGTTGCGAGCCGGCGGGCGTGGGTGCTTATGACCTCCGCGACTGCCTGATTCTGCAACTGCAACGCCCGCAGACGGATGCCGAGCGACTGGCCCGCCAGATTCTGCGCAGCCACTGGGACGAGCTGGTGCAGCGCAATACCCGTAGCCTGCGCCACCGCTACAAGGTGGCGGATGAGCTGATTGAGGCCGCGTTTGAGGTCATCACGGGGCTGAATCCGTTCCCGGGTGAAGGTTTCTGCGCGCACAACGTGCCGCAAATCTCGGAGCGTTCGATCGGGGCGCAGCCAGACGTCATTTTGAGCTTTGACGAATACGGCTGGATCATCGAGATTCCGGGGCCGTCGCCGCTCAACCTGCGGGTGGACCGGGGTTATGAAGATCGGTACTGGGAGCTCCAGGGCCGCCGCCAAGGGGCTAAGGACGAGAAGCGGCACATCACGGAATACGTGGACCGCGCGCGGAACTTCCTCTCGGCTCTCAATAACCGTCGGGAAACATTGGCCCGGGTGGCCAAGTACCTCGCCGAACGCCAAGAGGGCTTTGTGAAGACCGGGGACTACAAGTTCTTGCAGAACCTGACCCGCGTGGAGATGGCCAAGGACTTGGGCCTGCACGAGAGCACCATCAGCCGTGCCACCAACGGCAAGTTCATTCAAATTGCAACGGGAGAAGTGGTCTCTTTCGATGTATTCTTTAAGGCGGCCCTGCGGGTGCAGCGCATGATCGAGGACATCCTGGCCAGTGAGAATCCGGACCATCCGCTAAGCGACCAAGACATCGCGGATCGCTTAGCGCAAAAGGGGTTGCAAGTGGCCCGCCGCACGGTGAACAAGTACCGTGATCGCGCCCGCATGCTCTCCAGCCACAAGCGCCGCGTGGCGTAGGTCGGCTATTCTCACCGGCATGAATCTTCAGTCGCAGCTCCGGTGGGCGGGGTGGCTCCGGCGGGTCCGCCCCGCTTCGCTGGCGGCCCGGCTCAAGCGCTGGCTGCGACTGGACCGGATTGAGTTCACCAGCCCGCAGGGCACGTTTTGGGTGGACCCGGCTTCGAACTTCGGCGCGCGCATCTTGCGGGGCGAACCTTACGAGCCGGAGATGACGGCGGCCTTGCAGCGGCTGTGGCGGCGCGGGGGCACGTTCCTCGACATCGGGGCGAATGAGGGGTACTTTTCAGTGCTGGCCCAGCAGGCGCAGGGCGAGACTGGGCGCATCGTGGCGGTGGAGCCGCAGTCTCGATTGCAAGAAGTTCTGCGCCGAAATCTTGACGCGAACGGGGCTTCGTCGGCGCAGATTGCGAAAGTCGCGGTGGCTGACCAAGAGGGCTTGGCGGAGATCCATCTTTTCCCGGACATGAACACGGGCGCATCGGGCTTAGCCCGCGCCACCAGGTACGCGATCCCCACCGAGACGGTGCGGGTCACCACTCTCGCCGCTCTGCTCGATGAACACGGCCTGGACGAGGTGGATGTGGCGAAAGTAGACATCGAGAGCTTCGAATACGAGCTCCTCTGGGCCGCTACTGACGTGCTTCTCAGTCGCCGTGTTCGGGCGATCGTGGTGGAAGTCCACCCGCCGCTATTGGAGCAGCGCGGTCTGGCCCTCTCCGACCTCAAAGATCACGTGGAGGCCTGTGGCTACCAGTGGCAAGAGGTCGGGCAAGAGCTTATTCTTCTTCAGCCTCAACGGGGCGCGGAGTCACTTCCACCGAAACCCGAATGACGCGGCGGCGCGTCATGTGGTCCACCCGGAGCGTGCCAATGGGCAACGCGACCGTATCGCCTACCACCGGGATGCGCTTGAGCTCTTCCATCACGATTTCGGAAAGCGTCTCCGTGGTGTAAGTCTCACTTGGATCTTCGTAATCGAGGAACTCGAGGACTTCGTCATAACGGACATCGGCGCGGGCCACGATGCGCTTGTCGTTCACCCACTCGATCGGCGGACGATCCGCTTCCAGGCGATCTTCGAGATCGCCAAAGACCTCTTCCGTGATGTCCTCCAGCGTCAGCAGGCCGCTCGTGCCGCCGTACTCATCGCTCACGATCAGGATTTGCGTCTTAGCCTCGCGCATGCGTTGCACCAGGCGGTCGGCGCTCATGGATTCGGGCACAAACTCCGCCGGGCGGAGGATGGACTCCAGGGTGAAATCCGGGTCATCCCAGCGGCCGACGAGATCCTGCAAATAGACCACGCCCACAATGTCGTCGAGGTCGCCCCGCGCCACCGGGATGCGGCTATGCGGAATCTTCTTGAGTTCTTGGGCGAGTTCTTCCCGGGTGATCTCCAGTGGCAGCCACTGGATGTCCACCCGGTGGTTCATCAGGTCCTCGGCCGTCTTTTGGTCCAGGCGCAGGGCCTTGCTCACCAAGTTGGCGTGGGTGGCGTCTAGGTTCTCGGTGGTCGGGTCGCGCAGGAGCTGGTCAATCTCTTCCCGCGAGGCGGCTTGCTCCACTTGGTCAATGTTCACCCCGAACGGCTTGAGCACCGCCCGCCCGCTGACCTTGAACGCCCACACCAGCGGGGTGAGGATGAAAATGCTGAACCGCAGCACCCGGATGGTGGCCATGGCAAAGCGGTCGGAGACCGGCAGGGCCGCGTACTTCGGCACCAGTTCGCCCAGCACCACCAACGGAAAGGACATGAGGATGACCGAGATCACGCTGACCGCACCTTCGGGCAGGAAGGAGAGGCTGGGCTTGATGAGCGCCGTGATGGCGGGCTCGGTGAGCGCCCCGATACCAAGGCCGAACAGGGTGACGAGGGTCTGGATGCCGGCCACATAGGTGGACATGTCATCCAGGGCGGCGAGCACCAGCTTGGCGGATTTGCTGCCTTTCTTGGCGAGGGCCTCAATGCGGCGGCGTGACGTGCCGACCAGCGCGTACTCAGCCGCAACGAAAAAGGCGTTGCCCAGGATGAGAAGGAGCCCGATGATGAGGGCCGTTTGTAATGGAGGCTCCATGCGCTTCGCCCATTATAGCGCACGGGTAGATTCTGGTTCATGAGCGCACCGTGGCCGCGCGGGGTGATGCAGTGCGAAGTGACAAAGCTCGCCAAATGGCCTGAATCTATGGGCGATCCTGCGTCTTTGGCTCAAGTTGGTCGAGATTTGCCATATAATATAGATACGACTCACTGGCCCATCGTGGTCAGTTCAGCCCTCTACGGGGGGCTATCGTCGTTTTAGTAGGTAGCCTTTTTCTATGCGAACCGCCGTCTACATTGACGGTTTTAACCTGCAATACGGCGTGGCTCGCCCTCTCGATTGTCGGTGGGTCAACCTCCTCGAAGCGTTTCAGCGGCAATTCTCAGCTGATGAAATTGTTCGTATCAACTACTACGAGGCCATGATTTCCGGGCCTCAGCGCCCGCACCAGCAGGCATATGTAGACGCCTTGCAGTCGCTTCCTCAAGTTGAAGTTGTTCTCGGGGAAATGAAGAAAAAGCGCCGCCAATGCCGGGTTCGCGATTGCTCTTTTGCGGCGTCGCGGTTCTGGGATGAGCACGAGGAAAAACACACCGACGTAAGCATTGCCATTTCGATCGTGGACGATGTGCACAGGGCAAGGTACGAGAAGATCATTCTGGTTACCGCCGACACAGATCTCGTGCCAGCATTGCGATTGGTTAAGTCTGTTCGTCCATCACAGCAAGTCACGCTCTGTATTCCCGCACTGGACAAAGATCGAATCTATGGCTCGAGACCCTTGGCTCCGTTCTGCGACCGCGTGACCAGAGTCGATGCCGAGATCTACTTGCAGGCACAGTTTGCGGATTCGTTTGTTGATGCAAATGACCAAAGCCATGCCAAACCACCAGCATGGCGTCGGGCTCCACTAACAGCCGCAAGGGATTACAAGAAAAACCACGCGGGGCGCTGCTTGATGACGATGCCGGGCTGGGCCAAGTGACTATGGAATCACACTTGACTACAAATGCACCGGCTTGGCCGCGCGGGGTGATGCCCGCTTCCCTGACCCCCTATGATCCGCAGGGCGGGGTGGATGCCGTCGGCCTGGCCCGGCTGGGAGCGGGGTTCGAGGCCGCGGGGTGCGTGGGCATCGTTCTGGGCGGCACCAACGGAGAAGGCCCCTCGCTGAGCGCGGTGGAAAAGCGCGACCTGGTGCGAAGCTTTGCCCCTGCAAGAGGGCAGCTCAAGGTGGTGGCGGGGCTAGCCACCAGCAGCCTGAGCGAAGCCATCTGGCTGGCCCAGCAGGCCGCGAAATCCAAAGCCGATGCGGTGTTGGTGATGGCCCCCGGCGGCTACGCCAACCTCGACGCTGTGGGCATCCGGGATTGGTTCTTCCGGCTGGCCGATGCCTCGCCGTTACCGCTCATTCTCTACCATCACCCGCTCATGTCGCGGGTGACCTGGCGTGGAGAACACGTGGCGGAGCTCGCCACCCACCCACAATGCATGGGCCTGAAAGATAGCAGTGGCGACCCGGCGAACTTGGCCGAATTCCGCGCCGCTTGGCCGGAGGCGCCGCTCTGGGTGGGCGATGAGCGCTTGCTACTGGCGGCCCTGCAGGCGGGCTGGCACGGCACCATCAGCGGGTGCGCCAATGTGATGGCAGCCCCGCTGTGCCAAGTGGTGCAAGCCTGGGAGGCGGGCGAAACCGAAAGGGCGGAACGCCTTTTTGCCCGGGTTTTGCCGCTCATCGAAGCCCTCCGGTGCGTGCCCCAGCCCGCTCACCACAAGATGTCGGCCCACCGGCAAGGGCGCATCGAGCGACCCGATGTACGCCCCCCGCTCACCCTCCCTGCCGAGGCGGCATTTTCGGCGTGGTATGAATCCCTGCCCGGCATGCCGCCTCGGCAGGGAGGGTGAGCGGGGGAAAGAGTGTA
>CAZVHE010000089.1:0-4733 GCA_964627705.1 uncultured Chthonomonas sp.
AGTGTCACCTATGTGTCCGGAACAATCTGTAACCTATCTGTCGGTATGCTCACTCTCCGCGCTTTCGAGCGGGGTTTTTTGTTAATTCCACCTCGTTTTGTGGGCAACATTGCGATATGCATGTTCGCAAATCACGTAACCGTTGGATGAAGTTATCACTCCGGAAAGGCGGAAGCAAAGGGCAGGCGTAATGACGCCGAAGGCCGGAGAAAACCGGAAAAAGGGGATTGGTAGCGAAGGCCGGACTCGAACCGGCGACCTAACGGGTATGAACCGTTTGCTCTAACCAACTGAGCTACTTCGCCACGCGCTTTCCATTATGACTCGCTCTGCTACCGCGCGGCGGGCCTTCTTCTGCTGAAAATTCCCGGCGAGTTCACTCGTCTGTACCCTCGGCACATGGTCACGGCACTCGTGTTTCTCCTGGCGCAGCGCGCGCCCACCGATATCCTGGATGGTTTCGCCCAGTCCCGGGATGTGCGTTCGCTCTCGCAAATGGCGCCGGACCTGGAGACCGGGCACTTCCGCTACATCGAGAAGTCGGGCGCTTTCTCGGGAGGCCGGTTCGGGTGGCGGGTCCTTCCGCTCCAAGACCCTGCCCAGCCGAACGTGCTGTACGCCGTGTTCAGCACGCCCCTCACTATCCAGGATTACGGCGAGCAGGTCTACCGCCTGGATGACGGGCTGCTGGCCGAGCACTTCCCGGAGGAAACCAACTTCGGCGTGCTGCCCAAGCACTACGAACTCAACTTGCGCGTCGAACCTGAGCGATCCCGGGTGGTGGTGGACTGCAAGATGGACCTCGTCACCTCTGGCGAACGCAAGCCGTCGTTCTTCATTCGCCTCTCCCCGCACTACAAGGTCACGGCCCTGAAATCGGCGAGTGGGGAAGCCATCCCCTTCACCCAGGCCGGTGGCGTGGTGTGCGCCCCCACCCCGGTGGGCAGCACCACTTGGACAATCAGTTATGAGGGCTTGCCCGATCTCCCGCGCTTTGCCGGCACGGTGACGAAGAAGGAGGCCATGCTGACGGACGACTACTTCTGGCCGTCCATCGGCCGCTATCCGGCGACCACCACCATGCATGCCGACATCCCGGCGAACTGGGAAGTCATCAGCAACGGCACCCGCACCGCCCAAACCACGGAGGGCGACCGCAAGAAGGCCACTTTTGTGAACAACCTTGCCATCAGCTATCTCAGCTTCTCGGCAGGAGAGTTCTCCATCACCCGCGAGGCCCCCGTGGCGGGCCAAATCATCCACGCCGTGATGGCCAACAACATGAGCGAGGAAGAGCGGAAGCTACAGATGGAAATGCAGAAGCCGGTCATCGACTTCTACAGCAAAACGTTCGGGCCGTGGCCGTACAAAGGGTGGGTCACGCTTAGCAGCGAGAGCTACGGCGGAGCGGCGCTGGAAGGCTATTCCTACGCCACTTACGCGCCCGGCTGGCTGCCCGATAGCGACGCGCATGAGCCCGCTCACACCTACTTTGGAGGCGTCATTGCCAACACCTACCTCAAATCGTTCTGGAACGAAAGCTTCGCCTCCTTCTGCGAGGGCTTCTATGAGCGCGAAGTTGAAATCGGCAATCGGGAGGAGCGGCGGCTGGCGTTTGTCAGCAATCCGTTCCCGTCGCCCACCTGGAACAACGGCGTCATCGTGCAAAGCGGTGTGATGACGGGTGACCTCTCCGCTGACCTTGGTTACGGAAAGGGCGCGGTGGTGCTGCAAATGCTGGAGCACGAAATGGGTACCGAAGCCTTCGTGGCCAGCGTGCGGCGTTGGCTTAGCCAGCACCCCAAAGGCACTCCGGGTGAGTGGGAAGACTACTTTGCCGTTCTTGGGCCGGAATACGAGACGTTCATTGATCAGTGGTTCCGCCGCCCGGGCTGGGCGCGGTTCCGCATCGGCAATGTACGTTACGAAGACGGACATCTCAAGGGCGATGTGACTTTCACGGGCACTCCGTACCGCATCGTGAGTGACCTTATGGTCGAAACTCCGGGCGGTTCTCGCAACCTGGTCCGAGTCACGCTCAACCCAACCGGAAAGGAAGCCACGAGCGAATGGTCGGTGGCCTTGCCGGAAGAGCCCGTGCGCGGCGCCTTCGACCCCTACGAGCGGATCATAATGATGCGCAGTGCCACCGGCCCGGCGCAACTCTCGCGTGAACTCGGCCGCTTACAGGCCGTAGTCCACCCGGACGCCCAGGCGTGGGCCAATTCGGCGGATCTCGGCCGCACCACGGTCACCCCGGACTTCCCGGCAAACCCCGCCAACCGTGTGCTGGTAGGCCACCCCGACCAGTGGCCGCAACTACTGCCGTTGCTGGAGCAGGCGGGCATGACCGTGAACGGCAACGAGCTCACCTACGACGGCACCACGATTGACCTCACCAAGGGCGGGGCGGCGGCGATTGTGGCGGCCCCGGATGGCCAGCCCATCGTGCTCCTGCTCGGCCAAACCCGGCGCCCGATGAAGACCGGCAAGGCCCGCATTGCGCTGTGCAATGAGTACGGGTTCTTCCTGAGAGGACTGACCGAACCCCGGATGGAAGGCGAACTCGCCTTCCGCCTCTAATTCGGGTTAGTCCAGCGACACTCCCAGGGCCTCGACAATGCGTTCGAGGTCCTGGTCGCTGTAGAACTCAATGCGGATGTGGCCGCCCTTCTTGCTCCTGTTCAGCTCGACGCGGGCGCCAAGTCGCTCGGATATCCCCTGTTGAATGGGCAGCCAGTTCGGGTCAATTACGGTGGCGGTGGACTTCTTCTTGGGCTTGCTGGCGGCGTTCTGGCTGGCCAGTTCCTCCGCTTTGCGCACGCTGAGGTCCTCGCGCAGAATGCGCGAGAGCAACGTGAGCTGCGAAGTCTCGCCTTCCAACATCAAAATCGCGCGGGCGTGGCCTTCGGTAATGGTCCCTTTCTCCAGGGCCTCCAGGGCCAGCTTGGGCAAGCGCAGCACGCGCAACGTGTTGGCCACCGCGGCACGAGATTTGCCCACGCGCTCGGCGATTTGCTCCTGGGTCAGCCCGAAGTCTTGGGCGAGTTGCTGGTAGGCACGGGCGCATTCCACCGCCCCGATGTCTTCGCGCTGGACGTTCTCAATCAGCGCCCATTCCAGGCTCTGCTGGGCGTCGCTGCGGCGCACCATCACGGGCACTTGGGTCAGTCCCGCGCGCTGGGCGGCGCGCCATCGGCGCTCGCCGGCGATGATTTCGTACTTACCCTCACCGACCAGACGGGCCAGGATCGGCTGCAGGACCCCGTGCTCACGAATTGAGCGGGCGAGGTCTTCCAGACTTTCTTCATCAAAGTGCGAACGCGGCTGGCGCGGGTTGGGGTGGAGGCTGGCCACGGGCAGCAAAGACGGGGAAGTGCCGGACGGGGCCGGAGTAGCCTCAGGGGCCGTCACTTCGGCCACCTTGGTCTCCTTTGGCTCCTTCGCCTTGATCTTCTTTGTCGAGGGAGTTGAAGTCGTCGGTGCCGGTTCCGGGCCCGCATCGCCTCTCAGTTGGGACAGTCCTCGACCTAATCCACGCCGCATTCTCTGATTATGGTGCCTTCCGTTCGCTACAATGGGGGCGTGACCACCGAGGAACTCGCCGGCCCTTTTACACTCCGGATCGCTGTGCGCGCCTCGGTGGACCAAGTCCGCCAGGCCTGGACGACCCCCGCGGGGCTTGAAGCCTTCTTCATCCGCCAAGCCGAAGGGGCGAGCGGAGAGAGCTACCAAGCGGGTGACCAATACCGCTGGGAGTGGGCGCCGGGCATCGAAGATAGCGGTACCGTGCACCGCTGTGACGAATCTGCCTTTGAATTTGGCTGGTACGACGACGAAGGCCAAGTGACGGTGCTGTGGGAGGAAGACGGCGACGAAACTATGGTCACGCTTACGGAGATCATGAGCCGCCCCACCAACACGGAGGTGCGCGCCTCCCGGCAATTCGGTTGCGCTATGGGGTGGACGTTCTTTTTAGCCAATCGCCAGGCGTGGCTGGAGCACGGCATTGACCTGCGCGAAACCAACCCAAATCGAACGGAGGTCGTCAACTTCTGAGCCGCCTGCGCCCGCACAATGAGCCGGTGATCTCCGACACTCAGCGTCTGCTGGTGGTGGGGGGCAGCGGGATGCTGGGTCACGATGTGGTCCGCGCCGCCGAAGCGCTGGGCTACGAAGTCCTCACTCCGGGCCGCGTAGACCTAGACCTGCGCGACGCTGCAGCCTTAGACAAGCTCCGCCGCATGGGGCCGCTGTGGGTGAACGGCGTCATCAACTGCGCCGCTTACACCGCCGTGGACCGCGCCCAGGATGAGCCGATGGAGGCCTTCGCCATCAACGCCAAGGGGGCGGGCAGTCTGGCCGCCGTGTGCGCCGAAAACGTGTGGCCGTTCATCCACGTTTCTACGGATTTCGTCTTTGACGGCAAGAAGTCTACGCCCTACACCGAAGATGACCCGACGAACCCCCTGGGGGTTTACGGCAAGACCAAACGCGCCGGGGAAGAACTGGTGATGCAGATGAACCCGCAGGCATACATCGCCCGGACGAGTTGGCTGTTCGGCGTGGATGGGCGGTGCTTCCCGCGCACCATGATCGACGCGTGGCGAGCGGGGAAAACCCTCCGTGTGGTGGCCGACCAATTGGGCACGCCCACCTACACCGGCGACCTGGCGCCGTTGTTATTGCAGCTTCTCAATCTCCGCCCAACCCCCGGCATCTACCACCCCGCC
>CAZVHE010000089.1:4744-10970 GCA_964627705.1 uncultured Chthonomonas sp.
TGAGCTGGCACCAGTTTGCGGAGCTCATTTTGGGCGTGTGGCAAAGCGTGACGGACGAACCCGGGGAGATCAACGTGGCCCCGATTGCGACCTCGGAGTGGCCGACCCCCGCCGCTCGCCCCGCCTACAGCGCCCTCTCCACGGTGAAAATAGAAAGCCTCGGTCTCGCCCCTATGAGAGCGATGACCGAGGCCTTAGCGGATTACTGCCGGGCTTACTCGGCAGCCTTGGGCTGACGCACCACCGGCGCGGTGGCCTTGGCGGCCCAATCCTTGGCGTACTTGGCCGGGTCCTTGCGGAGCGGCTCGTTGCAGCCGGCGCAGCACGTGTAGTAGCGCACGCCTTGGAAGTCCACATAAGCCGAGGCTTCGCCGTAGGAAGCCACCTTCTCACCCATCACCGGGCAGGTCATCACTTCTTTTTCCGGCATGGTCGCGAACTTGGCCGGGTTGGCCTTGAAGGTGTTGTAGTTCTCTTCCTTGATGAACGAGTAGTTGATGCCCTTGTACGCCATGTGGAACTTGACGCGGCGCATGTTCAGCAGATCGCCCGTCACCGGGTCGAACAGGAACTGACCCGCCAGTTGGCCGGCCTCCGCGCGCTCCTTGATGTACTTCATCGGCTCACGCGTGAACTTGGGCTCACAGCCTGGGCAGCAGAACATGAATTTGATTCCGTTCCACTCCACGGCCTTGGCGTCGGCCGGCAGGGCATCGCCCGGCACGACCGGACACACAAACTTCGGGGCCTCTTGGGGGGCCAAAATGGCGGCGGCAATGAAGCTAACAAGCATTTCGAACCTTGATTCATTATAGACTAACGTGCAAATGACGCCCTCGGCACGCCCGGCCCGCCATAAAGCCTGGATGCTCTATCAGCTTTATTGCGTGGTGGCGTTCTTGCTTCACATGGTGCTGGCATGGGGGTTGTGGCGCGTCATTCAGGATCCCTACCCGGTGGGGCTCTCCCTCTCGCCCAATGACCTCGAAATCGCTCAATTCGCCGCCGAGACACTCCGCAAGGGCTGTATCGTGCTGTTGGGCACCAGCCTGTTTTTCGGGGTGGGTTCGCTGGTCATCCTGCGGTTTCGCGATACCAAAGAGGCCTGGGTCACCCACCTCATCAATCTCACGTTGGGGGCGCTCACGTGCGTGCTGTTACCGCTTGCCGTACCCGTGGGCATGATGATGATACGCGAGGACTTCAAGGAGTGGTTCATCCGCGCGCCCACTACACCGCCCAGCCCTTAATACAGTTCGCTGTGGTAGGTCATGCCGGTGGGCATCAGGGCTTCCAGCGTGTCCAGTGTGGTCGCGTCGGCTGTCACCAGCCCCATCCGGTGCATCTGCCGCCAGCCCGGGTGACCGAAAAAGGCCCCGCTGAATGTAGCGATGTCCACCTCCACCAGCGGCAGGTCACCACCCGCATCTGGCACGCAAGTTGTCCCGCCCGGGCCAAATTCAACTCGCCACGGCCCTTCGTTTTCGGGCACAATGGGGTCAGCCACTCGAATCCGAAACGCTCCTGACAAGACCGGCTTCAGGCAAACGAACGCTCCCGGCACGTCGTAAATTCGCACCATCGCTTCGCGATCCACGCTGACATCCACCTGGCCATCGTGGAATCGGCTTAGGAAGGGGCAGTCCTCGGGTTCACACCACTTCACTGAAGATTGGTTGATCGCCAACGAGCGGATGAACGCCAGGCCACTTTCGTAGCCCGCCCGCGTGGACCACGCGAATTCGTTGACCTCTAAGACTTCGTAGAAGCCCTTGACGCGGGCGTAGATATAGGCTTCTGCGGGGCCGCCTAGCACAAATAGTTGCGAATCCTGGCTCGCCAGCATCCGTGCCCACCGGTCCAGGTGCCGGTCCACCGAAAGGGCATAGGGCGCTACAAACGCGGCGTGGCACTTGGCCAATCCGTCGGTATCTTCCGCCGTGGCCACTCGGGCCTTCAGAGTTTGCCTCAGGGCGGGCATGCGGTCCACCGGCACATGGAGTTCCATCCGGTGCGCCGCCCCGCTGGCATAGCCCTGCTTGCGATAGAACTTGTCGCGGAAGGCGTACAGAGCCCCCGCCACCATCCCTTGGGCGCGCTCGGCCCGGATGACCTCGGCCATCAGGCGCTGGCCGTAGCCGCCGTTGCGGTGGGTCGGGGCAATGCCCACGGTGGCGACTCCCGCCAGGGGCACAAACCCATGGGTGTGGCGCGCTCGGAGAGTCAAACAGTTGGTGACGCCTACGGGCTGGTCATCCACCCGCGCGAGGTAGCGGCGGCCTCCGCCGATGATATCGGCGAGGTGGTCGGATTCCTGGGGCGGTCGCCCATCATAAACCCACGAGCGAACCCACAGGAAGTCGCTCTCGTCGCCGGGGCCACACTCCTGGAATCGCCAATTCATGCGAGGAGTTTAGACCGGGAGGTTCCGGGTTTCTTTGTCCACGCCCAGCACAAAGCAGCTGTGAATCTTGCCAATGCCTTGCACCTGGCTGAGGTGCTGGTCAATGAAGTCGCGATACGCGTTCATATCGGGCACCACAATCTTGAGCAAGAAATCGTGCTCACCGCTGATGTGCAGGCACTCTTGGACTTGCTCGATGCTCGTCACAGCCTCTCGGAACCGTGAGATCGCTTGATCTTGGTGGAGCGAAAGGCTGACCAAGGCAATCACCAGCAACCCGTAGCCCATTTCCACGCGGTTGAGATGGCAGTGGAACCCATCAATGAGGCCGCTTTCTTCCAGCTTGCGGATGCGCTGGAGGGTAGAGGGTGCGGATAACCCAATGCGGCGGGCCAACTCGGCATTCGTAATCCGTCCATCTTCCTGGAGATCACGGAGGATCTGGCGATCTTTCTCGTCCAAGGCGACCCGGGGCTCTCCCCATTTAGGTCCTTTCGTCTGAACAACCGGTTGCATATGACTCTCGCCTGCTATCGTAGCACTTAGGCAGTTATGGCGAGTACGCTACCCCCTACCCATTTGCCCACATGGGATTTACAGTTTTTTTATTCAAGCTTTGATTCAGCCGAGCATTTGGCCGCGCGGCGGGACCTTGAGGACCAACTGAGCGCTTTGGAAGCCCGAATCGACCGCGATGAGATTGACGGTGGCGACGCCCTCGTGGCCGATGCCACGCAGGCGCAACGCGCCCGTTCGTTGGTAGATCGCCTGAACCACCTGATGACGAGCATGACCCCCATGCGCGCCTACGCCTATGGCCGCTTGACCACCGACGCCGGCGACGAAGAGGCGCAGGCCGCTATCGGCTATCTCACCAAGCAGGGCATCCGGGCCAGCAAAATTGAAACCCGGTTCACGGCCTGGCTGGGCCGCTTTGATGTGGCGCAACTCGTGGCCCATGACGCCGTGCTGCAAGATCACGCCTTTGCCCTGCACAAGCGGGCCACCGAGGCCAAGCACCAGATGACGATGGCCGAGGAAGCCCTCGCCGCCGACATGGGCGAAACCGGGGGTAGCGCCTGGTCTCGTCTTTACGGCAACTTCAGTAGCCAGATCGAAGTCGTGGTCAACGGCGAATCAATGCCGATGAGCGCGGTGCGCAATCTGGCTTACGATTCGGACCCGAACGTGCGCAAGGCGGGCTACGAAGCCGAGCTTGCCGCGTGGTCGCGCAATGAGATCCCCATTGCCGCCGCCATCAACGCCATTAAAGGTGAAACCCTGCTCCTGGCCAAGCGACGAGGTTGGGGTCACCCGCTGAATTACGTCCTGTTTGACAACCACATGGACCGGGCGAGCCTGGACGCCATGATGAGCGCGGCCCAAAAGTCGTTCCCGGATTGGCGCCGCTACCTCCGCGCCAAGGCCAAGGCCCTGGGCCACGAAGGCGGCTTGCCGTGGTACGACCTGTTCGCGCCTCTCGGCGAAGAACGGTCGTACGAATACGCCGAAGCCGAGCGCTTTGTGGAGGATATGTTCCGCCGCTACAGCGACAAGTTGGGCGACCTCGCCCGCACCTCCTACGACGAGCGATGGACGGATGCCGGACCGAAGCGCGGCAAGCGCGACGGTGCGTTCTGCATGAGCGCCGGGCAAGGGAAGAGCCGCATCCTCATGAACTTCAAGCCCGCGTTTGGCAGTGTGGCCACCCTGGCCCACGAGCTCGGGCACGCCTATCACAACCAATGCCTGGCCATCCGCCAGCCGCTTCAGCGAGACACGCCGATGCCCCTTGCCGAAACCGCCAGCATCTTCTGCGAGACCATCATCAAGCGGGCCGCGCTGCAAGAGACGGAAGGGGCCGCGAAGGTGGCCATCCTCGAAGCCTCTTTGCAGGGCGCGTGCCAGGTGGTGGTAGACATCTCCAGCCGGTTCCGGTTTGAAGAGTCGGTCTTCGCCGGCCGGGCCGAGCGCGACCTCAGCCCGCGTGAATTGTGCGACGCCATGAGCGCCGCCCAAGACAGCACTTACGGCGATGGCCTGAGTTGCGGCCACCCCTACATGTGGGCGGTGAAGCCGCACTACTATAGCTACGGGGCGTACTACAACTTCCCGTATATGTTCGGTCTGCTGTTTGCGCTGGGCCTGTACGACGTCTACACGCAGGACCCGGACGCCTTCCGCGATCGCTACGATGACCTGCTGGCCAGCACGGGTATGTTTGATGCGGCGACTTTGGCACAGCGCTTCGGCATAGATATCCGCGACGAAGCCTTCTGGCAGCGCTCCTTGGGTGTCTTGGTCGAAGATATCAACGAGTTCGAGCGATTGGTCACAAACGGTTGAAACTCGAAGTCACGGAAGCCGGGCGGCTGGACAAGCTGATTGCCACCGCCCTGGACGGCGTGAGCCGGAGCCGCGTGAGCGAACTGATCGACGCCGGCCAGGTGCAGATCAACGGTGTGGTCTGCACCAAGGGCTCGCAACGGGTCGCTGCGGGCAGCGTGGTGACATTGGGCGAGATTCCGGAGCGCGAAGCCCCTGACCTCACCCCGGTGCCGATGGAACTGGAGGTGGTCTACGAAGACGACCACCTGCTGGTGGTGAACAAGCCCCGCGACCTTTCAGTGCACCCCTCACCGGGTTCAAAGCGGCCCACGCTCGTGCATGGACTGCTGGCGCGGGCGCATGCCTTGGCCCAGGGTTCCGCCCCGCACCGGCCGGGCCTGGTGCATCGCCTGGACAAGGACACCACGGGGCTCATTCTCATTGCCAAGAACGACCGTGCTCATGCCCACCTGGCGGAGCAAATCCAGACCCGTTCGGCCGGGCGTCGCTATCTGGCTATTGCCCGGGGCTGGCCGCCGCACGAGCGATTTACCGTGGACGCGCCGCTCGCCAAAGACCCCAAGCGTCCGCTGGCCCGCGCGGTGCACCCTGATGGCAAGCCCGCCATTTCTCACGTCAAGCGGTTAATCAGGCTGGATGAGGGTGCGCTGCTGGCGGTGAAGCTGGAAACCGGCCGCACCCACCAGATTCGCGTGCATATGTCACATATCAAGCTGCCGCTGGTCGGTGACCCGGACTACGGCGGTCGTCTGCGCCTGCCCAAAGGTGCTTCGGCCGAGCTGGTGGAGGCTCTGCGCGGTTTTCGTCGCCAGGCGCTGCATGCCACGCGGCTGGAGCTGGAACACCCGGCGAGCGGCGAATTGATGGCGTGGGAGGTGCCCGTGCCGGAGGATATGCAGGCACTGTTGGAGTTGCTGCGTGAGGATAGCCGCCTGCATCCGGACAACGGGTGATGTCGGGGTTGCGAGCGCCACGTTTTGACCGCCGCCTGTGGCTGATGCTGCCGTTGGGCTTTGCGTCCGGCCTGCCTTTGCCGTTGTCGTCGAGCACCCTGCAAGCCTGGTTGACGGTGGAAAACATCTCCATTGTCACCATCGGTTGGTTTGCGCTCACCGGCTTGCCGTACACGCTGAAATTCCTCTGGGCACCGCTGATCGATCGTTTTGTGCCGATGCCCATCGGGCGGCGGCGGGCGTGGCTGTTGCTGACGCAAACCCTGTTGGCACTGATTTTGGCTGCGCTGGCGCAGCTCGATCCGCACAACAACTTGCTGATGATCGCGGGCTTTGCGCTCATGATCGCCTTTCTTTCCGCCACGCAAGACATCGCGTTTGACGCGCTGCGTACCGACATCCTCAAGCCGCAGGAGCGCGGTCTGGGCGCGGCGTTTTCCGTCACTGGCTACCGTCTGGCCATGTTGGTGGCGGGGGCGGGCGCACTGATTTTGGGCGAACATTGGGGTTGGGCGAATAC
>CAZVHE010000090.1:0-5542 GCA_964627705.1 uncultured Chthonomonas sp.
TCACACGGTAGCCGAGCTTGCTGAATGAAAACGGGTCGTCTGTGTTGCTCGTGACGCCTGCAAGAGAGGTGGGATATCTACCGTGCTGGATGCGATGTTTGAGGACGGCAAGAAGTGCTCTTGTCGTCCGAATCTTGGCGTCTCGTCGGAAAAATGTCTTATGCGTATCTTTTGTGATAGGTGAACCGTGCTGCAGAAGTCTCAGTGTTGGCTCATCAGCGGAATCGAGTTGCTTGAGCGTGGGGTCAATCAGTACCTTGGCCCGCAGGCTAGTGTCCGCGCCAGTGACACCCGCAATGTATCGACTCCAAAATCTTAGCGCTCTTGCGCGGTAGGCGTCTTTGCGAATTGTGGTTGGCACTAAGGGAGGGGCCAAGAAAGTCGAGTGCTGAAGAGCCAGAAGCTGACCTTCAAGCCCACCTGCACCTTGCGGATTGAAAGTTGCGCTGGCCAACTTATCCGGGGAGTAGTTGACCACCAATAATGAATTGACAACCTCAGCACCAAGGAGCTGCTGATTTCGAACGGGGTGAAATTCCACTTCTGCTAAGAGCGCATCAAGCTGATCTAGGAACGCAGTATCGCGGGGGCGTAGCGATGCGGCCTGCTCGATGGCGACGATTCCGCTCGTTTCCAAATTCATTTGAACAGTCGCCCCGAACGCATCTCCGTCGCTACCCGCGAAGCGTGCAAGAGCCAGCGCTGCACGGAAGTCACGGGCTGCGCCTGAGACGTCGCCCTGTTGCAAGAGCCAGAGCCCGCGGTTTCTCAGGGCCGAAGTGAGATTGCGTAGATACTCCAACTCAGCAAAGGTGATTTCCCATATGGGCTTGGTATCCCATGGGCGTTCAAAGTCGCAAACGGGCCTTTCAGAAGCCTGGATCGCGACATCTAGTGTGGGACCGGCTGCTGCGAAAAGCGATTCCAACTGGCTCCGCTTCTCCGGCATAAGTCTCGCAACTCCTCTGACGGATAACTGGTTCCAGATCGGATGACCCTGGATTAGGTTCTCAAAATCCGTTCCCGCGCTTCGAATCAAGGGCGCCGCATTCTCACTTGGCATGATGGGCGTCTTCGGCCTCAAGTCCTCGGCCGTAAGCGGCAAGCCTATGCGTCGGGCCTCCGCTTCCGCTGCGGGCAAATCAACCGCCGCCCGCTCGAAGGCCAGCCGAGTCGGGTTCCGGTAAACCGCCAGAGCAATCAGCGCAACCAAAGCAACAAGCGCAGTTGCGATGTACCAAACTCGCCGCCTCACCCCCTCATTGTAACCAACAAATCCACGCCTCCCGCCCCCGGCACCCTGGGTAGAGTCTCCGCCATGCTCACTCCGCTGGCACTCTCGGTCGCGGCGCTCAACCCCGCCCACAGCCTCCTTCTCGAGCAACCGGCCGCGAGGTGAGCTTCCGCTGGCGCGACGGAAAGATTGTGGAGTAGTTTCACCAAATGGCGGAATTCGTGGATAAGCCGAGCAAGTTCATGTCGTACGACATGAACATCGAAGGGGCACCGCACGACTACGGCAACGTCTACTATCGCGTGCCGGCCGGCAACCGCGAGAGGCTGGTCATTGGGCCATCTCGGAATCATGTGGATCTGCTTCTCGCGCTCGCCAAGACTTTTCCTATGGAGGAGTTCTATGTCCTCTATGTCCTCTTGGTCTCAAAGACCGGCGCAGACCAAGGGCGATACCAGTCCCCGCTCTTTGAATCCCACAAGGAACTCGAAGACTTCTTCCTCAAGTTCCGAGACTTCTTTGAGGGTGATGGGCGGCACCATATCTGGATCGGAACGCCGAACAACGATGGTCTTCTCGTTTACGACCGCCACAATGTCATCTACGCGTATGGCCCCCTCGCGGCCTATACTCACATCCTCGCATCCAGGGGCTTCTTGGAGTAGGAGTTCTCCTTCCCGGTACCGCACGGGCACGGCTACCCTGCCTCAGGTCAGCCCGAGCAAGAGCTATTCCAATACTGCCAGTGGCAACGCCATCCGCTGAATCCAGCGGACGAAGATTGACGCCTCACAAATCAAACGCCAGCAACAGCGGGCGGGGAAGCTCCTCCGCCCCCGCCGACCGGGAAGTTCCGGACCCACCCCGTCGCTGGCGGAGCCAGGCGGGCTTGGCGTGGGTGAGCGCGGTGGAGTGCGCGATGACGTCAAGTCGGTCTTCGGCCACGCCGCGAGTTTACTGGGCTTGGCTTGACCTTCTTTGACATCCTGTAGTTGTGCTTGCCATTTGTGGCACCAGTGGGGGTTTGAGCAGCCGACTTGAACAATGCTGTGCCTAGAAATGACCTGGCGAGCGAAGCGCTCATTTCAAATCAGCGTCTCACCGGTGAGCAACAACGATTGTTGCGTCTTGCAGACCTGCCTAAATGAGTCACAACTGCAGTAGCGGCTCGCTGACGAGACACTACGGCGAGTCTGCGAGGCTGAGAAGTGGCTCGAAAGCGTAGACAGAAGGAGAGCGGCCAGATCCCGTCGAAATGACTTTGAGGAGCCCTTCATCGGACAGTTGACCTAGCATCCGTGAAGCGCTTGCTTTGGGGATACCAGAGACATCCATAAACCTTCTAGAGCTAAAAATCGGTCCAGAAAAGACCGCATCCAGGGCTTGGATTGCGTATTGGGATCGGGTGGCCCGAGCAAAAGAGAGTTTCATTTCGTCATACAAATCAAGCATGGAGCGCGCTAGCTTTGCATTTCGTTCAGCTTGTCTTGTGGATGCTTGCAGGAAAAAGGAAATCCAGCCTTCCCAGTCTCCTGAATTCGTGATCGCAAGAAGGCGATCATAATACTCCTGGCGACGAGCCTCTAACTCACCGCTAACATAAAAGAGTGGAGAATGTAGAACACCCCTCTGCATCAGATAGAGGGGAATGAGAATTCTGCCAACTCGGCCGTTGCCATCCATGAAAGGATGAATGATTTCAAACTGTGCATGTATGATCGCTATCTGAACAAGAGGGTCATCAACTGACGAAGCTAGGTAATCTGCAAAGTTATCAAGTGCGTCGACCATGTCAAGTGGTGATGGCGGAACATATCTTGCATTTTCGATGCTGCACCCAGATGACCCGATCCAATTCTGTTCACGCCGAAAAGCGCCTGGTGCCTTGTCCTTGCCGCGAACACCGCTCATAAGTTCTCGGTGAATCCCACGAATCAGGTTCAATGAGATTGGCCGATCACGCACCTCGTTCTCTGCCAATCTTAATGCTCTACGGTAATTCAAAACTTCACGAATATCGTTACGTTTTTCAGGGGGGGCGTCTTCATCAGCTTCAAAGCGTAACACCTCCTGGAGCGTGGCTTGCGTGCCTTCTATACGAGAACTAAGTACAGCTTCTTGTGTAGTGAGAGGGCTTAGAAAAACAGCGGGGTTTGGAATTCCGTTAACAAGTCCATCAAAACGCGCAACAGCCGCATTTGCCTCTCCGATAACCTTCACGAGTAGGCTCCATTCAAGATTCGCGATCGGGAGCATTTGGGGTCGGAAAGGCTGCACCATGAAGAGATTATGACTCATGCGCTACCGATGTCGGGTATGCGTACAGATCCGAACGCGCATGCGCGATGTAGTTTGGCGGAGAGAGAGTCAAACCCCTCACTGCGGCGGCACGCACGTCGGCCTCCCCACCGACTTCGGCTGGCAGCTGCCGGATGAGGTCTGGGCGCCCGGCGAGGAAGCCCGCCAAGCCCATCTGGACTGGGCCACCGACGTCTGCCACCACGAGGGCCGCTGGTTCCTGCGCGGTGTTCTCTATCTCCCCTTCACCTTCAGCGACGGCCGGTGGGGCTGGGAGTGCTGGGCCGAGGTCCAGGAATCCACTGTCCACGCCCTGTGGGCGCTCGAAGACCGAGACGGCTCCCATCTCCCCCCGGAGCCCGGCACCCTCGCCTGCGAGATTCCGTACTACCCGGATTCGATGGGGCTGCCGGTCCGGGTGCAGTTCGGGCCGGGGCAACTGCGCCCCTTTTTCTAATGCGCCGAAGACCAAAGCCACCCGCTGGCCACCGACCAGCGCGACGGGATTGACGAGGCCAAATACCACGCGACCGTGGACACGGTGATGCCCCAATAAGGAAAAGAGAACCCGGAATGGTGGAGATAAGGGGATTCGAACCCCTGGCCTCTGCAGTGCGATTGCAGCGCTCTCCCAGCTGAGCTATATCCCCACGCGGCCTTCCATAATACCTCGGCGCACCGCGCGCACTTCAACATCCGCCTAGGCCAACCGGCATGGTCACTCGGCACCCTCACCCCGGCCGCCGCGCCACCGCCACCACGCTGCTCCCCCACGGCCAGCGCACGGTCCGCAGGGCGCGTCCTTCCGCCGCCATCAGTGCCACCAGGGCCCGGTTCAGGCCGCCCGGCACCGGGGGTAGGCTCGCCCGCGCCGGTCCCCGCCGGAACTTGCCCACCAGTCGCTCCGCCAGCACAAAAGGAAATAGCCAAAACACCGAATACGACACCAGCACGGGCTCTAGCCCCGCCGCCTCCAGTTGCCGCCGCACCGAGCGCCGCGTGTGCCGCCGAAAATGATGCAGCGCCACGTCGTGCGGACCCCACAGCCACTTGTAGGCGGGCACGCTCAGCACCAGCACGCCCCCCGGTTGCAGCACCCGCGCCGCCTCGGCAAAGGCCGCCGTGTCGTCCTCAATGTGCTCAAAGATGTCCAGCGCCACCACCCCGGCCACGCTCGCATCGCGCACGGGCAGCCGGGCTCCATCGGCCTGGATCAACCGGGTCAGCCCCCGCCCCTGGGCGTGCCGCAGGGCCAGGTGCGTAAAATCCAGCCCCACCACATCGGTTTCGCGGCTTAGTTCTTGGGCCACCGCGCCGGTGCCGCACCCCACGTCCAGCACCAGGCCCCGGGGGGCGTGGCGTCGCCAGAGTTCGATGCAGAGGGTGCGCCGCGCCACAAACCACCAGTAGTGGTCCTCCAGGCGGCGCATCTTTTCGTATTCTTCGGGATTCACTGCCCCCTCGTCCGGGGGGAAATTCGCCGCGCCCGCCCCGCCAGGCGCAACAGCATCAGTTCGCGCAGCATCCGTACGCCATCGCGCAGTAGGTTCACCTTGCTGCCTTCCTTGTGCTGCCAGCGGATCGGCACCTCAGCGATGTTGTAGCCCAGGTCGCGGGCAATCATCAGCACCTCAAAATCGAACCCGAAGCCGTCAATCTTGCTCCGCGAGAAGATGTCGCGGGCCACATCCTGCCGGTAGAGCTTAAACCCGCACTGCGTATCCGCAATCCCCTTGATGCCCAGGGTGCGCACGACCAAATTGAAGCACCGCCCCATCATCTCGCGGTACCAGGGTTGTCGCACTTCCAGTTCGCTTTCCTTCAGCGGGCGGCTGCCAATGGCAATGGGGGTGGCTTCGCCCACGTGGGGCCACAGCTTGTCCAGTTCCTCGATGGGCGTGGCCAGGTCGGCATCGCTCATCAGCAGCCATTCGGCATCAACTTCCAGCATGCCCCTGCGCACGGCGGCGCCTTTGCCCTGGTTTTGCTCGCAGTCCAGCAGGTGCACCA
>CAZVHE010000090.1:5561-8434 GCA_964627705.1 uncultured Chthonomonas sp.
ACCGAACCAGCTTGGCGGTGTCGTCGCGGCTGCCGTCGTTCACCACCCAAATCTCGGTGTCGAAATCCAGGGTACGCGCGTATTCCGCGATGCGGGCAAGGGTAGGCCCGAGTCGCTCTTGCTCGTTGTAAGCGGGAATGATGATCGCGAGGTGAGGACGCGGCAAGCGGACCCGAGGATACCAGCCCGCTTAGGGATTCGCGGCCCCGGTGCCCGAAACCCCATTCGCCACGCCGTCCGTTTGGTTGCGGGCCAGCCGCTGCAGGTGCGCCCGGAATTTGTCATCCAGGGGGCTCTTCTCCTCGACGATGAAGAGGTTGTTCAGCCTCCGTGAGGTGCCAATGAGGTACCGGTTGTTGGCATAGAGCATGGTGCTGCCGCCGCCATCCAGGGCCACGGCGTTGGTCACGCCTAGCGAGGTCATGGTCTTGCCGAGGGTGGAGAGCGTCACCGAATTCCGTGTCGCCATCATAACTAGTTTGCCGCCGGGCGTGGTGCCCACGGCCGTGCGGGCCGCCGAACCCCAAATGCTGCGGTCTCGGAACCCCTGCGTCCACGGCTTCGGGTCCACCACACCTTCTCGCACAATGCGCACCCCGGCGCGCAGGCCATAGCGGTAAGGGAACCAATCTTGCCAGCCCCGCACTTGGGTGTCAAAAATGTGCACCCGGCCGTACCAATCCACGCCAATGGCGCTGCCCCGGGCCCCATCCGCCACCACGTCGCCGTCAATCACCACTTCGCCCACGGGCCGGCCGTTTTCCCAGGCGAAGAACGTGCCCGTGATGGCGGCGGCCGGGGGCTCGGGGCCGAGCAGTTCGCGCACGCTCACCAGCCGTTCCTCCAGCACCACGCGCGGGGCGTAGTTGCCCTTCGTTAAATCGAACACCACGACCTGGAAGGAACCTACGCTACGCACTTCGGGGGCGCACAGTCCCAGTACTGCGGCCCCCAGGGCCACCCCGGTTGTCAATCCTCTCCTTACGCACGTTTTCATGGGGTTGTTGCGGCATTTTAGCCAAGGCCAAGCCTCAAAAGGCGTCCAAATGCGCGCCCATGTGCCCGGCAGGTTCAAATATGGATAGTTTTGTGTAGTTTTCCGTGGCGCAAGAAACCCTGGCATAAGGCCCCTGAGACGACGTTTCGTCATTGACAGAAGGGGGTCTTCTCGTTCATCCTTGGGTCTGGAGACGGATTTCCGACCTGTGACCCGCGCCGACTTTCGACCATGGATGAGACTGAGCCTCGTATACGCGGCGCTCGTCATCCTGTTTGGCGCATGGGTGCGGGCCTCGCTTTCCGGGGATGGATGCGGGGTTTCTTGGCCGAATTGCGGCGGGGCCATCCTGCCCGATACGTCGAATGTCAAAACTCTCATTGAGTTAACGCACCGGGTCACCTCCGGGTTGCTCGGTCTTCTCCTGGGCGGTCTCTGGATCGCCGCCCGCCGCGTGGAGCCGAAGGGTTCGCCGATGCGCCGGGCCATTGGCTTCTCGGTGCTGGCCTGCGTCATCAGCGCGCTCATCGGGGCGGTGCTGGTGCGGCAAGGGCTGGTGGTGCACGACAAGTCGCTGGCGCGGGCGATTTTCATGCCCGTCCACCTGGTCAATAACTACTTCTTAATGGGCGCGCTGGTGCTGGCCGACTGGTACAGCCGAGGCGGAGCGCCCCTGCGCCGTCCGGATCGCGGCCCGCTCCTCCTCTTGGTGGCCAGTGGGGTCTCGCAGGTCATCCTGGGCATCACCGGGGCGATCAGCGCCATGGGTAAGACGGCGTTCGAGCCCGAACTCAAAGCCGCGCAATCGCTGTCCGATCGGCTGAACATGCACATCGGGGCCGAGGCCAGCCCCATCCTCAAAGGCGGCGTGGCGCACCCGTTGCTGGCCACCTCGCTGTTCGCCCTTATGCTGTGGGCGGGCAATCAACTTTCCAAGTCGCGACCCGAACCTGGCGTTCAAAAGTGGAGCCGATGGCTTAGCATTGGCCTGACCGGGCAAATGCTGTTCGGTCTCAGCAACCTCTTGATGAGCGCCCCGGCCTGGATGCAGATGGGCCACCTCGCCCTCGCGTTGGTGACCTGGGTGACGTATGTCAAGATGGGCGCGTACACCCTAGCCCACCCCGACTACGCGCCGAGTACGGAAGATCCGCTGGCGGGCCTCAGCCCCCGCGAACGCCTCGCCGCGCAAATCCGGGCCTATGTCGCACTCACCAAACCGCGCGTCATCTCGCTCTTGCTGTTCACCACTGTCGCCGCGATGGTGATGGCGAACCAAGGCTGGCCGTCCTTCCTTATGACGGTATGTGTCGCCCTCGGCGGCTACATGATGGCGGGCGCTGCCAACACGATCAATATGATCGTAGAGCGCGACCTCGACGTGGCGATGGAACGCACGGCCAGCCGCCCCACGGTCACCCACATCGTTTCCACTGGCAATGCCTTCTTGTTCGCCTTGGCGCTCACCGTCATCTCGTTCGGGATGATTACCGCCGTTTCGAATGTGCTGGCCGCCCTGCTGGCCTTCGCTGGCCTGCTGTTTTACGTCTTTATCTATACGCTCCTCCTGAAGCGCCGCACCTGGCAGAACATTGTCATCGGGGGCGCGGCGGGGGCCTTCCCGCCGCTCGTGGGTTGGGCGGCCGTCACAGGCGAACTCAATTGGTTTGCGTGGCTGCTGTTTGCGGTGGTATTCCTCTGGACGCCGGTGCACTTCTGGGCGCTGGCCATCCTGATCAAAGACGACTACGCCAAGGCTGGGGTCCCGATGTTGCCCGTAGTGCACGGCGAGCATGTGACGGCGGTTCAGATCGTCATTTACGCCATTCTCACGGCGGTGGTCAGTATCATCCCGCTGGCCGGCAACGGTTTCAAC
>CAZVHE010000090.1:8530-10927 GCA_964627705.1 uncultured Chthonomonas sp.
TTTTCAAGTATTCGATGGTTTATCTCGCCCTGTTCTTCCTCGTCGTCGCGGTGGACCGGGCAATCTAGGAGCATTCATTTAGAGCAGCAACTATGGCGCAAATCTTTGGACCCGCGGCAAACACTATTGCGACTGCTAGCCTCTTCGCGCTGGCGGGCGTGCCGTTCCTCTTGGTGGGGGTGAGTGAGATCTCTCGATCTCCCGCCAACACCAAGGTGACGGTGCCTATCAATCAGCCGGCCCCGTTCAGCCACAAGCACCATGCAAAGGAGCTCGGGATTGACTGTCGGTTTTGCCACACCAGCGTCGAGAAGTCGGCCAGTGCGGGCATCCCGAGCACCGAGGTCTGTATGACGTGCCACAGCCAGATCTGGACGAACAGCCCGATGATCGAGCCGATCCGCTCCAGCTGGGCCACCAACACCCCGGTGGAATGGAACCTCGTCAACCGCGCGCCGGACTTTGTCTACTTCAACCACGCCATCCACATTGCCCGCGGCATCTCTTGTAACACCTGCCACGGCCAAGTGCACGAGATGGAAATCACCTGGAAGGGGCAGGCGTTCCATATGGTCTGGTGCATGGAATGCCACCAGAACCCCGAGAAGTTCATGACGAACGTTTCGCCGGAGAAGGAATTGTCTCCGCGCGAGCAAGTCTTTGAGGTCTACCGCAAGATTTCCGCCGGCGAAGTGCTGACGGGCGCGGAAGAGAAGCTGGTGCGCGGCTTGCCCCAGCGCGTACCGAAGGACAAGATTCACGAAGGCGTGCGCTTGGTCGAAGAGCGCAAGATCAACAAATCGCAGCTAAAGGACTGCTACATCTGTCACCGCTAATGGGCCACGAACCGAAGAACGAACAACAACCGACCGCGCCGTCCCGCTTCTATAAGGGGCTGGCCGATCATCAAGGTGAACCTGAAGCCCGCGTGTGGCAAGGGGACGAGTTCCCGCACCGCAAGTCGATCGCCGAGATTGATCGCCGCAATGTTTTGAAGCTGATGGGGGGTGCCATGGCCATGGCCGGGCTCGCCGGATCGGGCTGCCGCTCGCTCATCATGCCGCAAGAGAAGATCATCGGCTATGTGCAAGCCCCCGAGAACCGTGTGTCCGGGATCAGTAAGCACTTCGCCACCACCGCCTGCATCGCGGGTGAAGTGGTTGGCATGCTGGTGCGCAGCCACGAAGGCCGCCCGGTCAAGCTGGAAGGCAACCCCAAGCACCCCGCCAGTCTGGGTGGTTTGGATGCGAAGCAACTCGCGAGCATCCACGGCCTGTACGACCCGGATCGCCTCAATGGGGTCAAGTACAAGGGTGATTTGGACAACTGGCCGAACTTCCTCAAGAATGTTCGCGCCTCGCTGAAGAATGGCGGCGTTGCCATCGTCACGCCGAACGTGACCTCGCCCGCCCTGGCGAAGTCCATTGAAGATTTCCTCGGCACGCACCCCAATGCCACTTGGTACCAGTGGGAAGCCTGCCACCGCGACCTGATGCACGAGGCCGGAATGCTGGCCACGGGCCAGGCCGTGCGACCGGTCTACGACTTTAGCCGCGCCGACGTGGTGGTCAGCATCGACTGCGACGTCTTCAACGAGCTGCCGGGTGCCACCGCCCACACGCGCCACATTGCCGCGAAGCGGAACCCCGACGGCGAAATGAGCCGACTTTACGCCTTCGAAAGTGCCCCCACGACGTTTGGGGCACTGGCCGACCACCGCTCGCCGGTGCGCGCTTCGCAAATGGGCGCGCTGGTGCGGGCCTTGGGGGCCAAGCTCGGCATGCCGGGCGTGACCGCGCCGGGTGCCACCGGGGCCGATGCCCAACTGGTGGATGCCATGGTGCGCGACCTGCAGGCTCATCGCGGGCGCTGTGTGGTGGTGGCCGGTGGTCACTTGCCCCCGGCGGTGCAAGCCGCGGTCTACGCGCTGAACGAAGCGCTGGGCAACCTCGGCACCACGGTAACGCTCCGACCGAGCGTTAAGTGGGCGACCCACAACGGGGAAAGCATTCGTTCGCTGGCCGAAGCCATCAAGGGCAACAAGGTGCACACGCTCCTTCTGCTCGGCGTGAATCCGGTTTACGACGCACCCGCCGATCTGGACTTTGGCACGCTGATTGGCACGGTTCCGTTCACCGCGCAACTCAGTCTTTACGATGACGAAACGGGTGAAAAGTGCCAGTTCCAGCTTCCCGAATCGCACTACCTGGAAGCCTGGGGTGACCACGTGGCGTTCGACGGCACGGTGAGCATCCAGCAGCCGCTTATCAAACCGCTCTACGATAGCCGCTCCGCCCTGCAAGTCATGGAGGCGCTCAACAACCGCTCCCAAGACGACCTCGAGATCATTACAAAGTTCCACCAGATGGACCCGAACAGCGAGACCTGGCGGTCCGT
>CAZVHE010000091.1:0-10562 GCA_964627705.1 uncultured Chthonomonas sp.
TAGGCTCTAGCATACCTGGTTGCTGCGTCGGCTATCATGGAAATGAATGCAAGAGCCCATCGTAGATGTACGGGACCTGAACGTCTCGGTGCGGGGAACCCAGATTCTGCGGGGCGTGAACCTGACCTTGCATGCCGGAAAGACGCTGGGAGTAGTGGGCGAAAGCGGCTGCGGCAAGACCATGACGGGCCTGAGCCTGATGGGCATGCTGCCCGCGGGGGCCAGCATTGATAGCGGCACTTTGCGCATCGGCGCGAATGACGTGACCCGATTTTCGGAAGCGCAATGGCGCGGCTTGCGTGGGGCCACGGTGAGCATGATCATGCAAGACCCCTTCACAAGCCTCAACCCCATGATGCGGGTGGGCAACCAGATCGCCGAAGCTATTCGGCTGCACCGGGGGCTGGGCAAGGCTTCGGCTTGGAGCGAGGCCGTGGAATGGCTGCGCAAAGTGGGCGTGCCGAGCCCCGAGCAGAGCGCGCGCAAGTTTCCGCACCAGATGAGCGGGGGGCAGCGCCAGCGCGTGGTGATCGCGGCCGCCTTTGCCACCCAGCCGAAAGTGATCGTAGCGGACGAGCCGACCACCGCCCTGGACGTGACCTTACAGGCCCAGACTCTGCGCCTGCTACGCGAACTGCAGGCCGAACACGGCACGGCCGTGATGCTGATTACCCACGACATCGGGGTGGTAGCAGCCGTGGCCGATGAAGTGGCGGTGTTCTATGCCGGTCAAGTGATTGAAAACGGCACGCCCTCGGCGGTGCTTCATCACCCGCAGCACCCCTACACGCAGGCACTCTTAGCGGCCGTACCCCAGCCAGGGCTGACGCGCCTGACCACGATTCCGGGGTCGCCGCCGTTTTTTGGTCAGTTGCCGGCGGGTTGTTCGTTCGCGCCCCGGTGCCCCCATGTCTTCGAGGCATGCCAAAAGGAACCACCGATGGTGGAATGCGTGGGTGGCCAGCGGGTGGCCTGCTGGAAGGCAGCGCAGCCCGTCACGCCCTCCGTGTAGCTGGTTACGAGATCGTGCCGGTGCCTTCGATGCTGTCGGTGATTTGCTGGATGAGCTTGCTGCCACCCTTGCCGTCGTGGAGCTGAGACACCAATCCGGCCCCGATAAGGGTGGCGGCGAGGAGGTCAGCGTCGCTATACGGCGAGCGCTTCTTGACCTTGGCGCCCTCTAGCTGAGTGGCCAAACCATCTCGATAGGCTTTGTAAATCTTTTGGGCAGCGGGGCGGAGCTTGGGTTCGCCCAGACTGGCCACAAAGAGACCTTGCACCACGCGATAGAACCGGCTGCCCTTGCTGCCATAGGCTTCGGCCAGTTCCACGTCGGCCATCAGCCGGTCGTGAGCCGTGGCGGCATCTTCGTAGAAGGCGGTGCGGTCCAGGTTGAGGCGGTAAAGCGCCTGTTCCGCCACCCCTAGCAGGAGGTCCACCCGCTTGGGGAAGTAATAGTGCACCGTGGCGTGGTTGATCTCAAGTTCGGACGCCACCGTGCGGGCGTGGACGGATTCCAGCCCAAAATCACCCATCATTTCGTAGGCTTTGGCGGCAATCATCTCGCGGCGACCAGTCATGGGTTCCAGTGTCCACCTTTCGGTGGAGTCCTGTCAAGTCCGTAATCTCCACAGGCAACGTGTCATCCTTACATGGTGCAACCGTATCCGCGCACATGGGCTGAAATTAACCTGGATGCCCTGACCCATAACCTCGCGGCAATACGGGGGGCTTTGGGTCCGCATCCGGAGATCGCGATTGTGGCGAAAGCGGACGGGTACGGGCATGGATTGGTGCCGATTGCCCGCCACGCTCTGCGCCACGGGGCCGAACGAGTGGCCGTGGCCACCATCCAGGAAGCGATTGCCCTGCGCGATGCCGGGATTGACGGCACGGTGATGGCGATGTCGCCCTGCCTGTCGATTGAGGCGGAACAGGCGGCGTTTTACGGGATCGAGGTGTTCATCGAAGATGCAGAAACCCTACGCGCCTTTGATGAAGCGGGGCGAGTATTGGGGCGCAAGGTGGGGGTCCACCTGAAGGTGGACACAGGTATGCACCGCTTTGGATGCGATCCGGGGGCCTTGACGAACCTAGTGCGGGTGGCTTTGGGGTGTGAGTTTATCCAGATGGTGGGGATTGCCCACCACTTGGCGGACGCGAGCAATGATGACGCGGTGCATGATCAGTCCACCCGGTTTGCGCAGGCCATCGCGGCGGTGCGGGCGGCGGGTTTGCCCACGGGAAAGGTGCACGCGGCGGCCAGCGGGGGCGCATTGCGCTTCCCTGATATCCGGTTTGATTTGGTGCGGATTGGCTTGGTGGCCTACGGCCTCGACCCGGCGCACTGGCTAGGAGGGCAAGCCCGGCCCCTGCTCCATTGGAAAGCCCGCATCATCGCCCTGCGCGATGTGGCCCCGGGCGAATACGTCGGGTACCTGCGCGCCTGGACCGCAAACCGCCCCACGCGCGTGGCCACCATTGGCGCGGGCTACGGCGATGGCTATGCGCGCTCGTTGAGCAACATGGGGATGGTCCGGATTGGCGAACACGAGGCGCCCGTGATCGGGATGGTGTGCATGGACCAGCTGATGGTGGACGTCACCGACATCCCCGAGGTGGCCGTGGGGGACGTGGTGACCCTACTTGGCCCCGGGATGCCCGCGAGCCGCCTGGCCGAACTGAGCCAAACGAACACCCACGAAGTGGTGTGCCGCCTGATGACGCGGGTGCCGCGCCGCTACCTGCACCTCGGCTAGTTCTGGATGACGACGCCTTCGACCTCGGCTTCGGCCGGGGCCAGGCATTCCCGGTCTGTGCAGAGCTGGTAACGCAGGCGGAGCGTGAACGCCGTGGTCTTGCCGCGCGGCCGCAGGCGGATGGGCACCCGAAGCTCGCCTTCGTAGTGGTCATCGGTAGCGCTGGGGAATCCTGCCTCGCCCAGCAAGTGGTCAATGTGGAGCGTGGTGGGGATCAGCCACTTGGCCGGAGGATCGGTGGAGTTGATGCGGTAGCCCTCGGGAATTTCGATGAGAAGCGCGGTATGCGCCCAACCGTCGTCGCTAGGAGTGACTTCTTGGGTTTCCAGGCGCACGTTGAGTTTGGTGGGGGTGACGGGAGTGGTCGAGGCTTCGTCCGGGCCATTCGCGATGATGTGGGCCAGGGCCGCCGAGAGCAGACTCTCGCACGATTGTGGCATGCGTTCAATCCAGCCGAGGTTCGCGCGGAGGGCGCGAGCGGCGTCATCGGCAAACCCCAGACGCTGCAGCACCAGAATCGCTGATCCGTTGGCGCTGGGCACGGCTTGGTCGAGAATGGGCTTGGCCCGGGCAAACCCGATCCCCATGTGCGACGGCTGGTAGAAGAAATCGCCCACCTCGTCGTCCCGGAATCGCGCCATCATCACCTCGGCAAAGCGGGCAGCCACCTCGCGCCATTGTTCGTTGCTTGAACTATCAGCTAACCTCAAGAATCCCTGAATGAGGAATGCAAAATCGTCTAGGAACGCCTCTCCATGCGGCTCGCCATCCACGAGCATATGCGGCAGGGATTCAGGATCAAATGCGGCCCACTTCGCGGCCAGCGCCTGGGCTTCATCCAGCGCATCGGCAAAGGCCAGCGCCCCGATGAGCAGCCCTTGCACCGCGGCAATGGCCTTCTCATCCCGCTGCGGTTGCGGGCGATCCCGCCGCACCTCACGCAGCTTGGCGTAAGCCTCAGCCCAGTTCGGATCGAGCGGACCGAGCAACAGGTTTTGGCCCATCAGTTGGCCCGTGGCTTCATCGTGGAAATTGCCTTCGGGGCGCAGGCCATGGGCCTCGGCAAAGGCCCCCATCTGGTCCCCCAGAATGGCCTCCAGTTCCCTCCAAGTCCAGGTGTAGGTGGTTCCCTCTTCCCCGTCCACGTCCGCATCTAGTGCATTGGCATACGAACCATCTGGTAACCACATCTCTTCTCGCAACCAGCGCAGAATCCCCTCCTCGACTTGCTTGAAGACGCTTTGGATCGAATCGTCCTCCACGATCCGCCCGGCGGTGGCGTAGAGCGCCAGCATTTGCGCGTTGTCGCTCAGCATCTTCTCAAAGTGCGGCAGGCGCCATTCCCCATCGGTGCTGTAGCGGTGGAAGCCACCCCCCACTCGGTCATGGATGCCCCCGTTCGCCATGCACTCCAAGGTGAACAAAGCTTGATAAGCCGCCTCTTGCACCAAGCTATCTGTCGTGGCGGCATCGCCGGGCAGCATATTGCGGGTCGAGGCGTACTTCAGCAAGTACTCCAATGCCGAAAAGGGCGGGAACTTCGGCTTGTCGCCGTAGCCGCCCCGCTCGTGGTCAAAGTCGCTGTGCAGCGTCCGAATCGCCCCGTCCACCAGGGCAATATCCAGCCGCGCGCGCTCGGCGGGCAGGGTGCGCTCCCGCACTTGGTCAATCGCCGCCGCAAATTCGTCCGCACGCTCCTGAATCTCCGCCCGCTGGTCAATCCAAGCTTGCGCCAAGCTGGAGGCCACCGTGACAAACCCCGGCACCTCGCCCCGGGCGTTGCGCGGGAAGTACGTGCCTACAAACCACGGTTTTAGGTCCGGCGTGAGGAAGATCGTCATCGGCCAGCCCCCGTGCCCCATGGCCAGTTGAAGGGCCGTCATGTAGAGGTCATCGAGGTCGGGGCGCTCCTCCCGGTCCAGCTTGATGTTGATGAAGTAGTGGTTCAGCACCCGCGCCACTTCGGGGTCTTGGAACGATTCGTGCGCCATCACGTGGCACCAGTGGCAACTGCTGTAGCCCACGCTAAGGAAAATGGGTTTATCTTCAGCCTTCGCCCGTGCTAGCGCTTCCTCTCCCCAGGGATACCAATCCACCGCGTCCCCTGCGTGCTGGCGCAAGTAGAGGGATGGCGATGACGCAAGCCGAGGGTTCACGCCTTCACCTTACCAAGCGGCACCCATCGCCGCAGGGCCTGGACCAAAGAAGAACCCCAGAGACAGGCGTGTCTTTGGGGTTGATCCGTCGTCAGGTTGCCCTTAATGCGGATGGTGGTCGCAGATCCAGCAGCTCATACCGGGGCGTCCCGCAGGGGCGGCTGTAGCCGCAGCAGCCGGCGGAGCCACCTTGTCGGGGTTCGCCAGCGCCCACTCGGCCATGCGGGCCAGGTCGCGCAGGTGAATGCGGCTTTCCTCATCTCCGGCGCGGCCTGCCGCCGAACTCAGTAATCCCTTGAGGGTTTCCAGTTCGGCCACCGCGTAGGGCCGGGCCACGCCCGCATCGGGCGCCGACTTCGGCATGAGGGCCTGGACATAAGCCCGCTGCAGGTTGCGCTGATAGACATCCAGCGTGAAGTTACGGCCCGAAACCGAACCGAATACCCCGTCGCGGATATCGCGCATCATCATCGGCACCGTGTAGGCCGCGCTGCCCTGGTGCACTTGGTTTTGCACCATCCGCACCAAGCGGGCGTCCTGCGTCAGGCCACCGAGGGCGCTCAGCTGCATGGCCAGCACCTGACCGGTTCCGCCATCGCTGCCCAGCTTATTCGTGATGTCCTTCGGCACCATCCACGTCGGGGTCGTCAACACGTTGTCCACGATCCACTTGACAGCATCCTTTTGGCGCTGCGGACTCACGGGATAGTAAACGTCTCCCCCTCGTCCGCCACGGTAGTCAATCTGCTCCACGCCACCGACTACGGTCACCACGTGACCGATGTAGGTGCGCATCTGCGAGGTCAGCGCACCCCAGAAGCGGTTCAATTCGCTGTAGTCTTCGCCCAGCTTCACCATGCCCGGCAGCAGGTAGCCCATGCTGCGCTTGAGGTTCATCACGCCGTACGTGCTGGCCTTCACGGCATCATCACCCAAGGCTTCGCTCTGCGCGGTGGGGTCCGCCGAGTTGAAGTTGTCGTAGAACCGCAGCATCGGGTTGTCCACCATACGCGCGGCCCACTTATCCAGGGTCATGACCTCGGCGTAGGGGCTGCTGGCGCCAGGGATCGGCTTGTAGCCCCATTCAATCGAGAACTTGTCATACGGGCCGATCTTCGGGATCAGGCGCGCGCCGTCACCCGGCTGAGCGACGTAATTGAAGCGCGCGTAGTCCATGATGCTGGACGCCGTTCCGTTCTCGTTGGTCCACTTCGGGTCGCGGAGCCACTCGGTCGGCACCATGGCACTTCCCTTGCCGTTGTGCGGCAAACCGAGCGTGTGGCCGACTTCGTGCACCACCACAAAGCGCAGGAGTTCGCCGGTGAGTTCATCCGGGAACGGGTGCGATTGGGCGCGGCGGTCGTTGGCACTGGCCTGCGCGAAGTACCACTGGTCGCCCAGTTTGAGCACGTCGTGCCACATGATGATGTGGGCGCTGATGATCTCCCCGCTGCGCGGGTCGGTCACGCTCGGGCCCATGGCGTTGGCGATCGGGAGCGGTGCCCAGCGGATCACGCTGAAGCGGACGTCCTCACTGCTCCAGGTGGGGTCGTTCTCGGGCGCTTCCTTGCACAGGATCGCGTTGCGGAAACCGGCGGCCTCAAAGGCTTCGTTCCAATCTTCCACCCCGGCCTTGACGAACGGGCGCCACTTCTCTGGCACTTCCGGCGAGATGTAGTAGACAATCGGCTTGACGGGTTCGCTGATGGCCGCACTCGGGTCCTTCTTTTCGAGGCGATAGCGATTAATGAACGCCTCGGCCTTGGTGCCCGGGAAGTCGTTGGTGTACGCCGTGTACCGGTTGGAGAAGTAACCCACCCGGCTATCAGCTAGACGTCCCATCATCGGCGTTTCCGGCAGCAGAACGATGCTGTGGTTCACCACGCCCGTGTTGCTCGGCTGGCTGCCCGCGCCGCGACCGAGACCACCGCCGCCACCGCCAAACGGGTTGGCCGGGGCGGCCCCACCCGTAAAAGTGGCCAGGATGTCGATGTTCACGTTCTCGGGGAAGGCATTGACGCGCTCCACAAACGTGCGTGAACGGTCCATGTTGCCGCCGCCAAACAGCTGCCGCGCCGAAAGCTCGGGCACGTCCGAGAGGAAGATGCTGCTGACATCAATCAGAACATTGCCTTCGGGGCTGATGGAGCGAATCGGGAACGCCCGCACAATCGGGTTGACGTTGCTTTGGGCCACCGCTCGGGAGATCGCCCCGTCGCTTAGCGCCCGATTGTTGAAGAACATCTTGCGGAGCAGGATGCGGTTGTCGCGGCGTTCCCAGCGCACCACCGAGTCACCCGCCGCCGTACCGTTGTAGCCACCGGAAGGGGTCTCCTTGGCTTCAATTTGCCAAAGGAAGTCACGTCCCAGCAAGGCCGACGGGATTTCGAAGTAGAGAGAGTCGTCCTTTCGCCAGACCGAGACGCCCCCGGCCGACTTGGTGTAGCCCTCCGTGGCGCGATCCCACGGCAAAAGACTGTCATCCGAGTTTTGGGCGGCCCCGCCACCCCCGGGGCGCCCCCCGCCTGGTCGCGGCCCTTCGTCTTGGGCGAACCCAAGGGGCGCAATCGCCAGCATCGCGAGCACCGCGAGCGAGCACATAGTTCCACGCATAATTTCACCGCGCCCCTACAAAGGCGGGGGCACTAAATGACTTTACCGGGTAGGACCCGAGATAGTTTCCTTGCGAATCAGTGCATTTCGTGGTCGCCGTACAGGCACTGCACGTAGTTGATTTGCCCAAGGTGGTAGGCGATGTTCCAGAACGGGTAGTACGCCAGGTCGCCCATGGTCAGCACCCAGCCCGGCGCGGGTTCGGCGCGCAGTCCTTCCTTCTCGGCGGGGAAGGCGCGGAGCTTGGCATAAAACGCCTCGTGGTTGGCGCGCAGGCGCGTTTCCCAGGCGTCGTAATCGGGCTCCTGCATGCGGTCGGCCATCATCGCGCCGAAGTCGAAATCGGCAAACGAGAACTTGTCGGCCGCTTCCAGGCTGTCCGCTCCCCAGCCACCGGATTGCCGTACTTCCTCAGCCATATCCAGGATCGTGCGCGCCCCCTCGGCCGGGCTCCATTGGCACTTGTCGGCGGGCGTGGCCCGCACCGTGCGGATCAGCATCGGCAACACGAACTCGCACGCCTCGATGATGGTTTCGCGGTCCGGGAAGTCAATCTGCGCTGAACCCGCTTCGTGCATGTCCTTGTCGCCGTAGAGCGTCTGGATGTAGTTGATTTGCCCCTGGTGGTAGGCAAAGTTTTCCAGCGGCAACAGCATCAGATGGTTGAGCGAAAGGTGGAACCCGGGGAACAGCTCCACTTGCTTGGTGCCATCCTCGGCGGGCAGGTTCAGCAACGCCTCACAGAAAGCCGCCGTGTGGGCGCGGACATCCGCCTCCACCACATCAAGGTCAGAGGCCCGGCGTTGGGCGATCTGCGCCTCCTTGAAGGACTCTGGATCGAAGCCCACCCCTTCGCCGCGGGCGTTCAGGATGTGCGTAAACCACTCACACGCCTGACCGCATTCGCAAAGTTGGGCCAAGGCCGAGCGCGCCTTGCCATCCGGCGACCACGTGAGTTTGTCGGGCGCGGTGGCGCGGGCGGCGGCGATGGTGGATTCCATGGCGGCCTTGACGAGCATGACCAGGGTCTGACTTCGATCCATAACCAACAATATAGCAGACATTCGTCCACTTTAACGAAGAATTTGCAAGGCGAAACCGTGCAAGTGTGGAAAACTCTCGGCAAAAAGCAGGATTTCTGGCTATCCTGCAATACAGACGGGTTTCCTCCTCCCGTCAAACCCTCGCTCTCTGGAGAGGATCCCGCCGACCACGGAAGGTCGGCGGGACGATTTTCACCCCCCAGGCTTACCGAACGGCACCCAGTTGGTCGCGCACCTTCACAAACGCCTGGAGCGCCTGGTCCAGGTCTTCTTCGGTGTGCGTCGCATTCGGCATGGTGCGGATGCGGGCCTTGCCTAAGCCCACCGTCGGGTAGACGATGGCGAGCGCGTAAACGCCCTCATCCCACAGCATGCGCTCCATCCGCTGTGCGGCCCCTTCGTCACCCACATAGACCGGCGTGATCGGCGTCTCGCTGCCCATGGTGTCGAACCCGGCCTCGTTCAGCATCGCCTTCCAGCGGCGGGCGTTGGCCCACAGGCGTTCCATCGGCGTGGGGTCGGTTTGCATGATTTCCAGTGCCTTGATCAGCGCCGCCGCCACCATCGGCGGGTGCGCGGTGCTAAAGAGGTACGGGCGGCCCCGGTTGATGAGCCAATCCTTGAGTTCGTGCGAACCCGCGATGTAACCGCCAATGACCCCCAGCGCCTTGCTGAGCGTGCCGAGCTGAATATCCACCCGGCCATAGAGGTCAAAGTGGCTGGCGGTACCGGCCCCGTTCTTGCCCAGCACCCCGCTGGCGTGGGCGTCGTCCACCATCACAAAGGCGTCGTACTGTTCGGCCAGCGCCACGATCTCCGGCAGGGGCGCAATGTCGCCATCCATGCTGAACACCCCATCGGTGATGATCATCCGCTTCTTGAAGCCCTGCGCGCGCTTGAGACAGTCTTCCAGCGCGTCCATGTCCTTGTGCGCGTACACCCAGCCCTCGCTCTTCTTGTAGCTGGCCGCGCTCAGGCGCACTCCGTCAATGATGCTCGCGTGGTTGAGTTCGTCGCTGATGATGACGTCGTCCTTCGTTACCACCGCCGGGATGCAGCCGCTATTGGCCGTGAAGCCCCCCGTGAACACCAGCACCGAATCCACGCGTTTGAACTCGACCAGCTTGCGCTCGAGCTCGTCGTGGACTTCCATGGTGCCGCCAATCCAGCGCACGGCCCCCGCGCCCACACCCCAACGCTCAATGGCTTCCTCGGCCGCCTGCCGCACGCGCGGATCGTTGGCCAGGCCCAGATAATTGTTGCTGCTGAGGTTGATAACCTCCCGGCCATCCATCTGCACCCGGCCCCCCGCCGGGGAATTGAGGATGCGCGGAACCTTGTACAGGTTCTGGTCACGCAGCGACTGGAGCTCACCTTTGAGCCAAGACTGGAGGGTGTCGTTCACGCCCTCCAGTCTACATCTTCGCGCGGGCCAGGTCTCCTACTCCACCGTGACGCTCTTGGCGAGGTTGCGGGGCATGTCAATCTCCAAGTTCTTCGCCCGCGCCATGTAATAGGCCAGCAGTTGCAGCGGCACCACGCTCATCAGCGCGTTCAAGTACGGCGTCTTGCCCCCTGGGATGCGCAGCACCTCGTCGCCCACGCCGTCCATCGTGTCGTCATCGTGGGTGGTGATGATGAGCGCGCGCCCGCCCCGGGCTTGCACCTCCTTCACGTTGCTGGCGAGTTTTTCCCGCACAAACGGGTCGGTGGCCCCGAATACGGCCAGCACACCTTCTTCCACCAGCGCCAGAGGGCCGTGCTTCAGCTCGCCCGCCGGCCCTTCTTGGGTCGGGATGTAGGCAATTTCCTTCAGTTTTAGGGCGCCTTCCAGCGCCACGGCGGCGTCGGCATTGCGGCCTAAGAAGAAGGCCATGCGGCTATCCGCCCACTCGTTGGCAATGCGCTTGACTTGCTCTTCCAGCCCCAGGGCTTCTTCCACCCGGTCCGGCCACTGGCGCAGGTCGCGCTCCACTTCTTCCACGCGCACC
>CAZVHE010000092.1:0-1640 GCA_964627705.1 uncultured Chthonomonas sp.
GTAACCACCGCGGTCGCCATAGTCTCGGCGCGGCGGACGGTCGCCATAGCCTCCTCGGCCACGGTCACCACCTCGATCCTCAAAGTCGCGCCGCGGTCGGTCGGCGTAGCCACCTCGGTTGCGGTCGCCAAAGTCTCGGCGCGGTGGACGGTCGCCATAGCCACCACGGCCTCGGTCACCACCACGATCACCGTAGTCTCGGCGCGGTCGGGCGCCATAGCCACCCCGGTCGCCGCGATCGCCTCGGTCACCCCGATCGTCGCGGCCTTCGCCTTCACCCTTTCGGGCTTCCGGCTTCGGTCGCGGTTCGCGCTCTTCGCGCTCTTCGCCTCGATCCTGATCGGCTTCCGGTGAGAACGGCGCGTTGCGGAACTTGATCCGCCCCGTCACGTACCCCTCTTCGGTTTCGAGGGCGAATTCGCACACCGCGTCCAGGCGGTCAGCGTAGACAAAGGTTTCGACGGCCTTGACTTCGTTGGTCACAGATTCGGACCACTTGCCCCCCGCGATGGTGATCTGCTCGACCAACACGGCACGAGCTTCAAAAGGAAAGGCGATTTCCGCCCCGAACATGCGCTCGGCCACTCCCGGCTTGGTGATGCGCATATCGGCACCCCCGAAATTGGCACGAACAAACGCCATAAATTGTTGGAACCACGCTTGGCGCGCGGGACCACCCACCGGACGCGAGGACGTGATCAGGCGCCGACGAAAAGCATCAAAACTGGCTGCGTCCCCGGACATAAGAGTGCCAGGATACGCCTTTTCTAGGGTCGCACAATGACTAATGCCGAATACGGACCCAGGTTGAACCCACCACTATAGGCCAAACCGTCCCGGGGCGAGGTGCTTGCGACGATGTCCGGAGAAAAGGTATTTCCGAAATCGGTGCTGTATCCGTTCCAGTCGCTGTTGAACGCGACTTTCCAGTTTCCGCCGTGCGGGAGACCAATTTGGTACTGGTTGAACGGAGTGTTCGACCAATTCATGATGACGATCACGTCATCGCCGATACCGCCATTCTTCCACCGGTGATAGGCCACCACTTTAGCCCCGTGGTTCACATGGAAAACATTGATATGCGGCCCACCAAGACCCGCAGTTTTGCCACCCAGATTGCGGCGTAGCGCCACCAAATCCTTGTACATCAGGCGAATGCCGGCGTAGGTGTTGGCCTTGTTCCAGTCGATCGGGTCGGAATCGCGGAAGTACTCATCTTCCAAGATTTCTTGGCCCTGGAACAGCATGGGGATGCCCGGAGCTGTGAGGGTGGTCACCGCGCCCAGGGTAGACCGCTTGCGCGCCCAGTAGCTGCCCGGATTGCCCGGATCAATCTCTTGCGGCACGCGGCTGCGTCCGTTGGCGACCTCATCGTGCGATTCGGTGTAGATCACCCGCTCAAAGGGATTGCCGTTGTAGTTGCCCGTCAGCGCACCCACGAGGTCGTTCATGTTGCGGCCGCTATCGCTGGGGTTGGTCATCAGGGGGCGCAGCGGATGCACGAAGTCGGGCGTCCATTGGGCATCGAAGCCGGCGCCGCCAGCGCCGGTGGGCTTGGTCACCCACGGGTTGCCTTGCAGATCTTCGGCCACCATCAGCTTCCACGGCTGGCGGGAGTTGACCTCGTTATTGATCCACTG
>CAZVHE010000092.1:1676-3667 GCA_964627705.1 uncultured Chthonomonas sp.
GGTGGTGCGGGTGCTCAGAACGCTATCCCAGCGCACGCCAGAAATGCGGAATTCTTCGAGCCACTGCAGCACGTTGTCGCGGATGTACTGGCGGACTTCCGGGCGACCGTAGTCGGGGCGGGTGTTGCCCCAGGCCGTGATGGCGCGGGTGTCGTTATAAAAGTAAATGCCGCCCCAGTTGCCTTGGCTCCAGCCATCGAAGCGCCAGAGGTTCATGTCGTTCGGACCCCAGTGGTTGTGCACCAGGTCAATGAGGACGACCATGCCTCGTGCGGCGGCAGCATCCACAAAGCGCTTGAGGGCGTCGGGGCCGCCGTAGGCTTCCTCGATGCTAAAGGGGTAGGAGGGGTTGTAACCCCAGGAGAAGTCGCCGGGGAACTCGTGCGGCGGCAGAATCTTGATGGCATTCACGCCGAGGTCTTGGAGCGAATCCAGGCGGGAGATGGCGGTATCGAAGGTGCCGGGGCGGCCTCCGGGCACATCGTTGAACGTGCCGATGTGCATTTGATAGATCACCATGTCGCTCCAGCCGGGCATGGTGATGTTGTTCTGCCAATTGAAGGCGGGGTTGTGAATCTTGGTGTTGCCCGCTGAGTTCGTGAGCCACTTCGCGCGCGGGTCGTTTTGCCACAGGGTTTGGGTGCCGTTGCGGATGACGTACTTGTATTCCTGGCCCGGGACGGCGTTGCGGAGGTCGAGTGACCAGTAGCCGTTGCCCTCGCTCACCAGTTCGGCGGCGGTGCTACTCCAACCATTAAATGAGCCCGCGACGTGGACGCGCTGGGCGTTGGGGGCCCACACCCGAAAGGTCGTTCCGCCGTTGTAGGGGATGCTGCCCATCCCGGGACGGGTGCTGGCTTTGCGTTCACTCTGAATCGTGACGATTACGGACGCGGCTTCGCGGGAGCTGATGCCAATCCAGTAGCGACCGGTCTTGAGCTTGGGCGTGGTCGCATCGTTGAGAACCACCACTTCATCGCCTCGGCGCAGGAAGGGGCGCACATCCCACTGGGTCAAAGTCGGTTGGGCATTGTGTCGGACGTAAAGGTCGGCCACCCCTTCACCAATCTCGTCCATGGTCACCGTCAGCACACTTTCGGGGTCCTCGATATCCACATGGAAGTACTGGAAAGATCCCAGGCGGCTCCGGGCCGGGCCCTGGAAGTAATCCTGAGCGCAAACCAGAGAGGCCAGCATCATGCCGACGAGGATGATAAGTGCCTTTTTCATGAGAAGAGGTGTGGGGGTAAGACGCAATCGGGGTCCTGGCGGAGGCCAGAACCCCGATAGACGCGGTTTTCAGACTCGGGGTTCCGAGTAGGAAGTTACTTGCTGCGGCGTCGGCGAGCGAGGGCGAGGAGGCCCGCACCCAGCGCGAACATGCTGGCCGGTTCCGGCACGCCCTGCACGGTGACGAACTGGTCGCCCGCGAACTGGTTGAAGTCCACGTTGCCCGTGGTGGCGAGGTTACCGGTGCCCAGCGGAAGACCGCCGATCACTTGGTTGCTCATGAAGTTGCCGCCGCTGTTGACGAAACCGGCGACCTTGATGTTACTACCGGCCGTCGCGCCGATGGTGGAGAGCGCCATTTGGAACTCCCAACCGGTGACCACGCCGCTACCGTCCGGAACGGACTGACCACCGCTACCACCAACGACGCCGGCCACGTTGCTGTTGTTGAGGCGCATGCTGGTCAGGGCACCCGTGAAGAGCGAACCGGTCGCAAAGCTACCCGTTTCCAGGTCGCCGCCCGCCCCGAGTTCGGCGAAGGTCATGAAGGAGTTGGAGCCGTCGTGGCGGACCCAAATGGCGTAGTCGGCATCGAAGCCCGTGTCGAACGTCAGGCCCGCGGCGTTGCCGTTCAGCCAGCCGAAGTCGTCACCCGATGCGTTGGTGTTGGTGATGGTGTTGAAGCCACCAGCCTTGCTGTCGATGAACACGACGAACTTATTGAAGTTCGATTCGAGGTTGCCTGCGACGGTGAAAGCGAA
>CAZVHE010000092.1:3677-9732 GCA_964627705.1 uncultured Chthonomonas sp.
CCATCGTTCAGTCCGAAGGCTTGGTCGATTTCCGAGCCGTTGGCGGTGTTGAACGAGTTGTCGTTGTTGTCGCCGAATTGGGTGGTGTTCTGTTGCGTAAACAGAGCCGAGCCGTAGGCAGCTTCGGCCGTACCATCCACTACAACCGCGGCCGCATGTGCTGCAATTGCGCCCAGGGCGAGAAGGGTAATCGCGAGTTTATTCATTCTCCGTTGAACCTGAAAGCTGGCCCGTACGTTGGACTAGCCCGAGTTGAGAATACGTTTTCACGTATCCGTAAAGGTATGTTAGCACAAGAAAAGCTGGTCTAGGACCGGTAAAAGTGCGAGCAACGGTAAACCTGGTAATGGATGCAGTCCCCCGGCGAGTCGGATTGCTTCGGATATCTTCCGCTGAATCCATGTTCTTCACCAAGTTTCCGCACCCGGCAAACTTCAGCTGGGCGAAGTACGACGGCCAGCAGGCCGAAGCACATGGGGGTTCCTTCCGCCTCGAAATCCGATCCTATGAGCAGGGTCTCAGCCAGATTGTTAGCGCCGATGAGGCTCGGTGGGGTTCGGATCCGAATTTGCTCAGTTTGAACCCGGGAGAGGCGGGCGAAGGCTGTGTGCGATGGGGAGGCGACCGCTTCTTCATCGTAGGTCCGGACGGGGAGACCTGGCTCGAATCTGCACCGGGCAAGGCCCTCGGCGTGAGCGAAGAAGCCCACATGTTCCAGTTCCAGGTGCCTGCAAACGCCCGTTACTACGGTATGGGCGAGAAGTGGCTGGACCGCATTGAATTGAGTGGCCTGCGCACCAAGTACTGGAACACCGACGTGTGGAGCGACTTCCACTGGGCCCAGTGGGGTTCGCACCCGGTGGATCCGCCTTATTTCACCACGCCCTATCTCATCGTGCGCACCGAGCGGGGCTACATTGGGTTTCTCATCCACAACCCGGGCGTGACCTACATGGAGACACCAGGGCACGATCGCACCCGCGTTTTTGTGGCGTGGCAAGAGACTTATCCGAATCTGCTGCTGGGGGCTGAGTGCGGCCCGCCGAACCTATGGGTGCTGGTGGATACCGACCTCAATGCCCTTACGGCCAAGTTGCAGAAGCTCGTCGGCGTGACGCCGCGCCCGCCCATGTGGGCGCTGGGCTACCACCAAAGCCGGTGGGGTTACGGCGGCGAACGCGACCTGGAGAAGCTCAGCCGGCGCTTTGCCAAAGAAGGGATCCCTTGCAGCGGCCTGTGGCTGGACCTGGACTACATGGAGGGCTACCGCATCTTTACGGTGGACGACAAGCAGTTCCCGAACGGAGTGGCCCCGGTGGCCGCTAGGCTTCTGGAAAGCGGCCAGCGCATTGTGCCGATCCTGGACCCCGGCGTGAAGAAGGAAGCGGGCTACAGCATCTTTGACCACGGCACCAAGGCGGACGTGTGGTGCCAGAACCCCATCGGCGAACCCTACGTGGGGCTGGTGTGGCCGGGAGAGACGGTGTTCCCCGACTTCACCATGCAAGCGGGGCGGGAATGGTGGACCAAGCACGCCCGAGCCTTTTTTGAGCGTGGTTTTGCGGCCGCCTGGGTGGATATGAACGACCCCAGCACCGGCCCGGTGGATCCGGCAGGGATGCGATTCCGGCAGGGCACCGAGGCCCATGCCCGCCACCGCAACCAGTACGCCCTGGGCATGCAGATGGCGACGGTGGAGGCGTTCCGACAGGCCAAGCCGGGGGTGCGCCCGTTCCTCCTCAGCCGCAGCGGGTTTGTGGGCTCCAGTCGGTACAGCGCGATCTGGACCGGGGACAACCTCAGCAACTGGTACTACCTCCGCCAGAGCATTCCCACGTCCCTCGGCTTGAGCCTGAGCGGGATGCCGTTTACGGGGCCGGACATCGGCGGCTTTGGGGGCGATTCCACGCCCGAACTCATGACCCGGTGGATGCAGGCGAACTTCTTGTTCCCGTTCTTCCGCAACCACAGCAACGAGAGCGCCCCGGACGAAGAACCGTGGCGATTTGGCCGTGCCAATGCGGTCATTGCCCACTACATTCGCCTTCGCTACCAGTTCTTGCCGTACCTTTACCAGTGCTTTGTGCGGCAGGAGCGGCAGGGTGAGCCGATTCTGCGCCCGGTGATGGCGGAGTTCAACGAAGAGAAGTATGTTGAAACTTCTGATGCCTTTTTTGTCGGGGCCAGCTTGCTGCTGGCGCCGGTGCTGACGGAAGGAGCCAAGAAGCGCACGATGGACCTCCCGGATGACCAGTGGTGGAACCTTATGGACGGCGAATGGTACGGCGGTGGAGAGGTGAAACTGGCTTGTCCGCGTTCGCATACGCCGGTTTTTGTCCGGGGCGGGCACGTGGTGCCGGTTCAGGCCGAGGCTCCGCGCACGCCGGTGGTTGACCTCGCTGCGCCTTGCTTCTTGGTGGCCAACCCGGCCAGAGATTGGTCGCACGAAGGGGTGTACGAGGCCGATGATGCCGAAACCGAGGCATACCAATCCGGGGCGACCACCCGCGTGGAGTATTCATTCCACGGTACTGGCGATCACGTGGAGGTCACGATGCGAGAATTGGAATCCGGATGGGAAAGCGTGACGCCGACCCTGTGGTTTGCTCGCCGCGTGAAGGTGAAAGTGAACGGAACCGAGTTCAAACTGCACGAGCACCGAGTGAAGCTGACGGGTTCTGAGTTCATCGTATTCTCAACGGGTCCGATGAACCTCCCGCGCTAAACCTAGAACACTTACCGGGGATAACTCAAAAAAATTCTTGCAATTCCGAGATTCTTCGGAATATCATGCGAATACGTATTCTGGCGTAGCGGCCAGATGAGGCACTCACCGATGAGGGTCACGCAACTCGACATTGCCAAAGCGGCCAACGTCTCGCAAGCCACGGTTAGTCGTGTGCTAGCGGGCGATGAGCGCGTGGAAACGGCGATACGCGACCGCGTGATGAGCGCGATTGAGAGCCACAACTACCGCCCCGACGCCCGCGCTCGGTCTCTGCGTAAAAAGCGCGCCGGTCTGATTGGCCTGGCTGTGCAGCGCCCCAGCGGCGGCCTGGCCGACGATCCCTTTTTCACCGCCCTGGTCGCCGACATTGCGGACGCGCTGGCGGACACCGAGTTCCGCCTCACCCTTGAGGTCATCAGCGACCACCAAGACCAAGTGGACGTTTATGACGAGCTCTTGCGCTCGCGACGGGTGGACGGGATGATCCTGGTGGAAAGCGAGCTCAACGACCGCCGCCTCCACCTGTTGCAGAAAGATCGGTTCCCGTTCGTTCTTATTGGCAACCCGGGCGGGCAGCCGGTGTGGTCGGTGGATAACGACAATATTTACGCCGCGCAAATTGCTACCCAACACCTGGTGGATATGGGCTACCAGCGGGTGGCGCTGATTGCCGGGCGCCAAGGCGTGACGGTGAGCGACGACCGCGAAGAAGGCTATCGCCGCGTGATGCGCGCCCACGAGTGCGCGCCGATGGTGTTCCACGCCGACTTCGGAGCGGAGAATGCCCGCTGCGCCGCCGCAATGGCCCTGGCCGAGCACCGGCCCGATGCCTTTGTGGTTCTGGACGACTTTATGGCGATGGGCGTGATCAATGCCGTCCACCGCGCCGGTCTCCGTTGCCCGCAGGATGTCGGCATCGTCTCGTTCAACGACTCGCGGCTGTGCGATCTCACGACTCCGGGGCTGAGCTCGGTGAGCCTGAACCTCGATCGTTTGGTGCAGAAGGCCGTGACTTGCTTATTGAATTTGCTGAATGAATCGTCGTCGAGCGAGCCGGTCCGCGAGATTGTGCCGTGCACGTTGCGGGTGCGTGGTTCCAGCCGTTTCAATCAGGGAGGGTTGGCATGATTGCTAGCTTCCTGCTCCTGGCGATGGACCAGGTGAACCACACGTTCGAGTTCGTGGCGGAACGCGCGGTGACCAGCGTCACGGTGGCAGGCACTTTCAATGGCTGGAACGCCAGCGCTACGCCGCTCAAGACCGCGGATGGCCGCACTTGGCGCGTCACCATCCCGGTGACCCCAGGGCGACACGAATACAAGTTTGTCCTCGATGGGCGCGACTGGGTGATTGACCCCAAGGCGCGTAGCCAAGACGACGGCAACGGCAACATCAATTCGCTTTTATTTGTGTTCCCCAAGGGGTACGAGGTGCCGGCGGACATCAACGATGGCACCATCACGCTCTCAGCGGTGCGGCACGAACCGAAGTTGCCGTACCTCAGCGTGGCGGATGGCCGCGCGAATTTCACGGTGCGCACGCGTCGCCAGGATGTCGAGGCGGTTTACTTAAGGGTCGAAGGGAAGCCCGAAGCCCGCTTGAGCATTGCCAGCCGCGACGATCTCTACGATTACTGGGTGGGGAGCACGCCGTGGAGCCGGAGCACCGACCTTAAGTACAGCTTTGTCATTGCCGACGGTGCAGAACGGGATACTTTCCAGTCCACGAACGGACCGTTTGTGGCCCCCAAGAACCTCATGTCACTCACGCCGCCGAAATGGGTGGAACAGAGCGTCTTCTACCAAATCTTCCCCGACCGTTTTGAGAACGGCAACGCCAAGAACGACCCGGAAGGGAGTCTGGCCTGGGACGCCCCGCCGACGTACTGGTCGTTCCACGGCGGCGACCTCCAAGGCATTGCCGACCGCAGTGACCATTTGGTGAAATTGGGCGTCAATGCCATCTATCTGAACCCGATTTTTGACGGGCCGAGCAACCACGGCTACGAGACCACGGACTACACCAAGGTCGCGCCTCGCTACGGCACCAACCAAGAGCTGATTGACCTCACACACTCCTTGCGCAAGCAGGGAATCCGCACGGTGCTGGACGGCGTGTTCAATCACACCAGCACGGATTTCAAAGCGTTTGCCGACATTCGCCAGAATGGCCCGGCTTCCGCTTACAAGGATTGGTACTTCGTCAAGTCTTGGCCGATTCGCGTGGAGGAGAACCCGAACTATGAGGCTTGGGCGGGCTTCCGATCCATGCCGAAGGTGAACCTGAATCACCCGGCCGCGCGCGATTACATGCTGCGAGTGGTGCGTGATTGGCAGGACAAGGCCGACATCGCTGGCTGGCGGCTTGATGTCGCCAATGAAGTCGAAATGGACTTCTGGCGCGCCTTCCGCAAGGTCGTGAAGAAGCAGAACGAGGACCGATGGATTCTGGGCGAAGTGTGGACCGATGCCAGCCCGTGGCTGGGCGGCGACCAGTGGGATTCGGCGATGAACTACCAATTCCGCGATGCGGTGGTGCAGTTTGTGGCGAACGGGCGCACGACTTCGACCGAGTTTTGGGGCAGCCTGATGCGGGTGCACTTTGGCTACGGCTCGGCGGTGTCGCGCAACATGCTCAACTTGCTGAGCAGCCACGACACGCCGCGCTTCGTCACGCTGTGCGAAGGTGACGCCAAGCTCGCGCTCCTGGGGGCGGGGCTGCAATTTACATGGGTCGGTGCGCCGAGCATCTATTACGGCGAAGAGATCGGGATGGAAGGCGGGCGCGACCCCGACAACCGACGCGGCATGGTGTGGAGTGCGGCCACCAACGAGAACCCGTTCCTCCGGGAGTACCGCGCCCTGGCCACCCTGCGCCGTCTGTCGCCCGCGCTACAAAGCGGCGAACCGAGCCTGATTGAAGCGAACGACGCGGACCGCACGTTGGTCTTCCGCCGGGTCGATGAGAACCAACAAGTGATTGTCGTCGTCAATCGCTCCAACGTGGAACGCAACGTCGCGTTTGCCGCCCCGGGCGCCAAGGGTGCCCAAATTGATCTGCTTTCTAACCGAGTGGTGAGCGTCGAAGAGGACACTCTCTCGATCAACATGCCGCCGCTCAGCCTCGCCGTCCTCGCCGAGGACTCTGCCGCCATGCGTCAGGTCCGAAGCCATGTCCATCGGGCACGCGCTGGTGAGGTGTCGCTCCCGTGATTTATCCGTGCGTCTGCGAGTTTCGCAACCGCTCTCATTCAAGGTGATCCAAATGACTCAAAACCGAAAGATGGGCTTTACGCTCATTGAGCTCCTCGTCGTGATCGCGATTATC
>CAZVHE010000092.1:9848-10445 GCA_964627705.1 uncultured Chthonomonas sp.
GTTCGCGCCCAAGGTTCGCCAAGGCTTCGGCCCCGCCCAAGGTGGTCCGGACCCGACGCAATCCATGTCCTTCGACAAGATCATCCAGCCGTACGTGAAGAACTATCAGATCTTCATGTCCACGCAGGACCAGCGACCGAAGTTCAACACACCCTACGACCAGCTCCGCATCGGCTACGCCGTGGCCAGTAACGTGTTCCAAAGCCCGCAGATCAACCCGGTCCTCGGTTGGGGCACCTCCTGGCGCGGTTCCATCAGCCAAACCTCGCCGCCGGAAGTTGCCGCCACGGTGACGCTGGTGGAAAAGCGCGACGCGCTGAACACGCAGCCTGACCCCTGGGCCAGCCTGGACTGGTGGGTTGGTACGGTGGCCTACAACACCCGCCGCGACGACCTGCCGACCACGGACCCGCGCTCGGCCTACGGTGAGATCGCCAACAAGTACGGCGAAGGTGCCATCTATGCGTACGCTGACGGTCACGTCAAGTACCTGAAGATGAACGGCAACTCTAGCGACGGCGTCCGCCACGGCACCAAGCTGGAAGGCTACGAAGAAAAGGCCGCCTGGTGGGTGGGCACCCCCGCCGGCAGCATTTG
>CAZVHE010000093.1:0-10417 GCA_964627705.1 uncultured Chthonomonas sp.
CGGCGGGGCGGACTTGGTGCCCGAGGTTCTGATCTCCTCCAGCGTCGGCAACGGCAAGATCACCCTCCAGGGCATCAATGACTCGGGCCAGTTGCTAGGCAACAGCATTCAACTCACGACTGGATTTACAGAGACGACGCCGCGAGGCTTCCTGTCCAACGGGCGCACGAGCACCGCCGTCGGGGAGATTTTCGGCCTCGACCTCTCGCGTGATTTCAATGTCAACCGGGTGGCGGGGGTACGGGTTACCGTTCCGACTCAGGAAACCTCCTTCAAAATCTTCGGGTTCGATGGCCAGGACATCCAGGCCACTGTGGCGCCCACCTACGAGGTCAGCGGCCCGGGCACCGTCACGAAGACCGCCGGGGCACTGATGCTCAATGGGCTCAAGTTCGGCTCCGAGTCGAGTAGCCGGTTTGTTTATCCGGCGCGGGTTGAGAACCTCAACCTCAATGCCGCCATCGGTGATCTCCGGTTCCTCAACCGGGCCTCGACGGTGTACGACGTTCTCATCCAGCTGAACTTCGACGCCCGCACCATCGTGGGGCCGAAAACCCGCACCATCACCGTCGAATCCGCCGTGCAGTACGGCTCGGTGTACTTCTAAGCTCATGGCAATCCGCAAGCGTAATCGAGGGTTCTCCCTCACCGAAACCGTTGTCACCGCCGCGCTCTCCACGGCTGTGATTGGCAGTTCCGCTGGTCTCTTTGCCTACACCGTCCGTCGAGTGCAGACGGAGTCGGTGGAGTTGGCCGTGGCCAGCCAAGCCCAGGAACTGGCCGACGAGATGAGTGCCCTGGTGCAGAACTGCGGCTACGTCAAGCTGGAATCCAGCAACGGCCAAGTCAGCCTGCTGGCGCTGGTGCCCACCAACGACATGGACTCCGACGGAGACGGAGAGCCCGACACCGCCGCTCCCAGTTCTATCAGCCCGGCCGGGCACGAGATCTATAGCGCTACCTCCTACGAAGGTTTCATGTGGACGCCCTCTGCTGGCTCCACCCCCGGCAAGATCGAACGGCTTCGCAACAGCACGGGAGGCGGTAGCGAAATGATGTTGGTCATTGACGAATCCTGGGCGAGCCGCGACGGCAAGCCACGCTGGAACATGATCCGCAACGTCGAGTTCACTAATAATCCCTTGCGCCGGGAGACGACTTTCACGATCACGGCCAGCGCCAACCTCTCAACGGGGGAAGAGGCCGATTCGCTGAACAACGGCAATGCCGCCGAATACAAAGTCACGCGCGTTGTGAACTGGGGGTTGAGTAAGTGATTCGCAACCGTTTGCGACGCGGGGCGGCCCTGATCTATGTGGCCGCCACCGGCACCGGGATCACGCTGATGTTGGGTGGCCTGACCATGTTCACGGCCGAAGCCTCACGCAAGGACCAGCTCACCACGGAATCCGTGGTGGCGGCCGCCGATAGCCACGCGTTGTTCGAAAAGAGCCGGCTCATCGTGCGCGAAACCTCGTACACCGTGAACCCAGTCGACAACATGAATCTCGAGTTCGAGGGAACGAACGAGGGGGTGGGGGCCAAGAGTTCTCCCACTGACTTAATCCTCTCGGACCGACCCCTGACTTCGCTAGAAATCGGCCTGCTCCCGTTTGAACTCACGAATCGTCAAGGCAAGACCGGAGTGATGATCGAAGCCGTGGACGATACCACGTACCGGGCGGTAGTCAAGGAACTTGTCCTCGGGTCGCCGCTCGGTGACGCGCACTCCTTTACATTCCCCTCGCACGAATTGATGACAGCCCAGCAGAATGGCTACGTCTGGGTACGAGGAGGCAAACTCGGCCAGTTACGAACGGGCGTGAATGGGACGGTGACTGCCTCCTACCGAGGGTCGCGTAAGTCCACCAAGGTCGTCTCGGATGCCGAACCGGCCGTCAAGCGCGTGCGCACCAAGACAATGTACGACGAGATGCCCGGGGGCGTAAAGCTCGCCATCTCCATCAAGGGTCAGCGCAGCACTTTCGTTCGCAACCGCGTGGTCGGCGTGCCGTGGAACTACTCCAACTCGGATTCGCAGCTTTCTGTACGGTCCTTCACTTGGAACGGGGCCGGACCCACGGCCGTCGCCCACATGGACCTGAAGCCAACGACGCCCCGCCCCGCCGCGATCACGGAAGGTTTGGTCGAAGCTCGGTTAGGCCCGCAAGGGTTCCCCATCGCCACCGAAACGGCCCGCACCAGCACGGCCCCGGTGTCGCAATTCCTCGCTGTTGCGCCCACCACCTATGAACTTCTCTGGTGGCGTGCGGGGCAAACCGGCACTCGCCGCGTAACCAACCCCACCCAAGGCCAGACGTCGGTGCCGTTTAGCTGGACCAACCAAGGCTTACCTAACGACGCGCAGAACAACCCGCAATTCCGGGTCGTGCACCTCTCGGGTGGCTTCGACATCACGTCCAGTTCGCAACGGAATTCCGTAACGATGAGCCTCACCAGCCAGGATGACGCCTGGGTGTTCATCAATGGCCAACTGGCGATGGATATGGGGGGCCTGCATACGACCATGACCTCCACGCGGCTCAACCGCGCCCCCATTGTGGTGGGCAAGAACCGCATTGACATCTTCCACGCCAATCGGGGCGGAACGAGCACCTTAGGGTTCCTGTCGAACGTGACTTTCACGCCGGAGGCACCGTTTACTCTGAACTCGGACCACGCTTTTGGTTCCCTGGGGGCCACCATTGTGGGGGGTGTGGTCAGCACCCACTCGGAGGTCGTGGATGGCGGAGAACTCGATGCCGACAACGTCGCCATCACGCTCAACCCCCCGGGGAACACCAGCGGCTCGTACTCAATGACCTACGATGCGGTGGCGACCACTGGCAACCAGACGAAGAAGTTCGGTCATGCCACGATGATGCTAAGTGTCCACAGCTCCGCCTGGTCGGCGATTCAAGACCTTGTCAGTACCAGTACGGGCGAAATAAGGACGGGAACGGTGCTCCAAGCATTCCAACGCGATCGCACGACCGACAGCTGGCGCCCGGTGCCCGTGGCGGTGGGTCAAGTCGTGACCAACGGCCAATACCGGCGCATCACCTTGATGACCCGACCGAACAGCCTCACCGACCGCTACGTCTCGTTTGTGTTCAATCCGGATCTGGCGAAGTACGAATCGGCTGTCAAGATCACCCAAGCTAGCTTTGGCTACCGCGAGGGAGACCGTACACTGCCCATTCTCCTGACTCCGCCGACGACGGGTACCACGGACTTCCTGTTCTCGGTAGGCGGCGAGCTGCACGTCGAGAATCTCGGCAAAACCACCGGCGGCCTCTTTGCCAGCTCGCTCAAAATCACGGGCAATCCGTGGGAAGTGGTGGGCCATGTGAACATCAAGCAGGGAGCGAACGAGTTCGCAAGCAATCCGTTGCTGGTGATCACGAACGGGCGTCTTCATGCCGCTTCCCAGTCGCCGGTTCCCTTCATGCTCAATGAAGCGTCCTTTGCGACGGTGGCGAACTCTCATCTCAATGGTCCGGCCATGCTCTCCGGTGTGCTCAACCCGCCGGCGGGAGAACCGACGGTCAATCTCCTCATCAAGGGCGATGCCACGGTCAATAGCCTCTCCATCCCGACGGGCGGAACGATCTTCGTCACCGGAAATCTCACGATCAACAACACGGTGACGACCGACGCCAACCGCAACATCCAGTGGCTGGTGAAGGGGAACATCTTTGTGCCCGATACGGCCGCTTCCGGAATCTCCCTTCAACGGCAGATCCTTTGTGCCGAAGGCCACATCGAGATCCTCAAGCCCATTGTCTTCTCGGGGGCGATGAAGACCAACGGGAACCTTAAGTGGATCGGAGCGGCTGGCCAAGGTAGCGGTGCCTTTGTCCCGCTGCAGATGAATGGTGGTGGTTTCTCCTTCGATTAGGGAAAGCTTGCCCTGGTAACCCTACGGGGATAGAGAAAACCCGCCGATATCAATCCTGGAGCCGTCTCGCTGCTCTGGGATTGTCTATTTATGGACTTGTTGGGCATGGCAGGTTGGGCAACCGCGATCATCGGATCGGGGTGGGCTATCGCGTCTTCGGTGCAGGGCAAACGCGCCCAGAACGAATACTCGCGCGAACGCCAAGCGAACGACACGTTCCTGCACGCCAGCCACGTCATCAGTGAGTTCAATGCGAACGGCACCGCCCTGGCCGAGGCCCTCCGCGCCATGGTCACCGCCGCCGGGGCCGATTCCGGCTACATCATGCTGTTCGACCGCAACCAGCCGAACAAGCTGACCACCCAAGCGGTGTACTCCTTCGACGATAACGACATCTTCCCCACCACCACGCTGATCGGCGAAGGCCTGGCTGGCACGGTGGCGCACTCGGGGCAGCCCGCGCACTTTACGCGCACCGGTGGTATGGATGTGCTGCACGAACTGCCCAACGACACCACCGCCGCGATTGCCACGCCCATCCGCAACCGGTTGTTCCGAGACCAAGACCTGCGCACCAGCGACGTTGTCGGCGTTCTCGTTCTGATTTCGAAGCAGAAGAAGATGACGTTCCAGGGCGAACGGCTTGACACGATTACGGCGCTGGGCGCTTTGCTTTCCATGGCCGTTTCCAGCCACTGGATCGGCACCCACCACCGCCGCACCTTGCTGGACACGTTGGTGCTGATGGCCAGCACCCTGGAATCCCGCGACCGCTATATGTCGGGCCGCTCACAACGCCTTTGTGACCTCGCCTTACTGCTGGGCCGCAAGTTCGGGATGAGCGACGAGGCCCTGGAAGAGCTCCGACTGGGCATGCTGCTCCAAGACATCGGCAGCATCAAGGTACCGGACGCGATTTTGCACAAGTCGGGGCGCCTCACGGCCGAGGAGTTTGAGCTTCTCAAGCAACACACCACCTTCGGCTATGAGCTTTGCCGGCGCCTGATGATGCCGCGCGGGGTGCTGACCATCGTCCGCAACCACCACGAGCGCCTGGATGGCACCGGCTACCCCGACCAACTGAAGGGCGAGCAAATGCCCCTGGCCCTGCGCATTGCGGCGCTGGCGATTGCCTTTGATGCTATGGCCTCGCCGCGTGCCTTCCGCACCGCCTTGGACCTCGACGAAATTCTGGCTCAATTGAACCTTGAGGCCGGCACGCACTTCGACGCGGTGGTGGTGCAAACCCTGCGCGAAAGCGTGAACGACGAAGAGTTCCAACGCATCTACCCCGCGCTTTCGACCTCTCGCGAGAAGCGCGTCTCGGATCTTGCCGCATGAAGCCGAGTCCTCACCTCATCGGATTGGAGCTCGGGGCGCACGCCCTGAAGATGGTGCGCATCGAATCCCAACGGCGCAGCAACATCCTCACAGGGGCCTGGCGCATCCCCACCGAGGGCGCCATGGACTGGCGCCGCGTGGATCACAAGTCACCGGCCTTTCTCGGCGTGAAAGCCGAAGTCGCACGCCTGGGATTAAAGGGCCAGGACGTGTGCTTTAGCCTGCCGCCCGAACACACCGTGGTGCGATGGATGGACTTTGCCGGCGTGGAGGAGGCGGACTGGAAGGACGCTGCCGCCCTGATGCTGCGCAAGTATCTGGACGAAACCCAACCGTGGGAAATCGCCATCGGCACCGAACCCGACCCCGTAACCAACGAACGATTGGTAACGGCCATGCCGCGCGATTTGATTTTCCACTACGCCGATGCCGTGCAGGGACTGGGCTTGAACCCCGTAGCCGCCGAACCCGAATCCAACGCCATTTTGCGCATTGGTGGCAGTGTCTTGCGCCGCCGCAGTCCGCTCCTGCGTGATGGTGCGGCCGTCATTCTCGATATCGGCTATCAGCGCACCCGCATTGACATGGTTCGGGACGACAAGATCGAGTTTACGCGTGAATTCCGCTTTGGATCTCACCTTTTGATTAAATCCATCGCTAAGGAGCTGGTGCTGACCGAGGAAGAAGCCACGCATACGCTGGAGCACTCCACGGCCTCTCTCAGCAACCGAGGCTGGCTACAGATTCCCACCCCCGGAGGCTTGGCGCAAATTGACGCCAACCCACACTTGCAGATTTTGGTGCGCGAAACCGGCCGCCTGGTGCGCTACTTCCGCTCCATCTATCCCGAACGCAGCTACGCCGGCACGGTGGCCAGCTTGCTGGTGACCGGCGGTTTGGCGGGCCTGAACGGCATCTGCGAATACGTAGAGCGTGCCCTGCAGATCGAAACTTGCCTGGTGGATCCGCTTTCCGTCGTCCGCATTGACCTGCCGGAGGATCAATTCATTCTTATGTCACGCGCACCGTACGTGTTTACGGTGGCGACGGGGCTCGCTCTTGCGCTCCGCAATCGAATGGGCTTTGAGGAGGAAAGCAAACCAAATGGTTCAAAACGTCTTCTCACGCGGGCCGCGTAAGCCGGCTCGATACCTCGCTCACACCAATGTGCTGGGCGGGTGGTTTGTGTACTGCGCCCAACGCGCGGCGCAACGCCGCGCCCAGCAGCAGCTCACCGCCGCCGGTGCGGTGTGCCTTGTGGCTGCTCTCGCCGCTTGCCTCTATGTCTTCACCGAGTCCGCCGCCGTGGCCCAAAAGCAGCAACGGGAGTTGCAGCAAATCCAAAGCCAAATGCGCCTGCTCGGGGCAGGAGCCGAGGAAGCGACCGTACAGCGCGAGTACCGCACGATCCTCACGCAAAGCCTGGAAGCCAATGCGCAACTGCTTGACCCGCTCGCCATGACGCTCAATGAAATGCCGATGAGCTGCTGGCCGGAGCAAGTCACCGCTAACTACCAAGACGATGAGCCGCAAATTTCGGGCCGCGTGCTGGCCGTGAACGGAGAATCGAAGTTCGAGTTCGTCCGCGTGCTGGAAGCCAACGGAGTGGGATTGGAAGCCAAGATCGAGTCCTTCGGGATGGAAACCAAAGAAGGCAAGACGGTCGAACGCTTCTCCTTCATCGTGAAGAAGTCCACGGAGGCCACGCCGTGAGCGCGAAAGCCGCACCCCGCAAGGCCCCCGTCCGCAAGGGCAAGAAGCGCCACGTGCGCAAGCCGTTGCAGACTGGCCACGCCCTGCTGATCCTCGCCGGCTTCGCCTTTGCGTTTGCCGTCTATTGGGGCATCAGCCAGTACCAAGCCTCGCAATACATGACCGCCCAGATCGAGAAGGAACGCAGCACCCTCTTGACGGCGCAAACCGACGCGGAGGCGATGGATATCGAGGGCAAGTACCACCGCATTGTGGGTGACCGGATTGTGAAGGAATTCAACCGGCAGCTTTCGTCGCTGGCAGTTAACCATTCGGTGCAAATCGTTCGGGGGGGCCAAGATGACAAGCTGGATCCACGCATCACGCGCGCCAGCGGCCAAGGACCCACCGAAGGCTGGGCCAACCTCACCTATGAGTTTGAGATCGTCGGCGAAACCCGTAATGTCCACCAGCTTCTGCGAACTCTTGCGGAAGGCCCGATGGCGTTCGAATTCGAAGACATCACTTATCGCCGCCGCAGTGCCGACCCCCTGCAGAAAGGGATCAACGCGCGCGTTTCGGTGCGCCTGGTCACCCGCCAAGGGCTGAGCAAGGGACCGGCAGGCCCAGTGAATCCAGCCGCGACTCCCCCCACTGGAGGGAAAGCCTGATGTCAGGCGGACGCGGCAAGGTGGGTCTTGTCATCGTCCTCGCGCTCGTCGCAATGGCGATGGCCAGCATGCTGTTCCTGAGGAATCAGCTTTCGAACGCGGCAGCCGCCAAGAACGCGGATCGCAAGAAATCGTCCTCCAGCGCCACCCCCAAGAACGACCCGAAGCTGAAGCCGGCCCCGAACAAGAACCGCTTAGCGGTCTTGATCGTGGACCCCTTTGCGCGTTCCGCTCCGTACCAGACGGCCATCGCCGAACCTGTTACCACCAGCGGCACCGCCAGCAACACCGGTACGGGCCGCAATCTGCCTCCGCCGTCGTTCACCCCGATTGATCGGGGCGAATCGCCGCTGTTTCTCTCCCCGGGTGCCCTGCCGGGCTCCATCCCCACGGCCGCGCCCGGGGAAAACCCCCCGATGGCCCCCGCCCCGGGCGAGGAAGACGATGCGCCCCCGGCCGCCCCCATCCAGGTACAGGTGCGCGGCATTGTCGGCGCGGATCGCCCGCGCGCATTTCTCACTGTCAACGGCTCCACCCGCACGGTGCAGTCCGGTTCTGATCTCGGTGATGGGGTCCGCGTCCAGCGCGTCACCTCCACCCACGTTGTCATCGAACGGAATGGCAAGTCCATTTCTGTTCCCGTCGGAAAGGAAACAAACCTGTGATCACTACTCTCATCGCTTTGACTGCCTGGTGGCAAGCTTCCCCCGCTCGCGCGCGGGTGCCCTATCAGCCCATGATTGTGGCTTCGGTATCTGCTCCCCACACGGTGGAGCTGCCTTTGCCGCCCACTGAGGCCAAGGTGTTTCCGACCCTCAATCAGGTGCTCATGGAGTATCGGTCTAAGCGGACAGTCGCGGAGGAGATCCCCTTCCCCTCGCTCAGCGAGCTTATCTCCGAGATCAAGGCCACGCAAACGGCGAAGCCCGAAACCCCGCCCGCCGTGGGCAACAGTGAAGTCATCGCGCCGGCGCAAACGACCACGACGACGACCACCAATTCCACCACCACGACCACGACGCGCACGGAAATTCGACGCATCCCGTCGCCTCGCGATTTGCCCGTTCTTGCCCCGGACCCGATGCGCAAGGAAGTCTCGGTGCAGGTGCAAGACATGGAAGTGGCTACGGTTCTCTCCACGCTGTGCGAGCAGATTGGCATCAACTTGGTGCTGCAGAGCCCGAGCGACAAGAAGCTGACGCTGAACCTGAGCAAAACGCCGTTCCGTGACATCTTGACCACCATTTGCAGCCTCAGCGACCTCTACTTTGTCGAGACCCCGAGCATGGTCGTCGTCGGCACCAAGGATGCGCTCTTGGCCCGCTACGCCGAGGCTTTCTACAAGGCGTATCCACAATTCCGACCGGCTGATAACGGAGCCATCGTGTCCCGCACCGTGAAGTTGGATTACGTGGACGCCGTGGCCGTCGCCCAAGTGCTACGCGAACAGTGGAAGGAAGAGGAACTGAGCGTTTCCGTTGGCCCCTCGCACTGGACCCCGGAACTCATGGAAGCTTCCTCAGGCTCGGTGACCGGCATCAACGGTGCCACCAGCTCTCGTCCCCCGACTGCTGCCGGAGGTGGGGGAACCGGACCGACCGGCGACCCGGCCTCCAAGGTCGTCGTCCTGCGCGGTAGCCAAACCGTAATCAACCAAGCGCTGGAACTGGTCAAGACCATGGACTACGCCCGCCCGCAGGTGGTCATCAAGGTTCAAATTCTCGACATCAGCAATGATGCCTTGCAAGACCTTGGCCTCAAGTGGGATTTTGGGAGCACGGGCTTTACCGAAAACACCCCGCCGGGCATCGGCGTGATGCCGTTCCAACGCCAGGGATTCAACTTCCAAGCTCAGATTGCTGCTCTGATTGAGAATGGCGCCGGCCGCGTGCTGGCCGAGCCGAACGTGAGTGTGCTGGATGGCCGACGAGGATTCGTCCTCATCGGTGACCGCCTTCGCTACCCCGTGGCGACCGGCCTGGACGCCAATGGCCGCCCGATCTATACGACGGAAGAGCAACCGGTGGGCATCTACCTGCAGGTGGCCCCCACCGTCGCGGCGGACAATACCGTCTCGATGTCGATCTATCCGCAGGTCAGCGCGGTCACGGACTTCCTCGATGTGCCGAATGTGGGCCGCTTCCCGCAGATCAGCACCCGCGAAACCCAGTCCTCGATCTCGGTCAAATCGGGCCAGACGATTGTCATTGGCGGCCTGATCCAAGAGCAGGACATCAAGAAGTGGCAAGAGGTGCCGGTGCTCAGCCGCATCCCCTTCTTTGGTGAGCTCTTTAAGTGGCGCAGCACTTCCAAGACCAGTTCGCAGGTGGTCATTAGCATCACCCCGACCGTGGTTCGCCCCGAAGTCAACCAGCCCGAGTCACCCCGGTTCACCCCATGATTGCTGAACGAACGATACGCGATATTGTTATCGAAGAAGGCTTTGTCACCGCGGAGCGGTTGAACGAGGTCCTGGCCGCCCGCACCGACTCGACTGAGAATGTGGGCGACCTGCTTCAGCGCATGGGCCTCATCACTGAGAAGCAACACCTCCAATGCGTGGCTTTGCAGGCGGGCATCCCCTTTGTGGACCTCTCTAAGCTCGAAATCGAGCAGGATGTGGCCCGCAGCATCTCGCACCAGCTCGCCGTCAAGCACCTCGCCATCCCGATCGAAAAGACGGAGTACGCCGCCTCGGTGGCCATGTTCAACCCGCTGGATGTCGCCTCCATTGACGAAATCCGGATGCAACTGGGGGTGGACGTGGACCCCATGTTCGCGACCGAATCCGACGTGCGCGAGGCTATCTTCC
>CAZVHE010000094.1:0-6530 GCA_964627705.1 uncultured Chthonomonas sp.
CTCTCCCCACTTTTTTCGTAAGACACTTGACAGGGACGCCACCAGCACTGGTAACGTAGGTCTGCTATGAGTAGATTCAGCGCTCTTTCATGCACCTTCGGAGTACTTGCGATTGCAAGTACAGTTCTTGCTGACCCCCCCCCCAGGTGATAACCCGCCTCCGCGCGGCGCGCCATATTACCTGTATGTTGGTTACGCATCTGCAACATACTGCGCAAAGGGAGAGAATGGAATGTATTCTTTCGCAGGACAACATGCGGCCGCGTTCCGCTTCGTCGGGCCCTCAACCTGGGAGTACAGCGAGAATAATTCGCCATTCTCCGACTCTGATCAGATCATGCATGGCATGAAAGGATATGTCAAATTCTACAGGCACAACCCAAGTGCTGATGCACCAGGTGAGCCTCTGCCGGGGGTCTGGTACCCCTATACCAATCTGCACAAGGACTACAAGTGGGTTCTCTGTGGTGAGCCTTTGCCGGGAGTGGAATAAGGGCATAGTGCAAATGGAAGACGTGTGCACCTGCCAATTACTGCGCATGCGCGAACAATGTCGTGGACGATCAACAACGCTAATGGTGATGACCTTTTTCTGCCTACTCGTTGCTCTCAGTGCTATGGCAAGTGCACAGTCTGATGCATCACCACCTGCTTCTGAGGAGGTCAAAGCGTGGAGGCATTTCTTTTCAAACATTGGCCACCCAATATTGATCGACACCAATGGCCTAGCTGGCCCAAAAATCGCTGGCAGAACAGTCGTGGACGGTGTGGAGACAGTCGAGGTCTTGGTACCCATTGAGCCGGATTACATATCGTTGTGGGCTCAAGCGAACAGCAGAAAAGTCGTAGCGACTCCGGGCGGTTATGTCCTCCGTCGATCTAGGTCCAATCCCGAATTTGGCTCGGTAAACAAGCGATTCTGGATACTTGAGTGGCTCAATGGTATATCGGAAGACCAACTTACTGACCTGGCAAATGGGAAAGCCGTTGGCGAATTGGATTCTCGTGGCCAGATGGTTGTGACTACGCTCGCAAATAGCCTCACTGGTGGGTACGGCGGGCTCACTAACAAGGAGAATTCCTTCAAAGCCCAAGTTGCCGCTAACGTAGACCTTTTTATGACACTGCCTAGCGGCCAAGGCTCAGCACATAGCGTATTGTCTCAAAACCGCACGTGGGATTTCCTCAAAGGGCCACCACTCAAGGGAAGTCCGCTACCTCCGTTAGAGCCAGCACCGAACAACCCAAAAAGTGTCATTTTGGATTTCGGCGAAGGCGAGCTAACGAGTCTTGAAGATGTTCTACTCAGACTCTTCCGAGAAGCAGGCGTCTGGGTCATCCCTGACCGTCGTCACATGCCGGAGCCACTGTTTGTGAAGGGGAAATGGAATTCGTATGCATTAGCTGAAGCCATCAAAGTTTACCATGAGGTTGAGCCGATATTTGTTGGTGATTATGCTGAGGAGGTAGCGAAATTCGCCAAATCGTACGATGAAGCATTGGCAACACTTACAAAGGATGCCTCTGACGAATTCAAACGCTTATCTGACATGGCAAAAAACGGTCAGACTCTAACTTGGGCCCAACTGGAACAAGAATTTCCTGAAACGGCAGCTAGCTGGCAATTCTTGCCAGGTGAGCGGCCTCAGGCTAGCACGAGGATACGTTTGGAGCAGTATGTGACCCTTGGCATAACTGGTAGGGACAAGGGCGGCAACGTACTGCCAAACAGTGTAACTTTCGGCACGCCAAGACCCACCGCGACGCCGCAATAGGAGCTAGCCCGACCCATTGAAGCGGTTCATCGCCGCTTCCATGCCGTCGCGCAGCCAGCACTCCACCGCATCCGCCGTGCGGGCCAGTGCCTGCTGCACATCCCGCCGCTCATCGGGGTGAAACTTGTCCAGCACGTGCTCCACGGTGTCCTGTTCCCCGCGCCCAATGCCAATCCGGATGCGCGGATATTCCTGCGTCCCCAGCGCCTGCACCAGACTTTTGTGGCCATTGTGGCCCCCACTGCCGCCCTTGCTCCGCACCCGCACGGTGGCCAGCGGCAAGTCCAGGTCATCGGCAACCACCAGGATGCGCTCCGGCGCGATGCCCCACCGCTTGGCCAGCGGCCCCACGGCTTCCCCGCTCCGGTTCATAAAGGTCAGCGGCTTCACCAGCACCACCGGCTCCCCCGCCACCCTACCGATGCCAAAGAGCGCCCGCGAACCGCTCTCGCGCACGCGCACCTTGTGCCGCTCGGCCAGCAGATCGATCAGATCGAAGCCCACGTTGTGCCGGGTGTGCGCGTATTGCGGGCCGGGGTTGCCTAGCCCCACCACCATGGCGGTCGGGTGCATCACCGGTTCGCGCCGACGGAAACCCATGCTCACGCGCCTCCCAACCGCCCCGAAAAGGCCAAGCCCAGCACCACCAAGCCCAGCGCCACGCGGTACCACACAAACACCCAGGTGCTGCGGCTCTGCAAGAACTTCATGAGGAACGCGATGGCCGCGTAACCGCTGACGAAGGCCACCACCGTGGCCACCAGGGTCGGCATCATCCCGCCACCCAGCAGGTCGGCCCGCTCCTTATAGAGCTTATAGAGGCCGCTGGCCAAAATCGCCGGCACGCTCAGCAAAAACGAGACGTGACCCGCGCCGCCGTCGCCCGGTCAATCCCCCCAAAGAGGCCGCCCGTGATGGTGCAGCCGCTGCGGCTGCTGCCGGGCACCAGGGCCAGACACTGCCACAGCCCCATGGTTAGGCCGTCGCGCAGGTTCAGGTCTTCCCACTGGCGCTCTTGACGGCCCACGCGTTCGGCCAAGCCCATCAACAAAGCGAAAGCGATCAACGAGCCGCCGACCACCCACGGGGTGCGCAAGTGCGTGTCAATCGACTTTTCGAACGCCAAGCCCGCCAGCGCAATGGGCACCGTGCCCAAGGCAATCGCCCAACCCATGCGGGCCTCGTGGGTGCGGGCGGCTTCCCCGCCCCGCAAGCCCCGTAGCCAGCCCATGAACACGCGCCCCAGGTCGCGCCCGAAGTACAAGAACACCGCGAGGATGGTGCCGAGCTGGATGACGGCGGTGAACCCCGCGCCCGGATCCTTCCAGCCCGAGAGCACCGGCACCAGGTACAAGTGACCGCTGCTGCTGATGGGCAAGAACTCGGTGAGGCCTTGCACTAGCCCCAATACAATGGCCTGCAGGATCGTCATGAGCCTAGCTTCAGAAAATCGCGGGCGGCCGCCCAAATGCGGTCACTGGCCTTGCCGTCGCCGTAGGGCGAGACGGCCTGCGCCATGGCTTGGTACGCCGCCGGGTTGGAGAGCAGCAGCGCCGCCGCACTGTAGACGGCCTGTTCATCCGTGCCCACTAGGCGGGCGGTGCCCGCGTCCACGCCCTCAGGGCGCTCGGTGGTATCGCGCAGCACCAGAACGGGCTTGCCAAAGGTGGGGGCTTCTTCCTGCACTCCACCGCTATCGGTGAGGATGAGATCCACGCGGCGCATCAGGCGCACAAAGGGGGCGTAATCGGGCGGCTCGATCAGGTGGGCGCGCGCGTGGTCGCCCAGCAGCGGCACCAGCGTGTCCCGCACAATCGGGTTGCGGTGCATGGCCACCAGCAGGTGCGTATCCGGGAAATCATCCAGCAGGCGCCGCGCGGCCCGGGCGATGTTGGCCTGGGGTTCGCCCCAGTTCTCGCGTCGGTGCGTGGTCATCAAAATGATGCGGCCTTCTTCCGGCACGTCGGGCATCTCGCCGGGCTGTTCCGCAATGTGCATCACGGCGTCAATGCCGGTGTTGCCAGTCACAAAAATGCGGTTGTCGGGCACGCCCTCGCGGCGGAGATTATCGGCCGACCAAGACGTAGGTGCATAGTGCTGCGCGGCAAACAAGCCGAGGGTGCGGCGGTTGAACTCTTCCGGGAACGGATTGTCCACCGTGTCCGTGCGCAGGCCGGCCTCGATGTGCCCGAACGGCACCTGCCGGTAGAACGCCGCCAGCCCTGCCACAAAGGTGGTGGTGGTGTCACCCTGTGCGAACACCATGTGAGGCTGCACGCGCTCGATCACCGAATCAATCCCCTCCAGCGCGCGGCTGGTGATGCGGGCGAGAGACTGACCCGGCGTCATGATGCCGAGATCTTCATCGGGGGCCAAATCGAACGCCCCCAGCGCCTGCGCCAACATCTCGCGGTGCTGCCCGGTGCTGAGCAGGATCGTCTCGATCTCCGGGTCTTGTCGGAAGCGGCGCACCACCGGCGCACTTTTGATGGCGTCCGGGCGAGTGCCCACCACAAAGATCACGCGCGGCTTATCCACGCCATCTCACCATGGTCAAAAGCAGGCCGCACAACACAATGGTTACAGTGTAAAGCACCAGCACGGTTTGGCGCTGGTTCAGGCCCTTGGCCAGAAGCTGGTGGTGCAGGTGCCGCTTGTCCGCTTGGGTGATCGGTTGCCCGGCCAGCAGGCGGCGGATGGTTACCGTTACCGCGTCAATCAGCGGCACGCCAAACACGAGCACCGGGATAAAGAGAGCCAAAGCAGCCGCCGTCTTGAGGGCGCCCACCACGCTAAGACACGCCAAAAAGAAACCGAGGAGCTGCGCCCCGCCGGTGCCCATAAAGATCTTGGCCGGGTTGAAGTTGTAACGCAAGAAGCCGACGCACGAGCCCGCCACCGCCGCCGCAATCAGCGCCACCCGGGGTTGGTCTTCGTACTTAGCAATCACGGCCAGGGTGCCCGCAGCAATGCAGGCAATGCCCGCCGCCAGGCCGTCCACGCCGTCAATGGTGTCCATGGTCTTGGTTACCACAAAGATGTACGCGGCCGTGAGCGGCACGCCCCACCAGCCAAAATCCTGCCAATGCCCATCGCCAATCGGGGGCCACTCCATCCCCTGCACCGAAACGCGGCCCACCGGGTCGTACACAAACTGAATGGCCACTCCAATGACCAACAAGGCCAGGAGCTGCCACTTCGCGCTGAAGGACTTGAGGTCATCAATGGCCCCGAACGCCACCAGCACCCCACCCAGCAGAATCAGGCCAATGAGATAGAAGGGGAACGGCGTAAACGGATAGGCAAAGGGCAACACCGTGGCCAGCGCAAGGACAATGCCTCCGTAAATGGCAATGCCGCCCCAGCGCGGAATGGGTTCGGTGTGCACGCGGCGCGCATCGCGGCTCGGGTCATCCACCGCCCCTTGCCGGATGGCAAATCGCCGGACCAAAGGCGTAAAAATGAGGGTGCCGAGCATCGCCACCACCCCGGCTAATAAGGGATAGCGGAAACCTTCCAGAAACTCAGCGTCGGTCCACACGGTGTCGAGGATTTAGAGGGCAACGGCCTCTAGCTTTCCGTGACGGTACAGGGCCACGTCGAGTTGCGCATCACGGAAGAGTTCTAAAGAAAACGGGTCGGGGTAATCCCCTTCGTAGATCACGCGGGTGATCCCGGCGTTGATGATCATCTTGGCGCAGGTGTTGCACGGCTGGCAGGTGACATACATCGTCGCGCCTTCGCACGGCACCCCCATGCTGGCGGCCTGTAGCAGCGCGTTCTGCTCGGCGTGCAGGGAGCGGATGCAGTGCCCCGCTCGCATGCAGCCGTCCGGCCAATCCTGTTGCGACCCCTGGGGCGGGCAATGGGGCAAACCTCGCGGCGCCCCATTGTAACCCGTGGCCAAAATCCGACGATCCCTCACGATAACCGCGCCCACGGAGCGACGCGGACAGGTCGCCCGGGTGGAAACGAGTTTGGCAATCTCCATGAAGTACTCGTCCCAACTCGGGCGGCTATCGGCCAGAGGAGGCGTCGGAATGTCGATCATTCAAGCGGCCAAGTCTTGATTTCGACTTTTTCCATCCGCACGGCTTCTTCCGGCTTCACGGAACCGTTGCGGTCGGTGGTCGGCGACTTTACGATCTGGTCCACCACGTCCATGCCAGAGACAATCGCACCGAACACGGTGTATTGGCGGTCCAGGCTCGGCACGTCGGCCACGCAGACGAAGAGCTGGCTGCCGCCGGAGTTCGGATCGCTGGAACGGGCCATGCTAAGGATGCCGCGCTTGTGCGGGCGCTCGTTAAACTCGGCCGGCACGCGCCATTCGGGTCCGCCGGTGCCCCAGCGGCTAGCATCTTCAATGCGCTTGGTCAGCGGGTCGCCGCCCTGGATCACGAAGCCCGGGATGGTGCGGTGGAAGCGGGTGCCGTCATAAAAGCCGGTGTTGGCCAGCTTCTTGAAGTTTTCTACGTGCTTGGGAGCGACTTCGGGATAGAAGCGCAGCACAAACTGGCCCTTACCGGTGGTGACGACGGCGACTTCTTCGCCCGATTTGATTTCTTGATTGACAATATCCATGTTCTTGCGCTCCACCGGCGGCGGAGTCGTTTGGTTGGGGGTCGAGAGGGCCAGGGCCAAAGAGAGCATCATCGCGGTCACTTCAACTCTTCTAACGGCCAAGTGCGGATTTCGGCTTTCAGGATGATCGCCGGATTGTCTTCCAGCGGGTTATCGCCCATGTCGCGCGGC
>CAZVHE010000094.1:6540-9987 GCA_964627705.1 uncultured Chthonomonas sp.
AGGTTCACGATCTTGTCCACTGTGTCCATGCCGGCCACGACTTGGCCGTAGGCCGAATATTGACCATCCAGACCTTCGTTGGTGGCCACCATGATGAAGAACTGGCTGCTGGCCGAGTTCGGATCGTTGGAGCGCGCGGCACTCAGGATGCCTCGGATGTGCTTGGTGTCATTGAATTCGGCCGGGACGTTGACCTCCTTGCCATCCTTCATGTAGCCACCCATGCCGTCATTGCTGCGGTCGTCGTCCTTGCTGTTCGGGTCGCCGCCCTGGATCATGAATCCGGGGATCACGCGGTGGAACTTGGTGCCGGTGTAGAAGCCTTCTTCCACCAGTTTTTGGAACTGGGCCACGTGCTTAGGAGCCTTGTCCGCGTTAAAGCGCAGGATGATGTTGCCGTAATTGGTGTAAAGCACGGCCACCTTGTCGCCATCCTTCGGCAGCACGGCGTCCGGCGGCGCGGTCTTGAAGGCGCCATTGGCGTCGCGCTCGAACTTGAGCGGCATGGGCTCCTTCGTCAGCGGGGCCGAGGGATTGGTCGAAGCCGGTTCCTCGGGCTTGGCTTCCGTCGGGGCGGGCGTTTCAGTTCCGGTCGTACCGGTGGTGGACGCAGCTTCGGGCGTGCTGGGCTGGCAGGCCCACAAACTCAAGGCTGCTACCACGAGCAGGGCGAGGCTCAAATACTTTCGCACCTGTCCATTATGCCGGTCTATGCTGGGTGGGATGTGGGCGTCCGTGACTTTGGGTTTCTTGTTACAAGGGACTCCGACTTCCCTTCTCCAGGGCCATTCGCACAACGATTACCTGCGCGATCGCCCGTTGCACGAAGCCCTGGACGCGGGGTTTGGGAGTGTGGAGGCCGACGTCTTCTTGGTGGATGGCGACCTGCGTGTGGCCCACACCCGCGCCGAAATCCAACCCGAGCGCACCTTGCGCCGCCTCTATCTGGAGCCCCTGGCCCGGCGGGTGCGTGAACGCGGAGGCTGGGTGCATCAGCCCAGGGTGCCTTTCCAACTCCTTGTGGATGTGAAGGCAGATGGCACGGCCGTGTTGGAAGAGCTGGATCGGCAGTTGGCACCCTACGCCTTCATGCTGGCCACCTCGCAGCCCGGGGCGGTGCGTATCGTCATCAGTGGAGATCGAGACCGGGAGTCCATCTTTGCTCACCCCCGGCAGTGGTACGGCTACGATGGCCGGTACGCGGATCTCCCGGACCGGCAAACCTCGCCCACTCTGATGCCGCTGATCAGCGAAAGCTGGATGAGCCACTTCACCTGGATGGGCACCGGCGCGATGCCCGAACCCCAGCGCATGCGGCTGCATTCGATGGTGCGGCAAGCCCACCGGGCGGGCCGCAAAATCCGGTTTTGGGCTCACCCGCAGACACCCGACGCCTACCGAGAACTGCGAGCGGCCGGAGTTGACTGGTTCAACTCCGACCGACCGGCGCAGGTCTTGGAATGGCAGCGACTGCCCTGGTCTAGTTACGGATACGCACGAACGCGCTCTGCGGCACGCTGCTCAGCCAGTTCACCCGGCCCGTGTCGAGGTCATAGACCCCGCCCACAATCTGCACCTTGCCGTCCGCCACAAACTGGCGGATGATGTCACTGCGGCTGGTGATCTGCCCCGCCGAGTGCTCGACGTTCGATTCAATGCAAGCGTCCAGTTCAGGGCCGGTGCGGCCCTTGGCCGCCCAAATGGCCGGCTCGATCTCCTTCACCAGCGCCGGAATGTGGCTGTGGTGAGCCTCTTCGGTATGCGCGTTGGCGGGGGCCTTGGTGGCGTCCAGGGTCGCTTTCACCGCGCCGCACCGCTCGTGGCCCATCACCACGATGAGCGAGCTGTGGAGGTGCTCCACCGCATACTCCATGCTGGCCAGCGCCAGGGTGTCCGCCACGTTGCCCGCGATGCGGACGACGAACAGGTCCCCAAGGCCTTGGTCGAAGACAATCTCCGGGGCCACGCGGCTATCCGCGCAAGTGAGAACGATGGCAAAGGGGGCCTGGCTTTGGCTGACATTGAGGCGTCCGCCCGAATCTTGGCGCGGGTGCTTGGCGTAGCCGGTAGCGTAGCGCACGTTGCCGTCTTTCAGGCGCTGCAGGGCCTGGGCGATTCTGGGGGCAGCCGCCGGGGCGGCGTGCGCGGGGGCACCGTGGGCCGGGCCTGCGGGCGGCGAGGCGAGCAAGGCCGCCGAAAAGAGGATGGACGCAATCATGGGTGAATGGCTCTCCGAGTCACCTCGGATTATCGGAACTGCGACTTCTAATCCTCAAGATAGAGAACCATCCCGGCGGTAATCTCCGCCCCATGTCCGCCGTGACGGTCCCCTACGACCGCTACCTCAAATACCAAGAAGTCACCGACCTCCTCCACCAGTTCGTGGCCGCCCACCCGCACTACGTCACCGTGGAGAGCATCGGCAAAAGCCACGAAGGCCGCGACATCTGGTGCGCCACCGTCACCGACCGCCGCACCGGCGCCCCCGAAGACAAACCCGGCTTTTGGTGCGACGGCAACATCCACGCCAGCGAGGTCAGCGCCTGCAGCGCGGTGCTCCGCATCCTCGATCAGCTCGTCACCCAAGGTCCCGATGTCCTGCGCGAGCGCACGTTCTATCTCGTCCCCCGCCTGGGGCCGGACGGCGCGGAATGGGCGCTGGAAACCCCGCCACGCATCGTCCGCAGTGGCACCCGCCCCTACCCCTACGACGAACCCGAATACGAAGGGCTGGAACGCAAAGACCTGGACGGCGACGGCCGCATCCTGAGCATGCGCATCCCCGACCCCAGCGGCCCCTGGGTGATAAGCGAGGAGGAACCCCGCCTGCTGCGCAAGCGCCGCCCGGGCGAGAAGGCCGAGCGCGCCTACCGCGTGCTGCCCGAGGGCATCCTGCACGAATACGACGGCCAAAACCTGAAGGTGCGCCGCATCCCGCAGGGGCTGGACTTCAACCGCAACTTCCCCAACGCCTGGCGGCAAGAAGCCGAGCAGCACGGGGCCGGCCCCTATCCGGCCAGCGAACCGGAAATCCGCGCGGCGGTGGATTTCATCGTTAACCACCCCAACATCTGCGGGGCCATCACATTCCACACGTTCTCGGGCGTGCTGCTCCGGCCGCCCAGCCGCATGCCGGATGACGACATCCCCAGCGAAGACCTGTGGACGTTCCAGGCGTTGGGCAAAGTCGGGCACGAGATGACCGGCTACCCCGCCATCAGCAACTTCCACGAGTTCAAATACCACCCCAAAGAGGTGATCACGGGGGTCTTTGACGACTGGATGTACCACAGCATGGGCGTGCACGCCTGGACGGTGGAAATCTGGTCGCCGCAGCGCCAGGCCGGCATCACGGACTACAAGTACATTGATTGGTTCCGCGACCACCCGCACAGCCACGACATCCAACTGCTGAAGTGGAGCGACGAGAAGCTGGAGGGCAAGGGC
>CAZVHE010000094.1:10020-10390 GCA_964627705.1 uncultured Chthonomonas sp.
AACTCGGCACCGTGGAGATTGGCGGATGGGATGGCGCGTACGCCTTCCGCAACCCACCCCCGCCGCTGCTGGAAGCCGAGATTGCCCCCCTGGCGGATTGGGCGATCTGGCACGCGGGCACCGGCCCCCGCCTGGAACTGCGTGACCTGCAACAAGAGCGTGTGGGCGACAGTGTGCGCTTGCGCCTGACCGTGCAGAACTCCGGCTGGCTACCCACCTACGTGACCAAGACGGCCCTGAAGAACAAGATCTGCCGGGGCGTCATCGGGGAGATCGCCTGCGCAGCCGTGCCGGAACAAGAACCCTTGCAAAAGCCGGCCTGGCTTCACAGCGGCCAGCGGCGGGTGCAAGGCCCGCAACTGGAAGGCTG